>JAFUBA010000151.1 GCA_017460395.1 Clostridia bacterium | reverse complement strand
CATGAGAAGAACCCCATTGCGATAGACAGATCCCTGGGGGATCGGGTATGTGTAGCAGATGGTGCTTATTCCAGCCGTTCGCTGATTGAGGCTGCCAGGGAAAAGGGATTCCGTCTGCTGCCAACCGATCTTCTTGGAAAGAACGTAAATCCAATCTGGGGATTGTATGCATACGCCGAGGACAAGAAGAGCGTGCTTCAGTGTCCGATGGGACATGCTCCTGTCTCGCAGACGCTGTACAGGAATGGGTCAATCCGGATCAAAATGGAAGGCTCCAAGTGCAGTAACTGTCCGTACAGGAACGACTGTAAATGCACCTCATTGAAGCGCTCGGACGAAGCAGCCGTGACCGTAAGCCCCAATGCCCAGGGCCGAATCATTACGGAAGCCAATCTTGGCACTGAGACTTACAAGGCATTTGGAAGGTTCCGAAATGGTGTTGAAACCATCCCCGGTTATCTGCATAACCACCTGGACATAGATCACCTCCCGATTGGTCAGCGGGTCAAGCAGGCATGTATGGACCTGAAGGTGGTAGCCTTGGATAGTATCAAGTTCATCCTCTTCTCATTCGGAAAAACGAAGTACGCGACGAACCCGATCTACAATCGCCAGTAAATTGGTTTCACGTCAAGAAAGCACTATCCTTCATGGGAAAGCTGGTCACATTCAAGAAGAAGACTGGATTCGGTTGCGACCGTGGTCCCGTTCTCACGCTCTTATCTATTGAAGAAACGCTATGCTCAGGGCATCTGGTTGAGGTGGCATAAGCAGATTTGAGATCAATGCCAAGGTGCACATTGATTTGCCAGAAGTATGTCACACTTTTGTAACAAATTGTCATAGTTCTTTCAGGAAACTCTGGCAAGAACTATGCGCGCTTCCAGTTGAAAAAGGCTCTCTTACCCCTGATGAATGTCTACAAAAAGGGGATCAAGGGAGGTCTGGCTACCTTTTGACCCTGGCTTCAAAGTATATTAGGCGGCCGCCGGGCTGTCCACAAAGAAGGCTTTGCGATTTACGTTGACTAACCGCACACACGCCGGGGATAATACGGAGCGAATGATCTCAGAGATAACACAGGGAGGACAACAACATGGCTGACACCTCATCCAAGGTTTTCTTTTCCGATTTTCGCACCGTGGAGGGCGTGGCCCTGACGGAGAAGCTCAAGAAGCTCTGCCGAAGGGCCGGGATCGAGCAGCTGCCCCTGGACGGCCGGTTCGTGGCCATCAAGATGCACTTTGGCGAACTGGGCAACCTGGCCTTCCTCCGGCCCAACTGGGCGAGGGCGGTGGCGGAGATGGTGCGGGAAAAGGGCGGCAATCCCTTCCTCACCGACTGTAACACGCTCTATCCCGGCAGCCGGAAGAATGCCCTTGAGCACCTGCAGTGTGCGGAGATCAACGGCTTCAATTCCGTCTCCACCACCTGCCAGATCCTCATCGGCGACGGCCTTCGAGGCACCGACGATGTGGCCGTCCCGGTCCCGAACGGCGAATACTGCCAGGAGGCATACATCGGGCGTGCCGTCATGGACGCGGACGTGTTCATCAGCCTCACCCACTTCAAGGGGCACGAGAACACCGGCTTCGGCGGCGCGCTGAAGAACATCGGCATGGGCTGCGGAAGCCGTGCAGGCAAGATGCACCAGCACAACTACGGAAAGCCCCACGTGATCGAGGAAAACTGTCGCTCGTGCAGAAGATGCGCCCGCGAGTGCGGCAGCGATGCCATCTCGTATGCCACCGGCAAGGCCGTCATCCAGCAGGACCTGTGCAAGGGCTGCGGAAGATGTATCGGTGCCTGCGCCTTTGACGCCATCGCCAACAACAACGATAACGCCAACGAGGTGCTGTGCTGCAAGATCGCGGAATACACTGCCGCGGTCTGCCACGACCGGCCCTGCTTCCACATCTCCCTCGTCCAGGATATCTCCCCCAACTGCGACTGCCACTCCGAGAACGACGCCCCGATCCTTCCGGACATCGGCATGTTCGCCTCCTTCGATCCCGTGGCCCTGGACCAGGCCTGCGCGGACGCCTGCCTAGCATCTGCGCCCATGCCCAACAGCCAGCTGAGCGATCACCTGAAGCGGCATGACTGGCACCACCATCACGATCACTTCAAGGATTCCAACCCCAACATCCGCTGGAAGGAAATGCTGGAGCACGCAGAGAAGATCGGCCTGGGCACAAGACAGTACGAGCTGGTCCGCGTCTGATTTTCGCCACATAAAAACCGCAGTCCGAATGGGCTGCGGTTTTTATGTAGATCAGGGCTCTGTTACATGGAATCCATGCGCGCTTGCATAGTCCGCCGCGACAGACCCTTTTGGCGCGATGACCGTGAGATTTTCGCACCCGCTGAAAGCATCCTCTGCGATGTCCGTGAGCGTCGAGGGCAGGACGGCCTCCCTGAGATCCCGGCAGTCTGCAAAGGCAAGGCTTCCGATGGCCCTGCAGCCCTCGGGGATGATGACCTTCCCGGCCGCGACCCCCATGAAGGCGCGCTCGCCAATCTCGGTGACGTCCGCGGGGAGCACCAGCACCTCATAAATGGGTTCAGCTCCAGCTGCCAGGGTGAAGGTGTGAATGACGCCCTCGCTGCTATAGTACCCTGCCGCGCGAGACAGCACCTGCACCTGGTAGTCCCCGGGCTCCAGCGCGCCTGCTGGCACGGTGCACTGGTTCTCTTGAACGGTGAACTCACAGGCCGCTTCCCCGCCGTCCATCAGGCGCAGCTGTACGGTGTAGGTGTCTGCATGCTCCACGCTGTCCCATTTCAGGACCACCTCGTGCCCGGCATCTGTTTT
Organism: Clostridia bacterium; assembly: GCA_017460395.1. GTDB lineage: Bacteria > Bacillota > Clostridia > Christensenellales > Aristaeellaceae > UBA2943. The sequence goes on along the minus strand of JAFUBA010000151.1, from coordinate 7,824 downwards.
CTCGATCCGGATGGAGCTGACGCTGTCCAGGTCCCCGATGGGCTTCCTAGCGTTCACCGTGAAGGGCTCGCTCCAGGGAAGCCATCTGCCGCCGGCCTTCACGCCGATGCGGAATTTCTGTTCGCCCGTAAAGCCAGTCGGAATGGAAACCTGGCTTCCGGGACTTTCCAGCGTCAGCACCTCGGTCCAGGCATAGAGATTGTAGGCTTCATACATCAGTTCCCATTGTTCGATGATCACCTGCTCGGCATCGCTGACCGAGATCGTGGCCGTGATGGTCTCCCCGAAATCGACATCTGTGCTGCTCAGCGTGACAGTCGGTGCGCTCTCCCCGGGCGTCCAGGCAGGCACATCATAGTAGTCCTCGTTTGCCCAGCACCAGTCGTTTCTTTCCCCGTTGGAAACACCGGCGGAGATGTGGAACGTGCCGCCGTCATAGAAGAGGGCCGCCGGGATGATGAAGTCGCCGGCTTCCCGGCGCTCGAAGGACCAGATGGGGAAACCGTAGGCATCCGCCACATCCACGATGTAGGACACGGCACCCTCCACCTCGGGGTGCCGGACCACTACGTCCTCGCCCGGGATGATCTCCCTGGCAAAGCCCGGTGTCCATTCCTCCGGCGCTTCCTCAGAAATGCCGAGCAGTGTAAAAGACGCTGCCGTATTGTCCGACCAGTAGCCTCCGACCCTCGCGCGCAGAAGCACGGAATCCGTCTCCCACGGTACCAGCCTGAAGGCAATCCTCACGTGACCATTTTCCACAGCATAGCTTGCGAAATGTTCCGAATAGCTGTCCAGCACCTCCAGAAGGTCGGCTCCCTCCGCCGTCACGTCGCCGTAGATATAGTCACCCGGGTATGCTTCCGTCGCGCTCCAGGTGACCTGCGGCGCCTGAGGGCGGGCCGTCTCTGCCATGTCCAGCTGCAGCGTGAACCCGTCGCCCGTGTATCCCTCGCGCCCGGCCTTCACGTTCAGTGTGTACATCTGCCCGATTTCGGCTGTGTCGGGGATGGTCAGGTAAAAGACATGACCGTTGCTGCTCCCTGAGACCTCCATCTCAATCTCATCACCGCCTGGTGCGGTCAGGACCGCCTCCACCTCGATGGCATCCGCGCCATCTGCGTACAGTTCCATCCGCCTCGGATCGTTTGTGAAGACGGTGAGTGTACTGTCCCGCTCCACATACTCGTTTCTGAAGTACTGCTCCACGATGGTGATCTTGCCAAGGCTCTCCTCCGCCAGCGCGAGGGAGAAGCAAATCATGAGCGCACACAGGACGCAGAGTATCGCTCGAAAGGACATGGTTCGCATAACGTTCCTCCTGCATCTGATTCTCAAGCAGATTATATGCCGTAGCAGGCAATTGGCAAGAGGATCCCTGAGGGCAGCAGCCGCAGAGCGCGACATAGGGCATTTCGGGCCAAATCTCAAGAAATATCTCAGATTTGGCCCGTTTTCTTTCGCAGAAAGAGCGATGCAGGAATGGTCAGAAAGTCTCTGTATCACTGGCACATGCGGTATTTTCTTTCTTGTCTTCGTGATCATCCTGAATTATACTAGGCCAAATCTCGTAAGATTTCTTTTATTTGGCCTAGTTTATCCCCCTGGCTATCTATACTTATGATCAATGCAGACAAGTGTAACCATATGTACATCAACTCTTCTCCATCATATCTGGTCATATTCGCAAAATGTATCAGTTAAGCACAGTACTCTTTGTTCTCCGCAGTTTGCTGACTAGCACTTCCATATGTTTACACAATAAGCACAATTGCATTCAGAATAAAGTGCCAAATCTTGACTTTTTATAGAGATTTGGCACTTTATAAATAATATGCGACAACAAAACTGATGAAGTACATGTTGATAAACTTACGTAAATTCGTGGTATTTAGCCAAGCCATTGCTTTCTTGCTTTTAAGAACGATCAAGATTATAATTGGCCAAATCGATCTAAAAAGTATCGATTTGGCCCAAATTAAATTTGATTCATCACAAATTGGAGGAGACCGATCATGCTTATCGGACGCGAAAAAGAAACAGCCTTTCTGGAGGAGGTTGTCAATCAGGAAGATTCCCAGTTTATTGCGGTGTATGGCAGGAGACGGGTAGGAAAAACCTACCTGATCCGTGAAACGCTCAAGGGACGTTTCACATTTCAGCATTCCGGTGTGTTTGAAGGATCGAGAATCGAGCAACTACAGGCCTTTTCGAGTGCCTTGACAGATGCCGGCATGGCACCAGATCATCCCGTGCCCGAAAACTGGTTCGATGCGTTCCAGCTGTTGAAGCAGTTGATTTTACAAAGTTCACATCAAAAGAAAATCCTCTTCCTGGACGAACTGTCCTGGATGGACACACAAAAGTCGGAGCTAATCCGGGCATTGGAGCATTTCTGGAATTCCTGGTGTTCAGCAAGGAACGATATCATCCTGATCGTGTGCAGCTCTGCCACCTCCTGGATTCTGAAAAAAGTGATCCATAACAAAGGCGGCCTGTACCACCGTCTGACAGGCCGACTAAGGCTCATGCCGTTTACCCTTGCTCAATGCAAGACCTATGTAGAAAAAAAGAATCTCGCCTTTTCTGATACCCAGATTATGGAACTGTACATGGCTCTGGGCGGGGTCCCGTTTTACTGGGAACTTATGCAGAAAGGTCTGTCAGTATCCCAGAACATAGATAACCTGTTTTTTGCAGCGGAAGCTCCCCTGAAGGATGAGTATGATTACCTGTTTGCTTCAATTTTCAAAAAGCCGGCTGACTATCTGAAAATAATACATGCACTCGCTGAACACAAAATGGGGCTCACCCGCGCAGAGATCCTGAGTGCCACTGGCCTTTCCGGATCCGGAAAGTTTTCCGAGAAGCTGGACGAGTTAGAAAGTTGCGGATTCATCCGGGAATACCATGCCTTCGGTAAAAAGACGAAGGGCAGTCTGTATCAGCTCATCGACCCCTTTGTGCGGTTTTATCATTCGTTTCTTCTCACGCGACCAGAGGATCCGGCTTTCTGGACGCATCAGATCAATACACCGAAGCTGAATACATGGCAGGGGCTTGCATTCGAACTTGTGTGCCTTCTGCACATCGAGCAGATCAAAAGCAGGCTCGGTATATCCGGTGTCCTTACGGACGTGTGCTCCTTTGTCTGCGGGAAAGATCCCGAAAAGGGCATTCATGGCTCGCAGATCGATCTGGTCATATGGCGCTCAGACCACACCATTAATCTGCTGGAGATGAAATACAAAAGCGGGCCTTATGCCATTACGCAGTCATACAATGAGGAACTCCGGCGGAAGGCAAACGACTTTGTGACGGAAACGAAGACAAGAAACGCGATCCACTGGACCATGGTGACGCCCTTTGGGCTTTACTGGAATAAATACGCTGGAGAAATCCAATCTCAGATCACATCTGATGATCTCATGAAGTTCTGATAGTTCCCCTCCCCTGCATCCCCGTGGTGCAGAAAGAAGGGGCTGCATGCATCATCGATCATCCCGTGCTATACTCCGAAAAAAATAGGAAAACGGAGGACACACAGATGGGTTTTCAGCTTCCTTCCCTGAACGTCGATATTTCCACGTGGAACACTCAGCGCGCTGCATGGATTGCCGCGGCGGAGGAGTGCCTGTACGGCACAGCGCCAGAGGGCGTGTCTGCCCGCGGCGAGGTGCTCAAGCGTGAGCCCCTGCCGGGCGGACAGATCGTGAAGGAGACCGTCCGGATAACCGGCGCGCCGGATGCCGGGTGGCATTTTGATGTCACGCTCTTCGTGCCTTCCGCCAGCGGGCGTCACCCGGCCATCACCTGGAACCTGTTCTCGAAAAAGGACTTTGACTCATGCCCCATCGATGAGGCGGTTGCCGGGCGCGGCTGCATCGTCGCAGGCTTCGTGCGGGACGAGGTCTGGGAGGACAGAGCGGGCGGCGATTCACCCCTTCGGGACGCATATCCGGACTGCACCTGGGGTGCCATCCGCGCGTGGGCCTGGGCTCAGGCGAGGGTCGCGGACTATCTCCTGACGCGGGCGGATGTGGACCCTCAGAAGCTTGTCTGCACCGGCTTTTCCCGGGGCGGGAAGGTCGCCCTCTGCTGCGGCATCTTCGATGAACGGTACGCCGTCACGGTGCCCGTCTGCTCCGGGGCCGGCGGCTGCGGCTGCTTCCGCTTCCTCGGGGACCGACGCAGTTTCTGCCAGGATGTCACAAAAGTAGAGTCCCTCGGCCGCATCGGTTCGGTCTTTCCCTTCTGGTGGACCGAAGCCTTCTCAAGGTTCTGGCCCTCCCCGGATCCCACACAGATGGGCCTTGAGGACTCGCTGCCCTTCGACTCGCATACGCTGAAGGCCCTCATCGCCCCGAGAGCCCTCTTCTCCCTCGAGGGGCTGGGCGATGCCTGGTCCAACCCCCGCGGCACGGCCCTCACCTGGCGCGCAGCCCAGGAGGCCTTCAATAGGCTCGGCGGCGAGAACTGCGTGCGCTTCCGCGAGGGCGGACATGCTTTCTCCCAGGACGACTGGCGCGTCCTCCTGGACTTCTGCGACCGGAAGTTCGCTGGAAACGCACCGGATCCCGCCTGGAACAGCTGCCCCTTCCCCGAAATCTGAATGGCATAATGCCCCGCCCGGGATACAATCCCTGGCGGGGCTTCTTGCCGCTCAGCGGTTTCGTCTCATGGCTTCCTTGTCCTCGTGGAAGGTGAGATAGCTGCTGTCCGGGTAGGCGTACTCTCCCCGGTAATTGGACGCATTGTACCTCGGGAACTTGACGGGATGATAGGTGATCTCCTGTGGCTTGTAGCCCTGGGTGTAGATGTACATGCGGTGATAGTCCCAGCAGATCAGCTCATCCAGCCCGTCCCCGTCAAGGTCCATGGCCTCCACGCACAGTGTCGGGTGACCGTCGTCCGGAAAGGCCAGGGCCCGCACGCCGTCCCCGTTCAGGCACCCGCCCCGCTCTGGGTCCGCGTTGGTCAGGATCAGCTCCGTGCCATTCCCGTCCCAGTTGACGGGCGCCACGATGTTCCCGTTCATCTCGTTCTCCATCTCCCATATCATCTTCCCGTCCTGATCGTACAGGAGGATGACCCCCTGGTGACCCCAGAAGTTGGTGACGGCGATCTGGAGTCCTGGGCGGTCCGGGCAGTAGTTGGCCACGGAGACCCTCTGGGCGTGGCCGATCATGTCACGCCGGAGGATGTGCCCGTGGCAGTCGCCCACAAAGAAGCCTTCGGTCCCGGACACGCAGGCAAAGTAGCACCTCTCGTCCCCTTCCTTCCACCTGCCCGCAACGATCTCATCCGTGTGGTCCTCCTCGATCGGGTAGTGCCACAGCTCCGTCCCGTCCGAGTCCAGCATCCTGTAGCCCACCAGCAGCTCGTCCCTCCCGTCCCCGTCGATGTCGACCGGGAGGGGGCAGTGGCCCGTGTTGGTGGGACTCTTGTATTTCCACAGAAGATTCAGCTCGCTGTCCAGGGCCCAGATGCGGCAGTACCTGTCCTTGATGAGAATATCCGATGGCTCCTTAAGTCCTCTGAAATTGCAGATGCGGATGCCGTCCGGGTTCAGCCGGGAGAAGGCATAGGTGTTGTAGGGCGCCCCGATGAGCCCCTCGTCATCCCCGTCCGCCCTGGGCGTCCGGCAGGCCTTCTTCACCTGCCCCGTTCTGCCGTCCAGGATCCGGATCTCAAAGTCCCAGCCGCAGATCACCTCGTCCACCCCGTCGTGGTCGATGTCGTAGACCTGCAGGGGCATGTCGGCGGACACCTTGCCGAGACGCTCCGTCTGATCGGACGGCTCACCCAGCTGCCAGAGGACCTCGCCGGAGAGATCAATCGCCGTGAGACAGGAGATGAACTCGTAGGCATCCCGGCTGACCCTGCGCTGCATCTGGGCCAGGACCACCTGCCAGCTGTCGTCCCCCTTCAGGTGCCCGAAGCGGATCTGCCGGCTGGTCCCGAAGTTCTTGAGGTCAATCTTGTAAAGTAGCTGCATCGGTGCATGCCTCTGCATCTCCTCCGCCTCCAGTGCCCGTGCGTGCTCCTCCCGTGCCCGGATGGCCTGGGCTCCCTGATCGTCCGTCGTCACAAGAAAATCCGTGAACCTCGTGGGGCAGTCCGCCGTGATGCCGCACTTGCCTCCTCGAAGCACCAGGGGCGAGGTGACAGAGAGCACCTGCTTGTCGTTCACATAGCACACGGCCGTGTCCCCCGCGCAGCTGACCCTGAGGCGGTAAGCCGTATCCGGGTCTTGGGGAAAGTCCCCTTCCGCCAGCACCTGCACGTCCTCCTTGTGCCGGTAGGCGATGCGCACCCGGTCCCCCTCCTCGAGGGAAAAGACCAGGGTGTCGATCGAATGGTTCATGCAAAAGCACAGCCCCGCCATCCCGCGAAGGGAGAGCCGCCGGAGCGTCACGGCCACGTCCGTCTCCGTCCACGAGGTCTTCCCGCACTGCAGGGTCGGAAACATGCGGTGCGGCCGGTTTTTCTCCACCCGCATGCACTCCATGGCATGTTTCCCCTCCTGCTCCGTGATGAGCCACGTGGGGCCCGTCCCGTTCCATGTGTAGTTGCACACCTGGTCCGTCCAGATGCCGTGGTCACCCTTCTCCACCACGTACTGGTACTCCCCCATGGCCGTGTGGTCCGGGTCAAAGGGGAACTCCCCGATGGGAAAGGATGAAAAATCGTCCCTTGCAAGAATCACCTGTCGATCAAGCCCTTCCATGTCCCTCTGCCTCCTCACTGTCTCTGTCTTTCCCCATGCGGTACTCGCCCGGGCTCATGCCCGTCTCCTCCCGGAAGGCCACCGCAAAGTGCTGCGGGTTCTGATACCCCACCCGCTCGGCGATCTCGTAGACCTTGAGCTGCGTGTCGCGCAAAAGCTCCTTCGCCCGCTCCATCCGAACGCGCCGGTGGAACAGATGAAAATTCATCCCGGTCTTTTCCTTGAAATAGCGGGACAGGTAGGCCGGGTGCATCTGCATGTCCTCGGCCATGGTCTGCAGCGTCACGCCCTCGGACAGATGGTCCCGCACGTACTGCTCCATCCGCTCCACATAGCTGCCGCGCGTCCCGCTGCCCGAGAGGCTTTCTACGGCCTGCCGGACCTTCTCCCGCACCTCGCGCCTGGAGACCGGCTTCGTCAGATAGGCCATGACGCCAAGGTCGATGGCCTTCTTCGCCAGCTGGAACTCCTCGTAGGCCGTGAAGAGGATGAAGACGCACCCGGGCAGCTCCCTTCGGATCTTCTCGATCGCCTGCAGCCCGTCCATCTTCGGCATCCGGATGTCACTGAGGATGATCTCGGCCCGAAGCTGCACGGCCTCCTGGTAGAGGGCAAGGCCGTCTGATACACAGGCCACCACCTCCACGCCCAGCTCCTTCCAGTCGATGGTGTCCCGGAGCCCCTCCCGCACGATGACCTCGTCATCCGCGATGATCAGCCGCACCATGTCACGTTGCCTCCCCTCTTCCTGCCTCCCGGGCCTTCCCGGACGGCAGCCGTATCTCCACCGTCGTCCCCTGTCCGGCCAGGCTGTCTACCCATATCCCGGCCCTGTCACCAAAGCTCAGCCTCAGACGCCTTGCCACATTCACCATCGCGAAAAACTCTGTGCTGTTCTCGTCCCGTGCCATGGCGTCCCGGAGCTCCTGCAGGCGTCCCTCCCCGATGCCAAGCCCGTTGTCCTGCACGGTGAGGACGATCTGGCCCTCAATGAGCGCTGCCTTCACCTCCACCCGCCCGCGGCCCTCCATGCCCTCAAAGCCGTGGGTCAGGGCGTTCTCCACGAGGGGCTGCAAAAGCAGGTTCGGGACTTT
>JAFUBA010000150.1 GCA_017460395.1 Clostridia bacterium | reverse complement strand
TGAGCAGATTCCGTATGACCGTTTCAAGAGCATTCTCGATTATCTGTGTAAGCGCCATGGAATCCTCTACATTGAGCGTGAGGAATCCTATACTTCGAAGGCTTCTTTCCTCAGTGAGGATTTTATCCCGACCTATACGTCCAAAAAAGAAAAGGATGAGAACGGAGAGACTTCTGCAGAGCTTTCTGATCAGGAGGAACAGAAATACGCATTCTCAGGGACGCGGAAGGGTCGCTTATATCACGACAACCGGCTTGATATTACAGTGAATGCCGATATCCAGGGAAGTGCCAATATAGGTCGCAAGGAATTTCCCAACCTGTTCGTTCCGAAGAGCTGCGATATCCAGAATCCTCCTGTGATATACAGGCATCCGGATTTGAAGCCTGTGGCACAACGCATTATCTGTAAATGAAGTCCCTATGGGATAGCAGGACGATCACGCCTATTTATCGGTGCAGTTGCCCTGCGAGGGCGCATGACGCCGCCCGTTTGAAGGGCTGATACCTTTTGCCCTGAGCGTCATACATTTCCATGTTTCTGCCTCCAATTTGTTACATTTTCTTTACGGTGTTCCAAAGCGTCTTCATGTTCCCGCCACGGTCATCGCTGGCCCCGCTCCTTGCAAAGGCCAGGAGCGTCACGAAGAGAAGTCTCAGATCCGTCTCCGTCGTCCGGATGCGGTAGAAGCCCTGCACGGGCACGAGGCTTGAAAGCTTCGACTTTGCTGCCTCGTCCTCCTCATGGACATTCTGGCTGCTGGAGACGGCCACAGCGATTTCCTGCCCGTCCCGCAGGATCCTGTACTCCGTGCGGGCCGCGCCGGTCAGACTTGACTCCACGGTGATGCCGTTTCGCTTCAGGTGCTTCCAGATATCCTCACCATCGATGGTGAACGTATAATGATTGTCAAACAGAAGACTGTTTCCCCAGTCAGATGCCTCCTCGTGTCCAATCAGGTGCGGCGTGGTCGTGCCGTGCTCGCGATCGATGAAATCGAAGCCGAATGGCGCCGTCATGGTGAATTTGGTCATCTTCGCCTCAAACAGCACGTTCCGGCCCGCGTCCTCAATGCGGTGCCCTGCCTTTGTGGTGCCAAGATCGGTAATGAAATACAGCCGTTTCTCGGCCCCCGGGACGGAGGCTGGATAGGACATCGAGCCATGCTCCTCCTGGAGGGCCTTCACCTCGTCGAGCGACTTCTTCCCCCGGATCCATGTCACGATGAGCACAGCCAGGATCACGGCGCCAATGGCCATGAGATAGAGCCCCATGAAGCTCCCGTCATGCACGGTGGAAGGGTCCTTCGGGTCATAGAGCACGGGAATGACCTTCCCGACACGGTAGGAGGAGCTGGATTCACCGAGTTCCTCCCTGTAGGTCACACCATCCACGGTATATTCTACCGTGGGCCGGTAGGTCGTGCCGTCGTCGTCTGCCACGTCCACCACATCCACGATGGTCGCCTGGGTCTTCACAAAGCCCGCCGAGCGGAAGAAGGTGAAGTAGATGCCCGATCCGAGGGACAACAGAGCGAGTGCCAGGGCGATCACTTTCACGGAAATCCCCTTGAGTGAAAACACGTAAATTCCCTCCTCTAAAGTTTCCGTTTCCTGTTTCGTGAAAAGGCATCTCCGGACGTCACCCGGAGATGCCTTTCAGTCTGCCTTCTCCGCGTTACTTCTGGATCCAGCCGACCGCACCCCGCAGGCTCACGATGAGCCAGGAACCTTCGTCTTTCACGATGGTCAGCCTGGTGCCCTTGTCGAGCAGAGCGATCTTGGGGGCCGATGTGTCGTCCCAGGCGTACACGGGCGTGCTCTTGTCCGTCCTGTAGTAGGCCGGGTCCACGATGATATAGTCCGCATTGACCCAGCCTGTGAGGGCATCCTCAGCATCGCTGATGGTGCAGTAGGCCCAACCGTCCTGCTCCTTCATCACGAGGAGGACATCCCCGTAGTAGAGGGTCTTGAGCGCCTTGCCGGAGGTGCTGGGCTTGTCCCGCAAGGTGAGCTCCTCGCAGAGGATCTCCGCCTGGTAGCCGATCTGTCCCTCGCCGTAGGGCGGGATGATGCCGGCCAGCGCGCCGGCCGCGAGACAGAGCGTAAGAATGAGTGCCAGAAGGGCCGCAGCCCAGGAAAGCTTCTTCATACCAATTCTCCTTCCTTGTGATCCATAGGCTCAGTGAGCTTCGTTCCCTGCTACTACTCGACTGTCAGAATGTCGGAAAAGCCTGTGACATCGAAGACTTCGCGCACAATGTCATTGGCGCCGGTGATCTTCATGCCGCCCTTCCTGCTCATCACCTTGTGCGCAGCGAGCAGGACCCTGAGGCCGGCAGAAGAGATGTAATCCAGCCCCCTGAAGTCCAGCTGCAGCTCCTCGGCCGCGTCCATGGAGGCCTTCAGCTCCTTTTCCAGTTCCGGGGACGTGACGGTATCCAGACGCCCTTCCAGGGCAATGGTCAGAGCGCTCCCGCTCTGCGTTTTGCTGATGGTCATGATTTCCTCCTTGAAGCAGGCAGGTCTTATTTGTTGCCCGCATGCAGTATAGCACATCTTGTCCAATAAATGTCCAGTATCCGGGTCCGGATCCTGTTCAGGCCCCGTCCTCCAGCTCTAGGCTCTCCTCTTCAGGCGTCTTTTCTGCCTGGCTCTCTTCGATCCCGGGATCCGGAAGCTTTGGGCGGGACATCCGCCGCTCCGGGACTGCCTGTGCGGTCAGCTGCTCCTCCTGCATCTGGTCAAAGACCGTCAGCGTGGCGGGCTGCATGTCGCTCAGGCCTTCGGACGGGATCACGTTCTGCACGCCGCCATCCATTTTGTAGAGAAAGGCCGACAGAAGATCCCCGTTTTCCAGCGCCTGCCCGAGGTTTTCCCCGATTCTGTCGATCGCAGAGGAGATCATCTCCTCCACCTCCCGGCCCGGTCCGTTTTCGCTGCTGATCATATCCTCCAGAATGGCGCCCATGTCGATCCAGCTGCCGCCCAGGAAAATCAGCACCTTCACGTCCTCCAGCCTGCTGGTCTCCTCCTGGAAAATCCCGTGGAAGAGCACCGGTATGCCGTAGCCCGGGCGGCTCATCATGCGCATGTGGCGCCCGTCCTGACCCGCGTTGGTGGTGCCGGTGTACACGGACCTGCGGAAATGCTCCCTGTACCACCGAAGCAGTTCCTCCCTGAGGGAATCGTCCAGGGTCACATCATCCCTCTTCTCATCGGCCGCTTTTTCGGGGATCCCACCTGTTACTTCCTCCTCTTCCCAGCCGGTCAGGAGGGCATCCAGCAGCCCCTCCCAGAAGCCCTTCTCCTCTTCGGTTTCATCATCTTCCGGTATCTCAGGCTCATCTGTCTCCGCGTCCGGCCGGAGAATGTCCGGCAGAAAACTCCAGTCGCCATCCGCCGCCCGGGAGATCATCCCCTTCACGGTCGCCGCCATCTCCTCCACGTTCACGCTCAGGACGAACAGCAGCCACTGATCATCCCCGAACACCTCACGCTCTGGAAGCTCAAGAGACAGAAGCGTCCGGTCCTCATCGAAGACCTCGGGCAGTGCCTCCACGCCGAGCCTTGTGGCATCCATGGCCCGCTGCAGCTCGCGCTCGTACTGGGTCATCCCCGCAGCTCTCAGGGCCCAGGGCAGGATCTCGGAAAGCTGTGCATAGTCCGTCCCCGGGGTCATGGCACAGTCCACCGTGAACCAGAAGCTCCGCCCTTCCTCCAGGGTCATGCCGCCCTTTTCATACAGGCACCAGGCCAGGTAGTTCAGGAGGGATGAATTGGTGTGCACGCCGCCCGCGTCGTTGAGCGCCGTGGGCGTTCTGACAGCTGGCGTGTAGTAGAGGTCCAAGGTGAACTCCGGCTGATGGAAAGCGTGCGGGTCACTGAGGCTCCGGATGCTCTCCAGGCTCCTGTCCGCGATCTCCCATGTGGTGCCATCACGGCCTTCCGTCAGCATCTGACAGGTCTTCCCCTGGATGTCGCTGATCGCCTCGTTGATGGCCCCGAAGTCGTTCACGTAGGCGTTGTAGGTCATCACTGAGGACGTCACGCAGTGGGTGTACTCGTGGGCCAGGACATCCAGACACTGGGCGAAATCGTTCGCCCGGCTTGCCAGGAAGATCTGCCAGCCCAGGTAGTTCCCCACATACGCCGCGTTGTCCACGGGCGTATGGTTCTGGTCGCAGTAATCGTTGAGCACCAGAATGGGCGTTTCCATCCCGTCCCCGCCGCTCCAGCCGATGGCCTTGTAGTAGTCGTAGGCCCTGCAGTAGTTGTAGAACGTGAGGAGTGCATTCTGGTCCCATTCGAGATTGTCCGGGCTGTACTCCAGGACCACCTGGCCGTGGTTGTAGAGGAACTCATAGCAGTCTGCCACGACGATCCGCCGTTCCAGGTCACCGAGATAATACATGCCGGTGCGCCGGTCCCGCATCACATGGACCGAGACCTCCTTTTCGCCGCCCACCGACGGGTCCACGTACCCGGTGTACTCTGCGTCCTCCATGAACTCAAAGACGTAGCCGGCGTCAAAGCCGCTGGTGCCCGCCTCGTCTCCCGGCACCAGCGTGGGCAGACTGTAGAGGTATTCGCCGGAGAGGGTCACGTAATGTGCAAGATAGGGCAGGTCGCTGGAGGTGCGGCCCGAGCGCTTCGGATTGGTTGTATAGACCACCCAGACATACCGGCTCTTCTCCTCGTCATCCCCCGCCTCCATGTCCACATCCAGGATGACGGGGAGGATCATCTGACTCGTCATGCCATCGAGCACCGTGCAGGCATCGCCCGCAGCCTGACGCAGCCGGAGGACCAGCTCCTCCGCAGCCTTGGCACTCACGCCCGCATCTGCTGTACCTTCCGGCAGATCCGACACGATGGAGCTGGTGAGACCGATCATGGTGCCGCTTTTGTCCGTGATCACCTTCACCGCGCCGCCGAGCACGGTCATGTGCTCGTGCATCTGACGGAAGACAAAGTACCGGTTCCCGAAGGCGTCCGTCAGTACCCGCCATGGTTCCAGCTCCGTCTCCCCGTCCCCGCCGAGACGGCCGATGACCTCCCGGATGACGGCGGACGCGTCCTCCATCGTCTCAATCGTTTCCCGGGTGCAGGCGCCATCAATCAGCGTGACCCGATCATCGTGGATATAGCAGACAGGCTCCCCTGGCGCTTCCTCTGAAAGACCCGCGAGCGGGATCTGGCAGAGAAGCATCACCAGCGCCAGGACCACCGACAGTGCCTTTTTCATCGACAGTTCCTCACTCTGTAGTCTCTTGGGCTTATGTGCTCAATCAGTGAAAGCCCCCTGTCCGGCATACGTCCATGCAGGGACAGGGGGCCAGGTTTCATGAAGATTTTATGCAATATCCCGGGAAGGATCAGAAGTTTTCCAGCACGATCCCGTCATCGGGGGTCAGCTGCGCATCCTGCCAGACAAGATGCGTGTCATCAGTCAGCGCCAGGGTTCCGCTGATGCTGAACTGCTCCTTCTCCATATACAGGCCGAGGTCTTCTTCCAGGTTCAAATTCGTGATATCCACGGCCACAAACGTGCTGGTCTCCCGGTCATAGCTGCACAGATAATTGACCGATATGTCATCCGGACCGTACACCATGACCCAGTAGTAACCGTTCAGCCACATCATGGATGCCCAGTAGCCATCCTCGCTGCTCCAGAAAGCATTGATCAGATCATTCTCGATATGCTCCATGGTCCAGCCGCTTTGTGCGGTCTCTTCCTTAACGCTCGTGAAGACAAGCTGATTGCGGCCATTCTGGAAGGCGAAGGTCGCATGGTCATCCGTGAAGATCTCATCCATGAAATCGCTCTTCCAGCCTGTTCCGGAAAGGACATCCGTGTCCTCGTCCAGGACACACTGGTAGCCCCAGGCGGCATAATCCACATTGTTTACGATGTCCACCTGGTAGTTCAGATCGCCCAGCCAGGTGATGAGCAGGGTATTGGCGCCAAAGAAATACTGCTGTCCGTTCAGGGGATCAATGATCTGCGTGAAGACCACCTCGGTGCCGTCCGTCCGCTTCCAGGTCAGTGTCTCCTCAAAGGGATGATACACAAATTCGCCCTGGCCGTGGTCCGGCTGTATCTCGGTCAGCTCATCGTCCCCGGTGCCGATGCCGGTGAGGCGGAGCTTCATGATCTCGTCTTCCGCAAACTCATCGTAGGCGCACAGATACACCAGTTCCGTCTCACCCTCGTGCACGAGGACCTTGTAGTAGCCGTCCTGGAACCAGCTCTCCAGCCTGGTCTCGCCGCTCTCAAAGAAGGTGCCGTCGAAGATGGTCATGATCTCGTAGCTCTCGTCTTCATCGTCCCAGTCAGTATCCCCGGAGGAGAAGAGAGAGAGGAGACCCAGCAGGTCCCCGAGGCCTTCGCTGCCACCTTCCCCGTCGTCACCGCCGAGCAGGCCGCCGAGAAGTCCCCTGACGGCGTCCGCGCCGCCCTCGCTGCCTTCATCTGCGCCGAACAGGCCGGCGATCAGACCCGTGATGGCATCTGTGTTGATCTCACCGTTCTCATCCGTGCCGAGCAGGCTGCCAAGAAGCCCCGTGATCGCCTCCTCATTGATCTCACCGTTCTCTCCGCCAAGCAGGCCGCCGAGGATTCCCGTGATAGCGTCTGTGTTGATCTCGCCGTTCTCCCCGCCAAGCAGGCCGCCGAGGATTCCTGTGATGGCGTCCGCGCCGCCCTCGCCATTCGCGTCTGAGCCAAGCAGGCCGCCAAACAGGCCCTTCACGGCATCCGCGCCATCGCTGTTCCCGTCATCGGCACTGCTGAAAAGACCGCCCAGCAGGCCCAGGATCGCATCGGCGCCGTCGCCGTCATCCGCATCATCCGTGGCCATGCCAAACAGCCCGTCCAGCAGGGCCATCGCGGCCTCGCCGCCGTCATCGTCCTCGGAGACGCCCTCGAACATGCTGAAAAGGCTCAGGACCGCTGCAAGCTCATCCGCGGCTTCCTCTTTGGTGATGTACCTGAGTTCCTGGTCATAGCCCTCCAGCTTCTCGAGGATGGTGTCCCGGTCCCATGTGAGGGATTCCTCGATTTCCTCCTCAGGAATCTGCTCGGAGAGCCACTCCATCATGGCTTCCATTTCTGCTTCCTTCAGCGCATCCACGTCCTCGGCAGCTTCCGCAAAGGCGGAGAGCGTGAGGGTGCAGAGCATCAGAAGCGACAGAAGCAGGGCAATCAGTTTCTTCATGTATGTATGCCTCCTGTTATGATTTTATCAAGAACAGGACCCGCACAGGCGGTTCCTGATTCTTATCCAACCTTTATTTCTGCAGCGGTACGAAGCCGGCGTCCGCCAGGATGTTCACGCCATCCCACTCATCGCTGATGCTTGCTGGTCAGGGTTTCCGTCTGTGTCCCTTCTGCAAAGGCATTGACGCAGCCCGGCTCAGACTCAGCGCCAGGGCGATCATTTTCTTCATTGCGATTTCCCCTAAATCTCTTCAGGGGACTTTCCTTCAGTGGCTTGCTTGACGTAGGCGCAGTTCACGAAGCCCACGGCAACGCTGGGCAGCTGTGCCTGGTACCAGTTCGTCCGAGCTGGGTGATGACGGTCGCTTCGGTGCCGTCCGGCACGCTCTCCAGCAGGGTGAATTTCCTGTCGGGCGCCCAGCGGATGTTCGCCACATTCTTGCTGTTGGCGGTGGCCACCAGCGTCAAGGTGTAGGGCTGCAAGCGCTTTTTGCTGTTTAAGGAGGGAATTGCCATTCACATCCGCGGTGAGGTTGGCAGAAATCGCCTCGGCCTTCCCGGGGGAGATTCGACAGCCGAGATCTCCTGTTTTTGTATTTTCGATGCACCTGCGAGGGGCCGGGACGTTTTCCAGCCATCTTCGCGCATCACCACAGCAAGATCTTACCAGTGACTGTCCAACAAATGTCCAGTCAAAAATCCATGCCAGGCCCCGATTTTACTGGACATTTGTTGGACAGGCTGCGGTATCCTGTCTCTGCCTGCGATTCCTTTTCCCCGGCAGATCCGGCTTCATGAAGTCGCCAATATCGACACAGACGACTTTGACGACGGCATCGTGATCCGGTCCCTGCACAGAAAACCATGTATGTCCGGCGGCAAAGGCCGCCTGAACATAAAACTTTACAGGAGGTATTTCCCATGAAACACGTGAATCTCCGGAGGCTTCTTGCCTCCCTGCTGGCGCTCTGCCTGGCCCTTGGCTGCGTCAGTGCCCTTGCCGAGAACGAGGACATCGAGGGTGATGTGGTCATCTACACCTCCATGTACCCCTTCATGATCGACCAGATGACCGAGACGCTGAAGGAAGAGTTCCCGAACCTGAACGTGAACTTCTTCTACGGCGGCACGGGCGATCTGCAGACCAAGCTGGCCGGCGAGATGGGCGATGACCTGAAGGGCCGCCTCAGCTGCGACATGCTGCTGGTGGCAGAGCCCTCCTACTCCCTGGAGCTGAAGGAATATGGCTATCTTGAGCCCGTGGAGATCGATCAGCCGGAGGAAAAACTCCGCTTTGAATACGATCCCGAGGGCTACTGGTACCCCGTCCGCACGCTGAACATGGTGCTGGCCTACAATCCGGAAAAGTATTCCCTCGATGAGGTCCCCACCACCTACAGGGCTTTTGCGGAGGACGAGAGCCTGAAGGGCCAGATCTCCATGAGCAATCCCCTGACCTCCGGCACCGCCATGGCCGCCGTCACCGCGCTCAGTGACAAGTACGGCTATGACTACTTCACCGCCCTTGGCAGGAACGGCGTCATGATCGAGTCCGGCTCCACGGCGCTGGCCAAGCTCCAGACCGGCGAGTGCAAGGCCATCATGATCCTGGAGGAATCCGTGCTGCGCATCCGCAAGGAGGAAAGCTCCCCCATCTCCGTCATCTATCCCGACGACGGTGTGATCCTGGTGCCCTCCACCGTCATGACCATCGCGGAGAACAAGAGCGCCAACGCCAACCTGGAGGCCTGCGAGGCCGTGACCAACTGGCTCCTCAGCGAGGCCGGACAGAAGTGCATCCTCTCCGGCTACATGCACTCCGTACTCAAGGGCATGGACGAGTTCCCCTATGATTCCGTCTCCACAGACAGCCTGATCGAAAAGGACATGGGCGTCGACTGGAACCGCTGCTATCAGGACCGGGAGGAGATCCGCGCCCGCTTCCAGGAAGCCGTCACCCTTCCCTGACAGTAAAAGCACATGATGAAGACACATTTTTCACGGTCCGGGACCGCCGCGAAGGCGGTCCTGGCCGCCCTGCTCCTGATTTCCATCGCACTCATTGCCTCCGGCTTTCACGGCATCCGAACCTTTGAGGCCTCCGGCTTTGACACGCCGGATGTCTGGAACAGGACGCTGAATCTCGCAGGCGAGGCGGAGGATCTTTACAGAAATACCGTCGCCCCGGCCCTCCTGAGGGTCGGGGATGCAGCGGCAGAGAAGGCAACCGGGGCCGCAAGGAGCCATCTTCAGGCGGTCTGGGGGACGGAGGGAGAGGAAACTCTCGCATACCAGGAGGACAAGGTCTGGACACTTCTCGCCATGACCTGCTCCTGGTCCGAGAAAAAGCTCGGCAGCAGTGACCGGAAATCTCTCATCGCCATTGAGGACCCGGACGCCATGCGGGACCACATCCTGCTGGCGCTGGGGGAAAAAATCGTGCCGGAGGACGACCCGGTGCTGGCCGGCATCTCCGCCCTGGACGGCGCCGGCAGTGCGCGCCTTCTCCAGGTTCTCCTGGCATCCGCCAGGGAGGCTGCCACGGTCCTTGAGAAGGATACCGCCCTTGCCTTCACCAGGGCCACAGGGTCCGATGAAAACAGCACTACCGCCATCCGCGCCTGGGGCGAGGGCCGCGTCACGCGCATCAATGCCTTTGTCACGGAGTTTGCGCGCACGATCATGCTCCTGGGTGCACTCCTTCTGATCGATTCGGTGCTGCTCTTTTTCCTCATGCGCCAGGCCGGTCAGTGGAAGATGGACATCAAGTGGGCCCTGATCCTTCTGATCGTCGACTTCCTCCTGGTGTTCCAGCTCCTGCCCCTCGTTTTTCTCCTGGGCAGGGCCTTCTTACCGGACGGTGCGTTCTCCCTTCAGATCTTCGAGCGGCTGTACACCTACCAGATGAACTGGCAGGCCCTGACCAACACGCTCCTGGCCGCCTTCGCCACCATGATCCTGGGGACGGTCATCGCCTATCCCCTGGCGTATCTGGTCGGCCGGACAAACCTGCATGGGCGAAAGTTCTTCCGCTCCCTCTTCATCCTCACCTACATGGTGCCGCCCTACGTGGGCGCCATGGCCTGGCTGAGGCTGTTAAACCGGAATGTGGGGACCATCAACATCCTGCTGCGGCGGCTCTTTTCTCTTCAGATCACCGAGGGTCCCCTGAACATCTACTCCCTCGGCGGCCTCATCTGGGTGCTGACCACCTTCTATTTCCCCTATGCCTTCATCACCATCTCCCGGGCCATGGAGAAGATGGATCCGTCCCTGGAGGAGGCGTCCCGTGTGTCCGGCGCCTCGCCCCTCAGGACCGTCCTCCGCATCACCCTCCCCATGATGACTCCCTCCCTGATCGCCGGCGCCCTCCTGGTCTTCGTGTCGGCTGCCAGCTGCTACGGGATCCCGTCCATCATCGGGGCTCCGGGGAACGTGCACACGGTCACGACCCGGATCATCGAGTACTACGGTCTCGGGGTGCAGGGCATCAACGACGCCACGGGCCTGGCGGTCTTCCTGATCGGCATTGCCCTGATCGTACTGTATGTCTCGGACTTTGTGATCGCCCGCCGCCAGTTTGTGACCGTGTCCGGCAAGTCGACGCGGCCCGCCATGGTGGATCTTCGTCGCTGGCGCATGCCGCTCACGGTGCTGGTGGGCCTCTTTGCCTTCCTCGCCGTGGCCGTCCCCTTCGCCACCATCCTCACCACCTCCTTCAAGCTGGATGTGGGGAAGGCCCTGTGGGAGGACAGCAACTTCACCCTCCAGCAGTGGAGTGCCCTATGGCGGCGTGAAACCCTGGACTGCCTGAAGAACTCCCTGCTCTTTGCAGCCTCCGCGGCCACCATCGGCATGGTGATCTCCTGCGTCAGCTCCTATCTTCTCCAGCGCACCACCATCTCGGGACGAAGGCTGCCCGATTTCCTGATCACCCTCGGATCCGGCACGCCCTCCGTCGTCATCGCGCTGGGGCTCATCATGACCATGCGCGGCCAGTTCGGGGTCAATATCTACAATACGGCCTCGATCATTGTCATCGCCTACCTCATCAAGTACCTGATGATGGGCATGCGCACGGTCTCCTCCGCCATGAGCCAGGTGCACGCCTCCCTCGAGGAGAGCTCCCAGGTCTCCGGCGCCGGATGGCTGCGCACCATGGTGCGCATCACCGGTCCCCTGATCCTCCCCTCCATTGCAGCGGGCTGGTTCCTGATCTTCATCCCCTGCTTCTATGAGCTGAGCATGACCACACTTCTGTACTCCACACAAACCAAAACCATCGGCTTCCAGCTGTACCAGTACTGGACCTTTACCAGTCAGCCCCAGGCCTGCGCCATGGCCTTCGGGATACTGCTGTTTGTGGTGCTGCTGAACTTTATCCTGTCCCGGCTCACCAAGGGTGAGTTTACGATCTGAAAGCATTCAAGTGCACAAACCCAAGCGTACAGAAGGAGTGAAATCCATGGCTTCCATTCAGCTGCGGCACCTGACGAAGAGCTATGGCAGCGTTCAGGTGCTGAAGGAATTCAACGAAACTTTCCAGGACGGCGAGTTCATCACGCTGCTGGGTCCCTCCGGCTGCGGGAAGACCACCATCCTTCGCATGATCGCGGGCTTTGAGAAGCCCACCTCCGGGGAAATCTGGATCGATGACCAGCTGGTCTCAAGTGCAAAGAGCCTCGTGCCCCCGGAGAAGCGGAACATCGGCATGGTCTTCCAGTCCTACGCCGTCTGGCCCCACATGACCGTCTTTGAGAACGTGGCCTATCCCCTGAAGATCAGACACGCGGGAAAAGCGGAGATCCAGGAGCGCACAGAAAAGATTCTCACCCTCGTGCACCTTGAGCAGTATGCCCAGCGCCTTCCAAGCCAGCTCTCCGGCGGCCAGCAGCAGCGGGTCGCGCTGGCCAGAGCGCTCCTTGCCGAGCCCCGTCTCCTGCTCCTCGATGAGCCCCTCTCAAACCTTGACGCCAAGCTCCGGGAGACCATGCGCTTTGAGATCAAGGAGATCGCCAAAGCCTCCGGCATCACGGTTGTCTATGTCACCCACGATCAGACCGAGGCCATGGCCATGAGCGACCGGATCTTCCTGTTAAACGGCGGCATGGTCCAGCAGGTGGGCTCCCCGGAGGAGATCTACAACCGCCCCTCCAACCCCTTTGTGGCGGACTTCCTGGGGAAGGTGGCCTTCTTTGATGGCACAAAGGACGGCGCTTCACTGCATCTTTCTGACTGGGAGGCGGACATCCCCTGCCCTGCAGAGATTGGTCCTGAGGGGCCCGTGACCGTCGGCATAAGACCTGAGAACATCCGGATGCAAAAGGGCGATCAGGGCATTCCCGGCATCATCTCCCGGGCCTACTACCTCGGTGACACCACGGACTTTCGGGTCCGGGTGGGCAGGACAGAGGTCCGGGTCATCTCCGACGGGCCTTCTCACCTCTCCTTCCGCATGGGCGAAAGGGTCTCCCTTCAGATCCTTGACCTCATGGTCTTCCCGAGGGAGGACCTTAGAGAACATCTGCGCATCAGAACCTGAGAATAGCTCCCGGAAACCTTCCCTTCCTGCAAAAAGACGTTTTTATCATTCATTCTGTTTGCACAAAAAGACATGCACAAAAAGGCATGCACAAAAAGAGGCGAACGCATGGAACATATTGTAGCTGCGATCCTGGTCATCCTGTTTGAAACTTCCTCCCCAAGTGGCGTTTTGTGGATGCTTTTGTACATCATCGGCCTGTGGAAGATTCTGACAAAATCCGGCCTCCGGGGCTTCTGGGCCCTGATCCCGGGTGCGAGAGACTACCAGCTGGCACGATGTGCCGGGCGCGAGAGCGAGGGAAAAATATACAGCCTGACGGGTGTTGGCATGATCCTTTTGAACCTGACCGGCTCTTATTTGACCAGGAACATGGAGTACAGCGGCCTTGAGAGTGTTTCCCCACTCGTGATCGTCAACGGCCTTGCCCTCCTCATGCTGCTCCTGGTCCGGCTGATCTACCACATCCGCGTCTGGAGCGGTCTCATCAGCGTCTACGGCGTGAAAAAACGCTAGCTCTGGCTGTGCATTGTGTCCCAGACCAGATGGATCCCCGCCGTCCTCTGGGGCTTTCTGAAGCGCTACAGCCCCGAGTGGCAGGTGGAAGACATCCAGGCCGAGATGAAGCGCCTTGCCACCTCCGGCAGCGCCACCGTCATGGACGAGGGGCTCACCGTGAACCTGAAGGACCGCACGGTCACCGAGTTTTTCCAGAAAAAGGTGCTGCTGCGCGACATCCACATGAGCATTCCCCAGGGGCACATGGTCCTGCTGCTGGGCGGCTCCGGCGCCGGCAAGACCACGTACCTGAATGCCATCAACGGGTACGAGAAGGCCCATGCACAGGTCATGCTCAACAGCCGCAATATGTACACCCAGTATAAGAGCATGCTCTACGAGGTCGGCTTCGTCCCCCAGAGCGAAATGATGCGCGGCAAGGACACGGTGCAAAACACCCTCCTGGATGCCGCAAAGCTCCGTCTGCCGCGGGAGGTTTCCGCCGCCCAGAGAAAAGCCCGGGTCCAGGAGGTCATGGAGATCTTTGGTCTCCAGCCCGTCCGGAACAACCTCGTGGAGAAGCTCTCCGGCGGGCAGAAAAAGCGCCTCTCCATCTCGATGGAGTTCATCAGCAATCCTTCGCTGTTTATCCTGGATGAGCCGGACAGCGGCCTTGACGGCGTCATGGCGAGGGAGCTGTTTGAACAGCTGCGGAAAATCGCAGACAGCGGGAAGATTGTCATCGTCATCACCCACACCCCGGACCGGGTCATCGACCTGTTCGATGACGTGATCGTCCTGGCCAAGGATTCGGCCCGCACCGGTCGCCTGGCCTTCTATGGATCCATCGGGGATGCAAAGGAATTCTTCCACCGCGACTCCATGGAGCAGATCGTCAAGTCCGTCAACCGCAAGGAAGAAGGCGGCGACGGGCTGGCGGATGAGTTTGTCATGGAATACGCGCGGAAAACGAATGCGGAGGTGGCCCATGGATAATACACAGAAGCAGTCCGGCCGCAGCCTGGCGATCAGACACCGCGGGCGCGGTGCTCAGGTCTTTATCTATTTCGGAAAACTCCTGAGAATGTTTGTGTATCAGAGCGACTGGAAGGTCCTGCCCATGGCTGCGCTCATCGCCGGCCTTGTCGGAATGGTGGTGCGCAACAAGATGTTTCTCAACATGGAGGGCACGCTCATGGGTGCCTTTGCCATGGTATGCGTATGTATCTGGAACGGGTGCTTCAATTCCATCCAGGTCATCTGCCGCGAGCGGGACGTCATCAAGCGGGAGCACCGCTCGGGCATGCACATTTCCTCCTACATTTTCTCACACACCCTCTACCAGGCGCTTCTGTGCCTCGGGCAGTCCGTGATCACCATCTATGTCACCATGCAGACGGGTGTCCGGTATCCGCTGGAGGGTCTCGTGACGCCCCTGTTCGTGCTCGATTTTGCGATCTGCCTTTTCCTGATCACCTTCGCCTCTGACCTGATGGCCCTGTGGATCTCGTCCCTTGCCAAGACCACCACCACGGCCATGACCATCATGCCCTTCATCCTGATCTTCCAGCTGGTCTTCTCCGGCGGCATGCTGACGCTGCCCCAGTGGACGAAGCCCCTGACCCGGTTCACCATCTCCAATCCGGGCCTCAAGGCCATTGCAACCCTGGCGGACACCAACCACCGGCCCTATGCATCCATCGCGAGCATGGTGGAAAAAATGCGGGACAGCGAGATCAGCATCTCCTTCACGCTGGGCGAGGCAGCGGATCTTCTTCAGGATCAGGATAACCCTGCCATCCAGCCCCTTCGCGCGGCCGAGCTCGATGAAGGACTCACCGTGGGGCAGGTGATCGACAGCGATATCGCGAAGGTCCTCCTGGAGGACAAGCGGGATGAGGTCATTGCCCTTCATACCACCGTGGGCCAGATCCTGGACATCATCGGGGAGGAGAGGGCGAAAACCTTCCTGGAGCAGAAGACGGCTGAGGCCAACTATGTGAGCGATTACGAGTACACCGGGGATAACCTCATGGAATACTGGATGCAGCTCATTCTCTTCATCTTCGTCTTCGCGGTCCTTTCGACCGTCACCCTGGAATTTATTGACAAGGACAGGCGCTAAGCGCCAAAAAAAGGCTCTTCCCCATGGAAGAGCCTTTTTTGGCGTCATGTATTCATCTCAGTCATGCACCGCTCCGTGAAGAGCGCCCAGGAGTAGTTGCTCATATATTCTCCCCGGTACGCGCGTCTGGCATCCGGGTCCCCCTCCAGGTAGCGCCAGGCATCGCAGGAGATGAGGTCCGGGTTGATGCGCAGGGCGGCGCTCTTCATCTCAAAGATCTCCCCGATGCCCTCCTGTATGAGTGTCGTGCGGAGGAGCCGGATGATCGTATCCAGCTGCTTCTGCATCGGGCGGTCGTACATCCGGTCTTCCCAGAGAATGGCGAAGGCCTCCCTGCGCGTCACGCTGGCCCCGTTTCGGTCGATCAGATAGGCCAGCAGCTCCTTGCACTTTGCCTGCCGGAAGGCGACAGGCTTTCCGTGCACAAACAGATCAAAGTTTCCGAAGGTCCTGGCCTCCACGGGCACGGGCTGACGCCTGAGGACGATGCTGGATGCAAAGGCAAGCTCGGCCTCCAGTCTGTCCTTTTTGACGGGCTTGATGAGATAGCTGCAGGGATGGACCTCGTAGGCATCAAGGGCGTACTGGGGATAGCCGGTCAGGAAGATCACCTGAAGCGGTGGACAGATTTCCCGAAGCTTTCGCGCCAGCTCGATCCCGTTCATGCCCGGCATGTCGATATCGAGGAGCGCGACATCTGCATGTTCCCTGGAAAGATAGGAGATCGCGTCCGCAGGATGTGTGAACCCCGTCGCTTCCACGTGATCCACCTCCCGGCAGCGTCCCACGGTGTCCTCCATGAGCAGCCGCTCATCATCCACACAGATGACTTTCATGTCTCCTTTTCCTCCCTTCCGGGGATTGTCATGGTCACCCTCGTACCCTCCCCGATGGTACTCTCGATCTTCAGTTTCCCGCCGCACATGGTTCTAATGCGCTCCTCCACGTTCCTCAGGCCAATGTGTGAGCCGTCACTTTCCCGGATCCTGCTCACATCAAAACCCTTTCCGTTGTCCCACACTTCGATCTCATGCGCTCCGTCCCTGGCATGCGATGAGACCCGCACAATGCCCTCCTCCCGGATCCTGACCCCGTGCCGGATGGCGTTCTCCACCAGGGGCTGGAGCGTCAGGGGAGGGAGATTGAACCGATCGTCCTGAATATCCCATTCCACGCGGATGTTTTCAAAGCGCACCATCTCGATCTCCGCATAGATCTTCGTGTGCTCCAGCTCCTTTTTGAAGGGGATCAGGCCCACGATGTTCAGGGAGTCCAGATTCTGTCTCAGATAGTCTCCGAACTTTTCCGCCACCTCCCCCGCCTTGTCTGCATCCCTGCGGCACAGCGCCCGGATGGTGGCGATGGTGTTAAAGAGAAAATGCGGCTGGATCTGGGTCATCATGATCTGGATACGCTGCTCCGCATGCAGGGCCTGCTCGTGCTCGCGCACGAACTGCAGGTGCAGCCAGATGTAATAGGCCACGGAGCAGATGGTCACGGAGATGGTGAGATACGAGACGGGCTGGGCCATCCCACCCACGTTGTCGTCCATCAGGATGGCAAAAACGATCAGCACCAGCGCCAGCACGGGCACCCAGGCTTCCTTCCGGCGGTTCGGGGCAAACATGTGGACGGACAGGCCAAACAGCCAGAACAGGAGGATCACGCTGACCGTGAGACACATGTCGGAGAGCGGCCCGCCATGGTAGTGGTTGTCCTCACCGATCCAGAAGCAGATGCGGGAAAACAGCGCCGTCAGGCTGACGGCTGCGTTCACACCTGCCAGAGCCCAGGCGGCACCGAAGCGCTTCCTGGGCTCCACGATGCGCATGAAGAGGATCAGGATCACGGGGCGAATCGAATAGCCATAGATGGAGGTCAGCGTCCTTCCAAGCCACTTCACCTCGCCCTCGGCCAGGTGGTACTCGAGGAGATTCTGAACGATCAGGCTGAACACCGCGAGAATGACCCAACGCATGGTCCGCTTCTGGTCCGGGCGGATGTACTGGTCATTGTGCACGACAAAGGCCAGCAGCATCAGCATCGTCACGGCGGGAAACAAGGCCAGCGTTTCCACATAGTTCCCGCGAAGATATGCTTCCAGTCCCGTCACGCCTGGTTCACCCGGCATCTTGGATTCCCCTTTCCCTCAGGTATATGCTGCTTATTCCAGCGTGATCTCCTCACCGGCCGGGAGGATCAGGCGGCCCGGCACATCAAACAGCTCCGCCCGCTTTTCATCAAACAGCTGGCCCGGCGCCATGTGGTACGGGATGCTGTGACGGGCATTCACCAGCTTTGCGCACTCGATGGCCTCGTCCATGTCCATGTTGAACCTGCCGTCGCAGACGAAGAAGGCATAGTGAAGATCCCGCGTTCCCAGCTCTGCCATCTGCTCGGTCCGGGACGTGTCCCCCGTCGCATAGACAGAGATGCCGCCGGGAAGCGTGATCACCCAGCCCACGCAGACATTGATATCGTGGTTCCGGTTGTTCCCGGCCTGCACGGCCTCGACGGTGGCATAGCCCAGATCAAAAGTCCTGTACTCCCCGTCCACCAGGGCGTCCGTGTTTCGGATGATCTGGCAGTCCTCTGCACGCTGCCCGATCAGGTCCACGGCGCTGTGATCGGGATGGCTGTGGGAGACGAGGATCAGGTCGGCCGGCAGGTCATAGCCCTCGCCCGCGTACGGGTCCACGTAGATTACCTTGCCCTCCGCCGTCACGATCCGGAGGCTCCCATGGCCCTGGTAGAGGAGCTTCGGCACGGTCCCGGCCGCATCCCCGGATGCCATGGGGACGGCACCGAGCAGCAGCATGGAAAGCGTCATCACACCTGTGAGAAATCGTTTCATCTGTGTCACTCCTTAGCTGACGAATTTATCTGTCATGCCCATCTGTGTTCTGAACATGAGGGCATAATGACCATTGAGCGCCATCAGCTCATCGTGGGTGCCCTTTTCGCGGATCTGGCCGTCCTCGATGAGGAGAATGAGGTCCGAGTCCCGGACCGTGGAGAGCCTGTGCGCAATGATGAGGGATGTCCTGTCCCGGCTGAGGGTCAGAAGGGCCCTTCGGATCTTCTGCTCCGTCATCGTGTCCACCGAGCTCGTGGCCTCATCCAGGATCAGGATCGGAGCCCCCGCCAGCACGGCCCGGGCGATGGTGATGAGCTGCCTTTCTCCCTGGCTGAGCTCCGCACCGCCCTGCTCGAGGACGGTATCATAGCCCGCCGGAAGCCGCTCAATGAACGCATCCGCCCCCGCGATCTGCGCTGCCCGGCGGACCTCGTCCAGCGCGGCCTCCCTGTGCCCGTAGCGGATGTTTTCCAGGACCGATGCCTCAAACAGCGCCGTGTCCTGCAGCACCACCCCGAAGGCGTCCCGCAGGTCCGCCATGCGGTAATCCCGGATATCGTGCCCGTCCAGGAGAATGCTGCCGCCCGAGACATCGTAGAAGCGCGTCAGGAGGTTGATCACGGTCGTCTTTCCGCCGCCCGTAGGCCCGACAATGGCGACCTTCGTGCCGGCGGGCACCGTGAAGCTGACATCCCGCAGGACCTGTCTTTCGCTCGTATACCCGAAGTTCACGTGCCGGAACTCAATGTCTCCCCTGGGGCTTTCCAGAGGGAGCGCATCTTCCCGGTCCTCCGGCTCCGTCTCCTCGTCCATCAGTTCAAACACGCGCTCGGCGCCTGCCACGGCCGTCTGAAAGCTGTTGTAGATGCCCGCGATCTCAACAAACGGCCGCGTGAACTGGCGGACATACAGAAGGAAGCTGGTGATGAGCCCGATGCTCGAAAAGTACCCCTTCAGATACAGAAAGCTGCTGATCACCGCGATGGCCACATAGCAGAGGTTATTGATCACGTTCATGAGCGGCATGAGGTAGCCGCTCCAGGTGAGTGCCCGGACGGCCTCACGGCAGAGCGCATCGCTCTTGTCCTCAAACTCGCGCTCCATCTCCGTTTCCCTGCAGAAGCTCTTCACCACGTTCATCCCCGAGATGCTCTCCTCGATCTGCCCGTTCAGGGTGCCAAGCGCCTGCTGCTGCGCGCGGAAGAGTCTGCGTGTGTGCCGCGTGACCGTGCGTGTCAGAATGAAGATGAGCATCACGCCCACAAGGGCCACGAGGGTCAGGACGGGACTCAGGAGCAGCATGGCCGCGAGGATGCCGACGATCGTGAAAAAGTAGGTCAGGAGCATCGAAAGGGAGTTTGAGATGGTGGTGCTGATGTTGTCCACATCGTTGGTGAGCCGGCTCATGAGCTCGCCGTGCTGGTGGCGGTCAAAAAAGCTCAGGGGCAGCGCCCGGATCCTTGAAAACAGCGCCTGCCGGATATGGTGGATGATGTTCTGCCCGATGGACGCCATGAAGAACTGCTGGAGGAAGCGGATGAGCCAGTCGGCCACATAGACGCCGGCGAGCGTCATGATGGCCGATGTCACGGCATCTCCTCCGCTGATCGCGCTCACCGCGTTTCCTGTCAGGTACGGTGAGAGGATGGAGACGCCGCTTGCGAGCGCCGAGAGCAGCAGCATCCAGCCGAGGCCGTCCCTGTGCCCCCGCGTCAGTGCCCACAGACGCTGCAATGTCCCCCGCAGGTCCTTCGGCTTAGCCCCCGGCATGCCACGCCCCGCGCGGCCGGGACCCTGAGGAGGCGGTGGCGGCGTGACGGTGCGACGGTCACTCATGCCCCTCACCTCCGATCTGGGAGCGATAGATGGCGCGGTAGGTTTCGCAGTGGTCCATCAGCTCCGCGTGCGTCCCATAGCCCTGCACGCAGCCGTTATCGAGGCACAGGATCCGGTCGGCCTTCATGACCGTGGAAATCCGCTGGCTGATGAGCAGCACCGTGGTCCCGCCCGTCTTGTCCCGGAGTCCCCGGAGGACGTTTGCCTCGGTCCGGGCATCCAGGGCACTGGTACAGTCGTCGAGGATGAGAATTCTGGGGCGGCGGATCAGCGCGCGTGCCAGGGAGAGACGCTGCTTCTGTCCGCCGGACAGGTTCACGCCGCCCTGGCCAAGCCAGGTATCGTACCCTTTCTCCATGGTTTCAATGAACTCGTCGGCACAGGCGATCCGGCAGGCATCCCGCATTTCCTCCTCGCCCGCATCCTCCCGTCCCCACCTGAGGTTATCCCGGATGGTACCGGTAAAAAGCAGCGCCTTCTGTGCGGCGAGGGCGACGGCGCCCCTCAGGTGCTTCTCCTCGATCTCACGGACATCTGTGCGGGTGTAGTTCAGTTTTTAGGGTAATATATTGGCCGTAATACTTGTTATGCGACCTGCCCCAAGGCATAAGTGCGTAGTACTGTATCAACTTTTGACCAAGTATGCGACTCGTGATGGGTTTTCAGGCAAAGCATCATCCG
>JAFUBA010000018.1 GCA_017460395.1 Clostridia bacterium | reverse complement strand
TAAGCGAAGCCAATCTCTGAATTCCGCAAATGTCATGCCGCAGACATGGTTGATCAGGCCGTTTTCATCCTTCGGAAGTTTCTGCAGCAAGTCATAAATGTCCCGGCCGTCCTCCGGGGACAGCTTTCGGAGTTCGATCATGATGCACAGCGCTCCTTCGCGAGAGTTTTTTTGCAAACTGCAAGTAAAAAATTATGCCCCGGCATTTGCCGTCTCCTCGGGGGAGGTCCGCTTCCTGTAGGCCCGCGGGGTGACACCGTACTTCTTTTTAAAGGCATCCTTGAAGTAGTTGCCGTCGGAAAAGCCGCACCGAAGGGCAATGTCGGTGACGGAGTCCGTCGTGGACACAAGCTCCAGGGCCGCATGCTGGAGGCGGATGAAGACCAGATAGTCGTGCACGCCGATGCCCGTGGCCTCCCGGAACTTGCGGGTAAAGTAGTTGGGGCTGAAGCCTGCGGCCCTTGCAATATCCGACGTGCTGATGTCGTCCATGTAGCGGGCGGCGATGAAGCGGGCCGCCTCCAGGATGGGCTTGTCGGTCGTGATGATCCTGGCCGGCGCGTTTTCCAGAAAGTCCCCCTCGCAGAAGCGGTTGCACATGAGGAGCAGCTCCTGCAGCTGGAGGCGAAGGAGTGACGAGGAGCGCCTGTCTCCGATCTTTTCCTCCCGGACCATGCGGGCGATGTGGCTGCTGATCTCCGCCAGATGGCTCGCGGGGACCTGCATGATTCTCGAATCGGAAAAGAAACTGCAGCAGCCGGGCATCTGCTGGACAATGTCCCGCTCCACGTCGTCCCTTCGGAAAAAGAGAATGTTCCGCCGGCAGTCCCCGAAGGGGTAGCGGGTGTAGTGGAGCTTCATCGGGGGAATCAGGATCAGGTCGCCCGGGTGCAGATCGTAGATGGAGGCCTCGATCAGAAAGCGGCAGCTGCCCGACTCCACATGGAACAGTTCATAGTGTTCATGGCAGTGGTGGCCATTCATCATGTAGCCGGCCTGCCTCAGTCCGCTCTCTGCCCAGATCATGCGCAGAGGGCTTTTGTATGTGGAGATGTTCTCCATGCCGCATCATTCCTTTGCCTGAAAATGAAAGCGAGGGAAATGGTGAAAAAACTGTAATTCGACCAAATCATAGCACGATATCCGTAGAAAACAAGGAAAAACAGGTGTAATGTTCCGCCGCACCTGTCTGCCACGTGGCGGGCAGGGTACTGGCAACCTGGGAACAAAGTAGCGCCCCGCATGGGGCCTGGAGGTGTAGGCTTGCTTCAGCAAATCAAGTGGCTGTGGGATGCGATGGACAAAAAGTACCACAAGTTCCACATCCTGGCCATCGTCATCTCGGTATTCACCTGCGTGCTGCTCCTGGTCAATCCCGCGCTGTCCCAGCGCCTGATCGACGATGTGATCATGCCGCAGAACCCGGAGCCTCTGATTCCTCTTCTGCTCATCATGCTGGGGGTGAAGGTGGCGAGGGAGGGCCTTCGCTACCTGATGGTCGTGCTTCTGGAGAAGGACGCCCAGAACGTGATCTACAACCTGCGCTGCAGCCTGTTTGAGAAGCTCCAGTACAATGACATGCGCTTTTTTGACCAGCACAGGGCAGGCGATCTGATGACCCGCATGTCTGCGGACCTCGACTGGTGCCGGCATTTCCTTTCCTATATTGACTACCGCATCATCGACGCCGCCTGCACGTTCCTGTTTGCCGGCATCTATCTTGCCTGGGTGAACTGGAAGCTGACGGTGCTCCTGCTCCTGGTCACCCCTGTCCTCATGCTGATCACAAAGTTCTTTTCCGCCCATGTGCGGCCAAGGTTTGTGGCCATGCGCGACAGACTTTCCGACATGAACGCGGCTGCCCAGGAAAACATCGCCGGCAACCGCGTGGTGAAGGCCTTTGCCAGGGAGGACTATGAGGAAAAGCGGTTTGAGGAGAAAAGCCATGCCTTCATGAACAGTCACCTGCACATCAATAAGCTCTGGCTCACCTTCTTTCCGCTGATCGAGCTCCTCGCCAACGGCATGATGCTGATCACCGTCTTTGTGGGCGGGGTATTCATCATTCGGGGCGAGCTCACCCCCGGCGAGATGGCGATCTTCACAAGCCTGAGCTGGGCGCTCTCGAACCCCATGCGCGAGCTTGGGAACCTCCTCAATGACCTCCAGCGCTTCTCCACCTCCGCCCAGAAGGTGATGGAGCTGCAGCTGGGCAAGCCCTCCATCCACGACGAAAAAGGCGCGGTGGACCACAAAAATGTGAAGGGCGACATTGAGTTCCAGGGGGTCTCCTATGAGGTCGAGGGCAAGAAGATCCTGGAGGATATTTCCTTCCACGTAAAGCCCGGGCAGACGGTGGCCATCATGGGTCCGACCGGCAGCGGCAAGACCACCATGATCCATCTCCTGGCAAGGTTCTACGATGTGACGGGCGGAAGCATCCTGGTGGACGGGTGCGACGTGAAGCGCTGGAAGCTGCAGCAGCTGCGCGGCGGCATCGGGACGGCCACCCAGGACGTGTTCCTCTTCTCTGACACCGTGGAGGGCAACGTGGCCTTCGGTGACCAGGACCTTTCCATGGACGAGGTGCAGGACTTTGCGCGGCGCGCAGCCGCGGACGAGTTTGTCCGGCATCTCCCCGAGGGGTATGATACCATCATCGGCGAGCGCGGCGTAGGTCTGAGCGGCGGGCAGCGGCAGAGAATCGCCCTGGCCCGCGCCATGGCGGTCAGGCCCGGGATCCTCATCATGGACGACACCACCTCCGCCGTGGACTCCGAGACCGAGCAGTACATCCAGGAGCAGCTGAGGGAACTCCCCTACCCCTGCACCAAGTGGATCATTGCCCAGAGGATCTCCTCCATGCGCGACGCAGACCTGATCCTGGTCCTTCGGGACGGGAAGATCGCAGAGCGCGGCACCCACGAGGAGCTGCTCAGGCAGAAGGGCTACTACTGGGAGACCTACCGGCTCCAGTACGGCCTGGACGAAGAAGGCACACAGAGGGAGGGGGCATAACATGGCACGCAACAAGTTTGACGTGGACGAGCGCCTGGAAACGCCCTTTCAATGGAAGCACATGCGCCGGGCGGGCAAGTACATTGCAAAGTACCGCCTTCAGATGCTGATCGCCCTGATCCTCAGCGCCATCGGGTCCGTGGCCACCCTCTACATCCCGAAGATCACCCAGTGGGTGCTGGACGTGGCGGTGCCGGAGAAGAACACCTACATGATCGGCCGCATGGCCATGCTCTTTGTGGGACTGATTCTCCTGAGCATTGTGCTGGCAACGATCCGCTCCCGCATCATGGCGCACGTGAGCCAGAACATCATCTACGATATCAGAGGGGACCTCTTTCATCACCTGCAGAAGCTCCCCTTCAGCTACTATGACTCCCGCCCCGCAGGCAAGATCCTGGTGAGAGTCATCAACTACGTGAACTCCGTCTCCGATATCCTCTCAAACGGTATCATCAACATGATCCTGGAGATCATCAATCTGGTGGTCATCGTGGTCTTCATGTTCACCACGTCCGCCCGCCTCTCCTGGGTGATCCTGGCGGGGCTTCCCATCTTCATTGCGATCGTGCTTCTGATCAAGCCCCGGCAGCGCAAGGCCTGGCAGCAGCAGAGCAACAAGAACAGCAACTACAACGCGTATCTTGCCGAGTCCATCGACGGCGTGCGCGTGTCCCAGCTCTTTGACCGGCAGGAAGTGAACATTTCCATCATGCGGTCGCTGGCGGAGGCCTGCCGAAAGGCCTGGACGCGGGCCATCTACATTTCCAACACGGTGTGGCTGTCCAGCGAGCTCATGACGCAGGTGGTGACCACCTTCCTCTACATCGCCGGCGTCTACTGGATGGGCGGCGGGACCATGGTGTCCTTCGGCGTGATCCTGGCCATGGGTCAGTATGTGGCGCGCTTCTGGCAGCCGATCACAAACCTTGCCAACATCTACAATTCCTTCGTCAACAACATCGCCTACCTCGAGCGCATCTTTGAGACCATGGATGAGCCTGTGGTGGTGGATGATGCGGAGGACGCCCACGAGCTGCCGGACATTTCCGGCGAGGTGGAGTACAGGGATGTGACCTTCTCCTACGAGGGCGACGTGAACGTCCTGGAGCACATGGATCTGCACGTGAAATCCGGCGAGAGCATCGCGCTGGTGGGCCCGACGGGCGCCGGGAAGAGCACGATCATCAACCTCCTCAGCCGGTTTTACAACCTCTCCGGCGGTAAGATCCTCCTGCACACGGAGGACGGCGGTGTGCATGACATCTCCGAGGTGACGCTGCACTCGCTCCGCAGTCAGCTTGGCATCATGCTCCAGGACAGCTTCCTCTTTACGGGTACGATCATGGAGAATATCCGCTACGGGCGGCTGGATGCCACCGACGAGGAGGTGCGGGAGGCCGCACGCAGGGTTCGGGCGGACGATTTCATCTCCCAGCTTCCGGGCGGATATGAAACCCAGATCCGGGAGCGCGGCGGAAACCTCAGCCAGGGCGAGCGCCAGCTGATTGCCTTTGCAAGGACCCTCCTGAGCGATCCCAGGATCCTGATTTTGGACGAAGCCACCTCCTCCATCGACACGCAGACGGAAAAGCTCCTGCAGGAGGGCATCAGGGAGATGCTCAAGAACAGGACCAGCATCATCGTGGCTCACCGCCTGAGCACCATCAAGAACTGCGACCGGATCCTCTATATCTCCAACAAGGGGATCGCGGAGGCAGGAAGCCACAGAGAGCTCATGGAAAAGCATGGCCTTTACTGGCAGCTGTATACCGCGCAGGCGGGGGAAGCCTGAAACGCATGAAAAAAGAGCCACGATCCGTGGCTCTTTTTTCATGCGCGCTTATCCCACAAGATTCTCGAGTTTCCCGATTCCTTCGATCTCGCAGACCACCCGGTCGCCGCTTTTCAGGTACCTTGGATGCTCCATCCCGAGGGCCACACCGCCGG
>JAFUBA010000149.1 GCA_017460395.1 Clostridia bacterium | reverse complement strand
TGAGGGCAATTCTGTGTGTGCCTGCGCCAAGCGGCAGCACATCGCCATCGTTTTTCAGGAGCACCTGGGAGGCAGCGACGGCCTTCCTCGCAAGGGCGCGGTGATCTTCCTTCAGCATGATCTCTTCTGTCCGCGTCCCGCTGCAGCCGCGGAAGGGATCCTCGAACAGGCCCAGGCGGTTTTTGAGCTCCAGGACACGCAGTGCGACCTGGTCGATCTCGCTTTCTGGGATGGTGCCTTCCAGGACCAGCTCCTTTAGGTGGCCCGCGTAGCTCCCGGAGCACATGTCGATGTCGACACCTGCCTCCATGGCAGCCTCAGCTGCGCCCTTCAGGTCCTCCCGGAAGCCGTGGTTCACCATCTCGCCCACGGAACCCCAGTCGGAGATCACGAGTCCCTGGAAGCCCCACTCATCCCGCAGGATATCGTGCAGGAGCCTTCGGCTCCCGGTGCAGGGGACGCCGTTCAAGGTATTGAAGGAGGACATGACCATCTCACACCCTGCCTTCACCGCGGCCTCGTATCCGCCCATGTACTGGTCTCGGAGCGTGTGCTCGGACAGCTCCACGTTCATGTAGTCCCGCCCGGCCTCCGGGGCGCCGTAGGCCGCAAAGTGCTTGACGCAGGATGCCACGCGCTCAGGGTCTGAGAGGTCCTCCCCCTGGTAGCCCCGCACCATGGCAGATGCCATCTTCCCGCTCAGATACGGGTCCTCGCCCGTGGACTCCATGACCCGGCCCCACCTCGCATCCCGGCACAGGTCAGCCATCGGGGAGAAGGTCACGTGGATGCCGTCTGAGGAAGCCTCCCGCGCCTGCACCCGGGCACACTCCTGCACAAGCTCCGGGTCCATGGTGGCGCCCTGCCCGAGCGGACAGGGGAAGACGGTTCTGTGTCCGTGGATCACGTCCAGCATGAACAGAAGCGGGATGTGGTGCGGGTGGCGCTCCATGTAGCGCTCCTGGATGCTGCGCAGCTTCCCGGCGCCCCAGATGCCCAGCGTACTGCCGGAGAGCCGCATTTCCTCCTCAGAGAGCGTTCCCCAGTTTTCGCCCGTCACGGCGGCCGAGCCGTCATAGAATACGCCCGGCACCTGGCAGAGCTGACCGATCTTTTCTTCCAGGCTCATGGAGCGCAGAAGCTCCAGCAATTTGGTTTGTTCCATATTCATCTGCCTCTTTTCTGCGTCTTGTTCATCGGGATGATTGCGTGTAAAATGGCAACTAGTCCGGAAATGGACCGGACGCAAAATACTTTGACTTGAGGTACCCTCATGAGAGAACTTTCCGGACCGCTTTCCGGCCTGAGCGTCGGAATCGTGTCACTTGGCTGCAATAAAAACCGCGTGGACTCGGAGATCGCACTTGGCCTTCTGAAGGACCATGGCTGCCGCCTGACGAATGATCCGTCTCAGGCAGATATCCTCATGGTCAATACCTGCGGGTTCATCGGGCCTGCCAAGGAGGAGTCCATCGATACCATCTTCGAGATGGCCGCCTATAAGAAAACAGGCAGGTGCAGGCTCCTGGTGGTCACAGGCTGTCTTGCCCAGCGCTATGAGGAGGCCCTGATGGACGATCTCACGGAGATCGATGTGCTCCTTGGCGTCAACCGCTACGATCAGCTGCCAGAGGCCATCTCGCAGGCGCTGAAAACGGGCAACCGCGTCTCCTTCACCCAGGACCCGAAGGCATTTTACGAGCACAGGCGGGTTCTGACAACACCCTCCTACTCTGCCTATGTGCGCATCGGCGAAGGGTGCTCCAACCGCTGCACCTTCTGTGCCATCCCCCTGATCCGCGGCAACTACCGCTCCAGGAGCGAGGATGCCATTCTGGAGGAGGTCAAATACCTTGCCGCCCAGGGCGTGCGGGAGCAGATTCTCGTAGCCCAGGACACGACCCGCTACGGCACGGACCACGGCGGGCACACCACGCTGCCATCTCTCATGAAAAAGTGTGCGGACGTGGATGGCGTCGACTGGCTGCGGGTTCTCTACTGCTATCCGGATGAGACCAGCGAGGAGCTCCTGGACCTGATGGCTTCCCACCCGAACATCTGCCCCTACCTGGATCTGCCCATCCAGCACATCTCAGACCCCATCCTGCGCGCGATGCACAGGCGGGGCACATCAGAGGACATCCGCAGGTGCGTGCGCCTGGCGCGTGAGCGGAACATTACCCTTCGCACCAGCATCATCGTGGGTTTCCCGGGCGAAACAGAGGAGCAGTTCCAGGAGCTTCTGGACTTCCTCAAGGAGGCATCCTTTGACCGCCTGGGCGCCTTCGCCTACTCCCCCGAGGAGGGCACGCCGGCAGCCGAGATGCCATCTCAGATCGATGAGGACGAAAAGCAGTCCCGCCTCGATCGGCTCATGACCCTCCAGCAGTCCATCTCGCTCGGGCGAAACAAGGCCCGCATTGGCACCACCGAGACGGTCCTCGTGACCGGCTTTGACGGACAGATGTACCACGGGCGGAGCCAGAGGGAAGCGCCCGAGACAGACGGCGAGATCCTCTTTACCTCCAGGGGCGAAAAGACGCTTCAGGCCGGTGAATTTGTGCGTGTCAGCATCACGGAGGCATCCGAGTATGACCTCTCCGGGGAGGCGATCCCATGAACCTGCCAAACAGGCTGACGCTCCTGAGGGTCCTGCTGGTGCCTGTCATGGTCCTATGTCTTTCCTTTGGCACCAGGCCCTGGAACCTGATCGGCGCCGGCGTCTTTGCAGCTGCCTCCCTCACCGACTGGTTCGACGGCCGCATCGCGAGAAAGCGGGGGCTCATCACGGACTTCGGGAAGTTCCTGGATCCCCTGGCGGATAAGCTCCTGGTGCTTGCCACCATGGTCATGCTGTCCGTGCAGCACCTGCTGCCTGGCTGGCTGGTGGTTCTGGTGCTGGCCCGCGAACTGGCCCTGGACGGCCTTCGGATGATCGCCGTGCAGAAGGGACAGGTGATCGCGGCAGGGCAGCTGGGAAAGATCAAGACGGCCAGCCAGATGGTTTACCTTCTCCTGATCCTTCTGACCAGCCTGTCCGCCACCGGTACCTGGTACATGTGGATCCTGACCGCCTGGATCGCCCTGATCACCCTCTGGAGCGGGACAGACTATTTCCTGAAGGCAGGCAGCGTCCTCGGGGACGCAAGATGATAGGAGACGCCGCATGAAGATTCATATCATCCGCCACGCGGAGCCCTACTATGCCATCGACGGGCTGACGGAGAAGGGGCACAGGGAGGCATCTCTCCTGGCCTCACGCATGAAGGCGCTTGGCGAAAAGGAAAAGATCCTCGGGATTTACGTATCTCCCCTCGGCCGTGCCCAGGCCACCTGGGGGTACACGCGGGACCTGACCGGCTGGGAGGCAGAGACCCTGCCGTGGCTGTGCGAGTTCCGTGGCCGCTGCTTAGACCCGGACCGGCAGCGCATGCGAAGCTGCTGGGACTTCCGCCCCCGCACCTATCTTTCCGATCCGCTCCTCCACGATCCCGAGAAATGGGTGGAGGCAAAGCTCTTTCAGGGCAGCAATGTGCAGGAGATCTGGAAGGAGACGACGGACGGAGTCGAAAAGATGCTGGAAAATTTCGGGTACACGTACTCGGGCGGCGTCTGGCTGAATTCAGAGAATATTGAGGGCTCGCTCCTTCTCTTCTGCCACTTCGGCGTCGGGATGGCCGTCGCGGCCTTCCTCACCGGCACCTCGCCGGTGACCTTCTGGCAGAATACCTGCATGCTCCCCTCCTCCGTCACGACGCTGGTGAGTGAGGAACAGCTGAAGGGCGAGATCCATTTCCGCTGCACCCAGATCGGGGACGTATCCCATCTGTATGCAGCAGGCGAGGAGCCGTCCACGGCCGGCATGTTCGCAGAAATCTACGACGGGCGCGATTCGACCGACCCCATCTCATGGGGAAACAGGCATTAATTCAGGGCATGAATGCAGCTGCATTCATGCCCTTTTTAAAATTCTGTCAATCCGGGAACTGGAGGTACTGAGCCGGCACTCGGTCCGTCAGGTACACGCCGTTCTGTGAGCGGTAGAAGATGAAGCCATCCCGGTGCATGTTGCCGCTTTCTACCTTCAGAACCACGGGACGACCGTGCCTGGCTCCGACGGCCTCAGCCGTCTGTGCGTCCTGTGACAGATGCACATACAGCCGTCCCCGTGGCTTCAGGCCCTCCTGTCGGATGGATTCCACGTATTTCTCCCCGGTGCCGTGGAAGAGCATGATCGGCGGTACCACCGTTTCCAGCTCCACATCGACCTTCACCGAGTGTCCCTGGTTTGCGCGGATGCGCGAGCGATCCTCCGAGAAGGCGAAGCGCTGCTTGTCGTCCTCCCGGACGATCCTCTCCAGCATCTCCATATTGAAGTCCGCTCCGGGATATCTTCCCCGGACACCGCCGATGAGCTTCTTCGTATCCGCCCATCCGTGTGCGTCAAGCTCGATCCCGC
Source organism: Clostridia bacterium (assembly GCA_017460395.1). GTDB lineage: Bacteria > Bacillota > Clostridia > Christensenellales > Aristaeellaceae > UBA2943. The sequence goes on along the minus strand of JAFUBA010000149.1, from coordinate 13,516 downwards.
CTGCCTCCGGTTTGTGCCGGAGGATCAGAGCGATAAACCTGGATATCTGCGTAAGGTCTGCCATTTTCACGCCTCCAGTCCTTGTTTTACAAGTTCCATGTACTCTATGTAGGTGATCTTCTCGCCGCCCATGCTCTCCAGGTGCGGGGTATGGAACTGGCAGTCGATGAGCGGCATGCCCTTTTCGGCCGCCTGCCTTGCAAAGAGGATCAGGGCGGCCTTGGAACCGTTCTCCATGTCGGAGAACATGCTCTCCCCGAAAAAGCAGTTTTTGAGGGATACGCCGTAGAGCCCTCCGGCCAGCTGCCCGTCCACGAAGGCCTCGACGCTCGTGGCAAGCCCCCGGCGGTGCAGTTCGAGGTAGGCCAACTCCATCTCGTCCGTAATCCAGGTACCCTCTGCCTCCCGCTTCATCCGGCAGCGGTGCATGGTGTCCGCATAGTCCCGGTTCAGCTCCATCCGCACATCGTGCCTGCGCAGAAACTTTCCCATGGAGTGGGACACATGGATGTGATCGGGCCGGATGATGTACCGTTCCCGCGGGCACCACCACAGATACTCCTCCCCGGGCTCATACCAGGGGAAGATCCCGTTGGCATAGGCCAGCACGAGGCGTTCGACGCTCAGGTCACCACCGACGGCCAGCAGTCCGTCTTCCTCCGCCAGGGCCGGATCCGGAAATGCAATGATGCGCCTGCTGAGGCGATAGACCACACCGCCACCTCCCTTTGAGTTTTATCGGAATCATGTGCCTGCAGATACGGAAAATTCTTCGCCCGATGCATCCAGCGTCATATTGCCGCCCTGCCTGAGGCTTCCAAAGAGGATCTCGTCCACCATTCTGGGCTTGACCTCGCTTCGAATCACCCGGTCCACCTCCCGGGCACCGTAGGTGAGGGAGACCCCGCGGGAGAGGATCAGGGCCTTCGCGCTTTCCGTGACAGACAGACGGATGCCCTTCTTCCGGAGCATTTCTGCAAGCTCATGCAGCTTTTTCTCCACGATCCGCTTTGCCATGTCCCCGTCCATGCTGGAAAAGGCCACGATCCGGTTGAGGCGATTGCGAAACTCCGGCTGGAAGGTCCGGTTCACCTCCTCCATGAGGAGGGCACGGTCCACCCGGGCGATCGAAGCAAAGCCGATGCCCGGCTTCCCGATGCGCTCCGCCCCCGCGTTGCTGGTCATGATCAGGACCACATGACGGAAGTCCGCCTTGCGGCCCTGGTTGTCGGTGAGGGTTGCATAGTCCATCACCTGCAAAAGCACATGGTAGATGTCCGGGTGTGCCTTCTCGATCTCATCCAGGAGCAGCACGCAGGACGGGTGCTTGCGGATGGACTCGGTGAGAAGCCCGCCGTCCTCGTAGCCCACATAGCCCGCAGGCGACCCGATGAGCTTGGCCACCGTGTGCTTCTCTCCGTACTCGCTCATGTCAAAGCGCACCAGTTCGACGCCGAGTTCTTTTGCCAGCACCCGCGCCACCTCGGTCTTCCCGACGCCCGTGGGGCCCACGAACAGGAGGGAGGCCAGGGGCTTATCGTCCTCGAGGAGCCCGGCCCGGGAGAACTTGATGGCGTTCACCACCTCCTGAATCGCCGCATCCTGCCCGAAGACCTGGTTTTTAAGGCGCGCGTCCAGGGTTTCGAGGCCCTCCAGCTCATCTGCCTGCACGCTCTCAAGGGGTACTCTGCAGATCCTGGTGAGGACATCCGCAAAGACCTCTCTGTCCACGGTCTGCTGCTTTCCTTCGATCGGATGCAGCTTTCTGTAGGCGCCGGCCTCGTCCATCAGGTCGATGGCCTTGTCCGGGAGGTAGCGCTCATGGATGTGCTCGCGGCTCATGGAGACGGCGTACTGCATCGTGCCATCTAGGTAGGTGACGTGGTGGAAGGCTTCGTATCTGCCCTTCAGGCCCTCCAGGATCCTGACGGCCTCCTCCTCCGTGGGCTCCGGCACCTCGATCTGCTGAAAGCGCCGCGCAAGGCTTTTGTTCTTCTCAAAGTGCCGCTTGTACTCGTCAAACGTCGTGGCCCCGATGAAGCGGATGCGGCCGCCCGCGAGGTAGGGCTTTAACAGGTTCGATGCATCAAAGGAGCTCTCGCCCACGGCACCGGCACCCGCGAGGTTATGGATCTCATCGATCAGGATGATCGGCTTTTCCTCCCTGCCGATCTCATCCAGAACACCCTTCAGGCGCTTCTCAAAGTCTCCCCGGTACTGGGTCCCGGCCAGCATGGCGCCAAGATCCAGGGAGAAGACGCGGCTTCCCCGGATCGCCTCCGGGACATCCCCCTTCCGGATCTTTTCCACCAGGCCGTAGGCGATGGCGGTCTTCCCCACCCCGCTCTCGCCGATGAGGAGCGGATTGTTCTTGTCGAGCCTGCACAGGACCTGAATGAGGCGCTCCATCTCATTTGCGCGGCCGATCAGGGGATTGATGTCCTTCAGGGTATCGTTCAGGCACGGCGCGTACTGCTCATAGAGGGGTGTGCCCTTTGTCCCCGGACGTGTGCCCACATGCCTCTCTTCCGTCCCGGCTTCTCCGGCCTCACGGACCTCCTCGTCCTTCACGGACATGATGGCCCCGAGCAGGTCCACCTCATCCACATGCTGCAGATGCAGGTAGTACACCGCATAGCTGTCCCGCTGCTGGAAGATGGCCTGCACCATGTGCTCAAGATCGATCTCCTCCCGGCCGCTGCCAAGGATCTGCATGTTCGCAAAGGCGATACAGTTGGACAGCTGGGAGGAAAGCTCCGGCCGGGCCCCCTCGAAGGCCTCCTCCAGGTTTTCACGGAGGAACGCCTCAAGGTTCTTCTCGAGCGCTTCGGAATCCGCCCCGAGGAGGCCAAGCGCTTTTTGAAAGAGCGGGACACGGCAGAACTGCATGAGCAGCATCTCCGGCGTCACGAGCTCATACCGTTTCTTTTTTGCATACACGATGGCGTCCGAGAGCGCTGCCTGGACGGTCTGGGAAAACTTCATCCTTTATGCCTCCTCCACCGTCATCCGGAAGGGAAACTTCTCTTCCCTTGCACGCTTCAGGGCCATATTGACCCGCGAGACGGCCACGTCATAGGTGTAGGTGCCCACCACCGCGCGGCCTTCCTTATGCACCTTCAGCATAATGGTCTCCGCATCCACGTAGCTCTTGTGGAAGATGCTCACTAGAATTTCCACCACAAAGTCCATGGTCGTGAAATCATCGTTATGCATGACAACACGGTACCGTCTGGGCTCCTGCACCCGTACATCTGTGTGCTCCCGAATCGCGCCCTGTGTTTCCATACCTTTTTCCTCCCAGTGTTTCAAAAAGGCGGATTGACAAAAGATGCCAATCCGTCCGTGCATTTCTATTCCATCTCCCGGATTGCCCGCAGGACGGCAGCAGCAGCCTTTTCGTGGCAGGCAGGGCCCGGGTGCGCGTTGGCTGCAAGCTCCTCCGGCAGCACAGCCGGGAGGGACACATACCGGCATCTGGCGTCCCCTGACTCCTGAATGTAGGCTTCTGTGGCGGCCAACAGGGTATTTTCCATCTCGTGCCCGCACATCCCGTAGCACCAGATGAGCTTTGCCCCCGGATTCTTTTCCCGGAGATGACAAAGGAAATCCTTTGCTGCATCCCGGACGAGGTCCAGATCATCCTTCAGCGGCCTTCCGTCCTCCCCTGTGCGCAGCTTGAATGCCTTCCCGTCCGGCCCAACGTGTGGCGGCTGGTGGAACCCGTTCCCGTCGTTTGTCCCAAGGTTCACGACGATCACGTCCGGCTGCCACTCGGAAAAGTCGTTGTCCTGAAGCATCCCAAAGCTTTTCGGACCTTCGCCGCAAGCAACGCTGCACACCTGATCGTACACAAGCGGGATCGCGCCCGCAGGATCGTTATTCCAGGCACAGAGGACACCCCAGCCGGACTGGGACACCTGATGGAGATCTGCGTCCAGCTTTTCCGCGAGCACCTGTGTCCACAGACCCTTTGTCGAGAACACATGGGATGCCCACGCCTGGACCCCCTTCTCGGCGCCGAGCCCCTCGCCGCTGGTCAGGCTGTCGCCGATGCACTCAAGCTTCAGTGTCTTTCCGGGCGGGGGCGTGAGCTCCCCGTCGGTCGCAAGCTTTTTCAGCACCACGAGCCGCTCCGGATCGTCCCGCATGGGCTGTACCTCCCGGAGCACCCGGACAAGAATCGGGGAATCGTCCTGCCGATTGACGAGCTCCACATCGTGTACACCCTTTTCCAGCCGGACCCTGCGGTCCATGTTGCCTGCGATGATGCGCAGATCATCCGGGTAGGTGTCATACCGGCTCTCACAGGTGAGCACCAGGCGCCTGCCCCGCAGCACCGTTTCAAAGCCGCTGGAGGTGTAGGTGAGCGCCATCTCGTGCCCCGGATGTGTCTCCTGACGGCCCATGCAGAAAATACTGTGACTGTCAAAGGAATACTCATGCTCAAAAAGGCCAGAATCCATGTTTTTTCGTTCCTTTTTCCGCCTTCATCGCCTCGATCTCCGCATCCGGGATCTCCAGGGTATATCGCTCAAAGGCGTTGATGATGGTCGTGTCCTCCAGTGTGTGCATTCGTGGATTGTTCCATGCGTAGTTCTGGTGGACGTGCCCGTGGATAAAGTACTTCGGGTGATACTCCCGGATGAGATCTACGAAGCAGTCAAAGCCCCTGTGGGCATAGTCGTCCGCATCCCCGTGGCCCGTGACGGCCGCGTGGGTCACGACGATATCCACACCCCCGGCTTTTCTTATCTGCCCACGCACCTTCCGGATCCGCTTTTCCATCTCCGCTTCCGTATACTGATAGGGCCCCTCAGAGTACTTCTTGCAGCCGCCGAGGCCGAGGAAACGGAGGCCCCCGATGGTCAGAACGGTGTCGTCAATGCACTCGCACCCCTCCGGGGGAAACTGCAGGTAGCGCGTATCGTGGTTGCCGGGGATATAGAGCACCGGCTTGCTGCTCATGGTCACCAGGAATTCCAGATAATCCTTTTTCAGGTCACCGGCGGAGACGATCATGTCGATCCCCCGCAATCGGTCCGGCTGATAGTGTTCCCATAGCGCCGGACATTCCACGTCCGAAACCAGCAGCAGTTTCATCCCCGGTTTCCTCTTTTCAGCAAAATATCGTTCAGAACACTGATGTCGTATTCTGTCGCGCCCTCAGGTGTTGATCGGCACGTCCTCTTCCTCGTCCGTCTCATCCCCGGCATCATCATCCTCGGGGCTTTCGGTGTCTTCCTCAGTTTCCTGTGTTTCCTCCAGCCCAGGGAACTCGTCCTTCTCTGGCAGGGCAAGGAGCCGTGTGGTTTCCCTTGCCATCTCCAGGATGTCGTTCACGCCCGGAATGGCTCCCTCCACGTTCTCGCACAGCCAGCTCATCTTCATGAGCTCCTCGGGGCTGACCCAGCGGCTGCCGTCGAGACGAAGATTTCCCTGCTGATCCGAAACCCGGGTCAGAAAAGGCTGGAGGGCGCCGGAGGTCAGATTGTCCTTGAGGAGCTCTCCCAGCTGCATGACGCCATATGGCAGCTCCTGGGAGAAGCGTATGTCGATCACGCCGCTGCTCAGGCCCCACCAGTAATTGACCGAGGCCGTCCGCGCCTGATCGATGGTCTCCCAGGCGCCGTTCAGGACGCCCTCCACAATCTGCTCATAGAGCTTGCCCCAGTCCCAGACATCGCTTGTCAGCGGCTGAAAGGTGCCGTCCTGGAGGCGGCGGTTGGTGCCCCAGCGCATCCGGCTGTCACCGCCGGAGAGGACGGGAATCGGATGGCCCGAGATGATGGACACCCCGCGGTCCATGAGCCGCTCAAAGGGATCGCCCTCAAGGCATGTCCAGTCCAGCAGGATCCGGGCGCCGGGTGCCGTCATCCGGGCACCCAGGGCGAAGGCGTTGATGGCCGCCGGCACGCCGAGGATAGGATAGCGGGCGATGTAGCCAATGTCTTTCCCCTCGCTCATGGCGCCCGCGATGGCGCCTGCGATGAACTTGGTCTCATAGATCCGGCTGTAGTAGGTCCTCACCCCCGCAAAGGGCACGGACAGCGCGCACACGAGGACCTTCAGGCTTGGATGCAGGGCCGCCACCTTTCGGGCCGGGCCCAGGAGGGTCGGGGCCGTCGCGAAGAGGATCTGGGCGCCGTCCTTCACGGCCGTCTCCATCACCTCATCTGCCTGCATGCCGCCCTCAATAATGTAGGTTCTGACCTTCACCACATCCCCGAGGGTTTCCTCGAGGTGCATCCTGCCAAGGTCATGGCCCTTGGTCCAGACGCTCACCTGGGGCGCATTCAGATGCACGAAGGCCACGTTCAGCTGCGATCTGCCGATGCCGCCGAGGAGCCTGTTCATGAAGGTCTTCTCCGGGATCTCGGGATCCATGGAGACCTCCACGGGTTCATCGCCAGCCGTGAACTTGAGGTCCGGCAGGATGGCGCGGATGTGGGCGCGGATCTGGTTTGTGTCCATGGATTTCAGTGGCTCGTATCCGTAGAGCTCCATGCAGGCCAGCATGACCTCGCTGAAGGCGTGGTCGCGCACCACGGAGAGGATTTCCTCCGTGCAGGCCTCCCGGAATCTCCAGATGAGCGGCATGAGCTCCAGCCGTTCATCCTCGGTCCAGACGTGGCTTTCATAAAAGCCCATCGCCGCCTGAAAGCGGGCATAGCAGCCGGGGTGCCGGAACGAGATGTGATAGATCCCGGCCTTCTTATAGAATTCCATGAACTCATAGTAGGAGCGGATCGCCGGGTCATCCGACCAGGCGGGAATCACGCGGGTGACCTTTGCCCGCACGGTATCTGCCTCAAAGCTTCTCAGGACGCTGACGCGCTTGTTGCCTTCCTGCACATAGAATCTGCCAAGATACTCATAGCAGGTGATGGGATCCCGGATGCCGCCCTCATCCAGATGCGATTCGCAAAGGTTCACCCATTTCTGGCCAAACTCGGTGCTCAAAGGAAGAAGGGGCATGAAGTTCCCGGCAAACGCGGACTTTCTGCCGGCTGCCAGTGTGCCCACCACCAGGTCCATGGGAATCTCCATGGTCCCCATATTCACACGAGCTGCAGCCTGTGATTCGTCAAAGATTTCATCCAGGACCTGAGGATAGGGATACTTTCCCTGGGAAAGACAGGTATGATAATACTTCTGTCCCCGCCTCATGGCCTGCTGATACTGATCCACTGCCTGTGCCCGACTCATGTACTGCCTCCAAAATGTGTTTTGCTGATCTGCTTCCTTGGGGCATCCCCAAAAAAACAGGGGGTATTTTAGCAGATCTGAGCCACGTGCGCAAAACCGGGAGAGGCCTTCAGGCCGCGCGGCTTCCAACTTGTCTGATATGGCAGTACACAGGACACATACGCCCTGTCCATGTGCCTCATACAGTACACCTGCAGCGCCATTTCTTCAAGGGTCTGTGCTCTTCATTTTCTTGCACCCCCAACCTCTGTGTGTTATACTCCCACCTGCCTTTTTGAGGAGGTGCGAAGCGCGTTTTCTCTCTCAGGCTGAAAAATGTTTTTCAAGGAGCAACGTCATGTCAGATGACAATCGGATTCTGGCGGAGGATGTGACCTACGCCTACGAGGAAGCCGATAAGAATGCGGTCAATCACCTGTCCCTGGAGATCCGGGAAGGTGAATTTGTGGCAGTGCTGGGCCACAACGGCTCCGGCAAGTCCACCTTTGCAAAGCTGCTCAACGCTTTGTATCTGCCCTCCTCCGGGCGGGTGCTGGTCTACGGCATGGATACCGCGGATGATGAGCAGCTCTGGAACATCCGCCAGAAGGCCGGCATGATCTTCCAGAACCCCGACAACCAGATCGTGGCGACGGTCGTGCGGGAGGATGTGGCCTTCGGACTGGAAAACCTGGGCGTCGAGCATGACGAGATGGTCCGCCGCATCGACGAGGCCCTCGAGAGCGTACATATGACCAAGTACGCCGAGAAAGAGCCCCACATGCTTTCCGGCGGTCAGAAGCAGCGAATCGCCATCGCGGGGGTCCTGGCCATGGAGCCCAGCTGTCTCATTGCGGATGAGGCCACAGCCATGCTGGACCCCAAGGGCCGAAAGAAGGTCCTGGACACCGTGCGGCGGCTGAATAAAGAGAAGGGTATCACCGTGGTGTGGATCACCCACTACATGGAGGAGGTCACCGAGGCCGACCGGGTGGTAGTGGTGTCGGACGGCGAGACCGCCATGATCGGCACGCCCCGGGAGGTCTTCTCCAAGGTTGAAAAGATGCGGGAACTCCACCTGGATGTACCCCGGATGACCGCCCTTGCGCAGGATCTGCGGGAGGACGGACTGCCCCTTCGGGACGATATCCTGACGGTGGAGGAAATGGCAGAGGAGGTGGCAAGGCTTCTATGTCCATGACGCTTTCCCATGTATGCCATACCTACTCTCAGGGCAGCGCCTTTGAACACCTAGCCCTGAACGATATTAACCTCGAAATCCGCGAAGGCGAGTTCATCGCGCTCGTGGGCCACACGGGCTGCGGCAAGTCCACCCTGGTGCAGCACCTGAACGGACTCCTGAAGCCCACATCCGGCACGATTTCCCTTGACGGCGAGGACATTCACGGTGAAAAGACCGACCGGCGTGCCCTCAGGCAGAAGGTCGGCCTGGTCTTCCAGTACCCCGAGTACCAGCTCTTTGAGGAGACCGTGGAGAAGGACATCTCCTTTGGCCCGAAGAACCTCGGCCTGGACAGCAGGGAGATCGACCGGCGCGTCCGCCAGGCCATGGAGGACGTGCACCTGGACTATGAAAAGTACGCAAACCGCTCCCCCTTCGACCTCTCCGGCGGACAGATGCGGCGCGTGGCCATCGCCGGCATTCTCGCCATGGAGCCGAAGGTGCTGGTGCTGGACGAGCCCACGGCCGGCCTGGACCCCAGGGGCCGCGACCGGATCCTCACCATGGTCAAGCATCTGCACGAGGACCGGGGCACGACGATCATCATGGTGAGCCACTCCATGGACGACATTGCAACGCTCGCCACCAGGATCATCGTGATGAGCGAGGGCAAAGTGTGCCTTGACGGAACGCCGAGGGAAGTCTTTGCCCAGCGCGAGAAAATGGACGAGATCGGTCTCGGAATCCCTGAGGCTGCCAGGCTATGCCAGGCACTTCGTGCAAAGGGCCTTGATCTTCCGGATGACCTCTTTACGCCGGAAGAACTTCACGGGGCCATCCTCAGGCTATGGAAGGAGAAGGGCGGATGCTGAACAATATCACCCTCGGTCAGTATTATCCGGTGGATTCTCCGGTCCATCGCCTGGACCCGCGCATCAAGATCATCCTGACACTGTGCCTGATCGTCTCGGTGTTCATGATTCATACCCTTCTGGGCTATGCATTGATGCTCCTGTTTGTCATGCTGATCTCCCGCCTCTCGCATGTGCCGGTGAAGGTCATGCTGCGCGGCCTGAAGCCCCTGCGCTTCATTCTGATTCTGACCTTTCTCCTGAACCTGTTTTTTACAAGCGGCGAGACGCTGTGGTCTGTCTGGATCATTGAGATCACGCGGGAGGGGCTCCGCCAGGCGGTCCATTATTCCCTCCGCCTCATCTTCCTCGTCCTCTCCACCTCCCTCATGACCCTGACCACCAGCCCCATCGCCCTCTCCGACGGCATGGAGCTCCTCCTCTCGCCCCTCAAGGTCATCCACTTCCCGGCCCACGAGCTGGCCATGATGATGTCCATCGCCCTCCGCTTCATCCCGACGCTCATGGAGGAGACAGACAAGATCATGAATGCCCAGATGGCCCGCGGCGCAGACTTTGAATCAGGGAATCTTCTGAACCGTGCAAAGGCCATGATCCCGCTCCTGGTTCCCCTCTTCGTCTCCGCCTTCCGCCGTGCCGGCGACCTTGCCATGGCCATGGAGGCCAGGTGCTACCACGGAGGCGAGCACAGAACGAGGCTGAGGGTACTCAGGATCGGCAGAAACGATGTCATCGCCTGCCTCATTGTGGCCGCGCTTCTGGCACTGATCATCCTCGAGGGCATCTTCGTGCCCACGCTTCTTTAATCTTCCTGGTTTTCCTGCAAAGACATTTGACACAGGGAGGACATCGCCATGCCAAGGATTCTTCTCACCGTGTCCTACGACGGCACCGCCTACAGCGGCTGGCAGCGGCAGATCAACGGGGAGAGCATCCAGGCGTGCCTGGAGGATGCCCTGTCGCGGGCAACCGGTGAAACGATCCGCGTGACGGGGGCCTCCAGAACCGATGCCGGCGTCCACGCCCTAGGACAGAAGTGCCACTTTGACACCCTGTCCCGGATCCCGGCGGACAAATTCCCCTTTGTGCTCCAGCCGCTCCTTCCCCCGGACATCCGGGTGACACAGGGCATGGCCGTCGCAGACGGCTTCCACGCACGGTTTCTGTCCTGCCGCAAGAAATACACCTACCGCTTCCTCAACTGCCGCTTCCCGGACGCCATGCACAGGCTCTATCACCTGCATGTGCCAAGGAAACTGCAGGATACGGAGATGACGCGGGCACTCGCTGATCTCCTTGGCACCCACGACTTTGCCGCCTTTCAGGCGGCCGGTGGCACGGCAAAGAGCACGGTCCGGACCATCTACCGGGCGGACCTCACAAGGGACGGGGACTGTCTGACGCTCTTTCTCGAAGGGAACGCCTTTCTCTACAACATGGTCCGGATCATCGCGGGAACGCTGGTGGAGATCGGTGAGGGCAGACGAAGCCCAGAAGCCTTCCGCGAAGCGCTGGAGACCGGCTCCCGCCTGGCCCTTGGGCCCACGGCGCCGCCCCACGGCCTTGAACTGACGGATGTCCTCTATCCCCCGGATGCCTACCTCCACCCGGAGTTTCACCGCTGGCACGAGGAGGCTGAAGAATCTCTGAAATGAGAGACTCTTCCCAAATTCACCTTAGGAGAACACAGCATGCTGCGCATTCAGAATCTGAATCTTCCATTGGCATTTACCGAAAAGGACCTGCACCGCGCAGCGGCACGGCACCTGAAAATATCAACGGACGAAGTCAGTCACGTCTCCCTTGTCAGAAAAAGCGTGGACGCCCGGGACAAGGGGGACGTGCATTTTGTCGTTTCCGCAGACGTAATCCTGCAGGACCCGAGGGCAGAGGAGAGGATCCTCCAGAAAAACAGGTCCGTCATGCGTACCCCCGCGCCCTTTGTCCTGAAGACACCGAACGCTTCATTTGAGGAGCGCCCCGTGGTCGTGGGCGCAGGACCGGCCGGACTCTTCTGCACACTTGTGCTTGCCCTTGCCGGTCACCGGCCCATCCTCCTTGAGCGCGGACGGGACGTGGAAAAGCGCACCGAGGACGTTCTGCGTCTTCAGCGTGAAGGAACGCTGGACCCACAGAGCAACGTCCAGTTCGGTGAGGGCGGTGCCGGCGCTTTTTCGGACGGCAAGCTCACCACGGGTACCAAATCGCCCTATCAGCATTTCGTCCTGGAGACCTTCGTACGCCACGGTGCCCCGGAGGAGATCCTGATTCTCCAGAAGCCCCACATCGGGACAGACCGGCTGAAGCCGACCATCGCCTCGATCCGGCAGGAGATTCTGTCCCTCGGCGGGGAGGTGCTCTTTGAACACACGCTCTCCGGGATCGATGCCCCGCTTGGCCAGCTCCGCTCCATCTTCATATCCACAAAAGATGGAGAGAAGCAGCTCCCCTGCACCGCGCTCTTTCTGTGTCTCGGGCACAGCGCCAGGGACACCTTTCAGATGCTCCTGGATGCTTCCCTTCATATGGAGCCCAAGCCCTTTGCCATGGGTGTTCGGATCGAGCACCCGCAGTCGCTCATCAGCCGCAGCCAGTACGGCGATTTCGCCACGCATCCATCCCTTGGCCCTGCCGACTACAAGCTCAACGTGCGTACCCCGGACGGCCGGGGCGTGTACAGCTTCTGCATGTGCCCCGGCGGCCAGGTGATCGCGGCCGCCAGCGAGCCCGGGCGCCTGTGCGTCAACGGGATGAGCCTGCATGCGCGGGATGGAGAGAACGCCAATGCCGCCCTCCTGGTGGGCATCCGGCCGGAGGACGCAAAGGCACCCGGTCCCCTTGGTCTCGTGGCCCTGCAGAGGGACCTGGAGGAGGCGGCCTTCCGCCTGGGCGGCGGTCACTATCTTGCACCCGTCCAGCGCGTGGAGGACTTTCTGGAGGGCAGAAGCACCAAGGCGCTTGGGAGCGTGAGGCCCACCTATCTCCCCGGCGTCACGCCCTCGGACCTTCGAGAGTGCCTGCCGGAGTGGCTCCTCGAGAACCTCAAAAGCGGCATCCGGCAGATGGACCGGCAGCTTCGGGGCTTTGCCCATCCGGACGCCGTGCTCACGGCCATCGAGTCCAGATCTTCCTCCCCCGTGCGGCTCCTCCGCGATCAGAGCGGACAGAGCGTCAGCATCCGGGGCATCTACCCCTGCGGCGAGGGCGCCGGGTATGCCGGCGGGATCATGAGCGCCGCGGTGGACGGGATCTCCCAGGCCATGCGCGCCATGGAGCAGGCGGGCGCCTGATTTTCCATGCATACCACATATTTTTAGAATCGAGGAACAACACATGTCCTACACAAGAGAAGATGTCAAAGCTGTCCTTGAAAAGCAGCGTGCCTTCTTTCAGACAGGAAAGACGCTGGATGTATCCTTCCGGCGCGAGATGCTCAAAAAGCTCAAATCCGCCATGGTGTCCCACGAAAAAGAGCTGGAGGACGCCCTGGTCAAAGATCTTGGCCGGAGCGTTGCCGAGGCCTATTTCTGCGATATCGGCGACGTGATCCTGGAGATCAATGAGACGCTGAAGGGCCTTGGGCGCTGGGCAAAACCGGAGCTTCACTTCAGCGGGCTTGTCTGCTTTCCCAGCATCCTGACCCGCGTCTACAAGATGCCCTACGGGAACTGTCTGATCATCTCCCCCTTCAACTTCCCCTACCTCCTGGCCCTGGGGCCACTGGCTGCCGCAATCGCGGGCGGGAACACGGCGGTCATCAAGGCAAGCTCCAAGTCCGCCGCCTGCACGAAGGCGCTGCAGAAGCTGATTGCAGATATCTTCCCTCCGGAGTATGTCACCGTCATCGACGGAGGCCATGACGTGGCAGACTTCTGCCTGGAGGAGCGCTTTGACAAGATCTTCTACACAGGCTCCCCGAAGGTCGGAAAGCACGTGATGGAGATGGCCTCCAGAAACCTCACCCCGGTCGCTTTGGAGCTTGGCGGCGAGACCGGGAACTGGTGCATCGTGCGCAAGGATGCAGACCTCAGGGATGCCGCCCGCAAGATCGCGTTCTTCAAGCTCCTCAACGCCGGGCAGATCTGCATTGACATCAACCAGGTCGCCGTGGCGGAGGAGGTTGCAGACGAGTTCGTGGAGGAACTGAAAAAGGCTTATCTCAAGCAGATCGGCGACAGTCCGCTCACGCACCCGGAATACCCGAAGCTGATCGGTAAAAAGGCCTACGACGCATGCGCCAGTGAGGCTGCAGCATACAAAGACCGGATCGTCT
>JAFUBA010000148.1 GCA_017460395.1 Clostridia bacterium | reverse complement strand
GGTCTGTAAGCGCGCTGATCTGGGTGCTCTTCCCGCTCCCGTCGAGACCCTCCATGGCGAGAAAGGCGCCCCGGGGCTCAGGAATCTCCCTGGTTTCCTCTGCCGAGGTCAGCTCCAGGAGCGCCGTGTACAGTTCCTGCACAGTCCCGGCATACACATCACATCCGGCCGCTTCCAGTTCCTCCCGGCTTCCGTAGCCGTAGCCGACGCCGATCGTGGAGATGCCCACTTTCTGTCCGCCCTCGATGTCAAACTTCCGGTCGCCCACCATCCAGGCCAGGTCTTTATCAGGATCAAAGTCATCCGGCAGCGCGCTGCGTATGAGCTCGGCCTTTCCTGCGTCCGCGCTGTCTTCCGGACCCACGATCCGATCCATCCACCTCGCAAACCCGAAGTGCTCCGCGATCCTGCAGGAAGGCCCGGTCGGTTTCCCGGTGGCAATTGCCAGATACACACCCCGCGCCTTCAGTGCGCGCAGGAGACGCCGGATGCCGGGATAGACCCTGTTTTCAAAAAGTCCGACTTCCTGATATCTCGCCCTGTAGTGTCTGACCGCCTCGTCCGCCTGGCTGTCCGTCATGCCGAGCTCGTGCTGGAAGGAATATTTCAGTGGCGGACCCACAAACCTCCTCAGGGTCTCCGCGTCCGGCTGCGGCCAGCCCATCTGCCGGCAGGCCTCCAGAGCACAGTTGAAGATACCCTCCTCGCTCTTGGTGAGCGTGCCATCCAGATCAAAAATCACACAACGACGCATATGCCATCCTCCCTGTCCACACCAACTCGCCTGCCGGCACCGGCCTCATTCAACAGTTCTGATATCTCCGATGAGATCACCTCACCCGGCACCACCATCGGAATGCCCGGCGGATACAGACCGGCAGAAACTGCAGAGGTTCTGCCGGCCGCTTTCTTCAGCGGGACCACCTCATGATCCGCCATCTCCGCTGCCCGCATCGTCAGACGACACTCGGGCAGGGGCACCATGTGGCTTTCGCTATGCGGCGGCGCGTCCATCGCCTGGCTTTTCCCCGCCTTCATCACGGCCACATCCAGTGCCTTCCAGAAATCGTCCCGGTCAAATGCGCCGAGCGGCGGAATCATGACGACCTCGCGCGTGTCCGCCATCTCCACGTCCACACCGTTTTCTGCCAGGCGCTCCTGCAGCTCCTGTCCCGGCATCCGGCCCCGCAAAACCAGCCGCGCAGGATCATAGGTGTATCCCGTCTCTTGTGCCCACGATGTCCTCGGGTCACAAAAGCCCGCCCGGATCCATTTCCTGAGACCTTCCCGGATCCGCTGCTCTGTTCCCTCAACGGCACGTCCGCCTGTCTTCTCCATGTATGCCCTCGCATCGTCGATGGACATCACCAGAAGAAAGCTCGGGGATGAGGTCTCCTCCCGCCGCAGGATGCGCATGGCACGCCCCAGGTCCTCGCTGTCCCTCAGGTGCAGCACGGCAGAGCCTGTGAGTGCAGGCAGTGTCTTGTGGCACGACTGCACCCAGGCATCCACGGAGAAGCATCCTGCGCTCTGCATCTCATGGCTCCATGGAAAATGTGCACCGTGTGCTTCATCCACAGCTACGCGGATGCCCATCCCGTGGCATGTCTCCACGATGCGCCGAAGGGGAATGCAGCCTCCATAGTAGTCAGGCCTTGTCAAAAGCAGGGTTTTCGCCTCCGGGTGCTCCAGGACCGTCCTGAGCACATCCTCCTCGTGCACATACACATACCCGTCTCTTGTCTCCCGGCATGGGATCCACACGGCGCGCAGGCCGCCC
>JAFUBA010000147.1 GCA_017460395.1 Clostridia bacterium | reverse complement strand
TGTCCATCATGGAAAAGCCCGTGAGATCCGAGGGCAGCACGTCCGGGGTGAACTGCACCCGGTGAAAGGTGAGCCCCAGGGCTTTGCAGATGGCAAGGGCAAGGGTGGTCTTGCCGACCCCCGGCACGTCGTCCAGGAGCACATGGCCGTCGGCCAGCATGGCGGTGAGGATCATGTGGATGGCGTCCTGCTTGCCTGAAATGACCTTTCCGATTTCCTGCACCGCCGATTGAAGCGCTGCCTTCGGTGAACTGTTCATCGCCTGGTTGCTCCTTTTTTATGGCCCTATTTGTCTCACCTTTATGAAAGCATCAGTACTTTTGTGTAAACGTTTTATGTATGCTGGTGCTCACAAAGATCCGGAACGGGTATAAACGCGAAAAAAAGCAAGACCTCAGATCCTGCCGTCAAAGAGTGTCCGGCCGCCGGGGACTTGCTGTGACAGGCCCCGGCGGCCAGGCGCAATGACTGCATCATGCGCCAGAAGGTCAGAATATGTTCGAATTGTAGGGTTGGAGGCCTTATCTGGGCTGCACATAGGATAATCCGACAGACCTCAATGTCATCCTTTACTTGATGATGATCCTGCCCTGGGGTGCAGTGTAGGACTCGGAGACGATATTGTTCAGGCCATCTGCAATGAACAGCCACACGATGTCGCGCACTGCGGCCGTGGTGATGGTGCTCTTCTCATTGGCCTCTGCTGCCTCCTTGAAGGCATAAGAGGAATCCATGCCGTTGAAGTTGGCGTTGCTGGTGATGACGGCATAGGTGGCAGTCTCGTCAAAGGGCTGGCCGTTCACGTCCTGGATGGTGACGCGGGAAAGGCTTGCGGCCCTTGCCCAGTTGTCGCCGTAGGCTTCGCCGGCATCATAGGCTTTGGTGGTATCAAGCTCATAGGTCAGGCCGGAGACCTGCATGAAGGAGGCGCAGGCAGCGGCGGTGTCCTCGGTGTAGGGGAGGGCCTGGGAGGCGGCCTCGAGGGCCTCAACGAGCTGGGCGCCGGTCATGTAGACGACGGCCACGCGGTTCGGATAGGGGAGGACATTCGCCAGCTCCTCTGCGCCGAACTTGCCGGCGGGAACGTCAGCGCGGATGTTGCCGCCGTTCCACAGGGCCACGATGTGGTCAGCATCGGCGTCCACCTGCGTGTTGCCGGCGGTCACGTCGTCTTCCTCAAAGTATTCGTTGATGGTGCCCGACGTGGCAAACCAGCGGAGGGCATCGGTCCACAGATCGCCCAGGTTGGTTTCAAGCTTGCGTGCCTGATCGTCGGCGCCCAGGAGGTCGAACTCTGTGTAGGCTTCCAGGCTGTCATCCAGCTCGATCTCGTTGCCGTGGGCATCGGTGAAGGTGGAGGCAAAGGCGGACACCGCGAGGGTGAGCACCAGGGTGAGGGCCAGAAGGCTGGCGATTAGCTTTGAATGCATGATCTTTTTGTGTCTCCTTTTTGGCTGTTTTGGCGCATGTGACATGCTGCCTCTTCATAAAGAAAAGGCACCTGAAGCCATCTTGAGACGGCTTTCGGCACCTTGGGTGTACCGGAATATGCATTGCGTGTGGTGGTTGGGCCAGATCCTGGCCCTGCCCGCTTTTGCGGGTAAGTGTCAGCTTGTGCTGACGGGCGTATCCTACCATGGACCTGACTGGGTGTCAACATGCCGGGACACGCACAGCTGCCCTGAACACATCTAAGATTTCCGGTTTCAGGAAGCTGATACTGGGAGATAGAGATTGTAAGAATGTGACTTTTTTATGGAATTGTACAATGCCCTGGCGAGAAAAAGCAAACTAAGAATCAATAAAGGCTTTACAGAATAATGAAAAAGTGAAACAATGGAGATGGTGCTTCTCGGATGCGCACAGAGGCTTATGCGGCAATATAAGAGGAATGTAATTTGATGGATATATCGGGAAAGCATTGTGGAGAGCAGAATGAAAAACATATCAAGCAGATGCCTTAGTTTACGTATGGATCTGAAAGGATGAAGATGTAGCGTGAAAAAGCTGATCAGGTTTCTTGTATGTCTTATGTTGCTGACAGTGCCTCTTCTCCAAGCAAGTGCTGCCACTGTTGTAAAAGTGAAAAACATTGGAACTGTGCAGGATAACGTGGTTGTACTTGAAGGCAGTACTGTAGATGCAAGAGAATTCATAAAACTGACCAATATTTCAAAGGAAAGCCTTGAGTGGAGTTCGTCAGATGATTCTATAGCAACTGTTAATAATTATGGCATAATAAAAGGTGTATCAGTCGGTAACACGTTCATTAAGGTAGCGGGCGATAATTCAAGTGCAACTCTTGATGTCATAGTTGCCAAGCCTGTGCATCAGCTCATGTACACAGGTGATGATGTACAGCTGGCCACAGGCACATATACACAGGTTTATATTGACATTCAACCGGAGGATGCTTCGTTCAAAACACTGGAATGGTCATCGACAAATGAGAGAATCGCAGTGGTGGATGAAAAAGGAACCATTACAGCTGTGAGCCCTGGAAGAACAAATATAATTGCAACTGCAACAGATGGAAGCGGTGTAAAAACATCCATTCCTGTTGTGGTAAAAGATTATGATTTAGTTTTCACCAGCAAAATGCCGCAAAAGCTGAAATATTATAGGTCTGGTACCGGTAAATACAGCGTAAAGGGAAGCGTAAAAAATGGGAATGTAAGTATTCCCAATATAGATATGGAAGGCTTTGCCTCTATAAGTGGCGTCGCAGCGGAAAACGTGGAAGTAACGCCGTGTCATCCTGGTACAGACGTAGTCACGCTACGTTTAAATGGTAAAAATTATGACTATACAGTGTTCGTAGCAGATTATTTTGAACAGTATTATACACAGTATAGAGAGTTGGTGGATACAAGTCCGAATGAATCCAATGGATCATTCCAGAATATTATATACGGTACATCGTATTCTGACGTAAAGGACAGGTTAGAAGAAAGCTTTGGCAATGATGTAGAAATAGTGGATTCAGAGACTGGTTTCAGTATAGTCGTTGATAATCCCGAACTTGAAGTAGCAGGACATCCATTAGTTTCAATCAAATTTGATTTCTGTTATGATCTGGATCGTGATGGCAATATTACTAAAGATATGACCAAGACATGCTTCTACCGGGGTGAATATGTATTTAGTCAAGCACAAAACGATGGTGTGGCTGACAATATACATTCAAAATTAAAGCAGATATATGGAGATTCAGATCAAGAAAAAAACACTCCGGAATATATTCGGAAAATGTTGGAAACCAGGACATTTCGATGGTCTGATAATGATGTGAGCATTACTTTGGAGACAGATAGAGGTATTTCGCTTGAATATGTTTGGTCGCATGGCTTATCTAAAAAATTACAACTGAATGAGATATATAATGCTATTCAGACAATCAAGCAGCAAGAGAAAGAAGAGGCAGAACAGAGGCAATACAGCACATCAACAGATGGTCTATAAACAAGAATTCACTGACTACCATAGAGTCTTCTGTTTACTCTATGGCAGTCAGTGCTTTTTTTCGGTTTGTTATGAAAGGTTGGTCAAAACGGATTCATCATCTCCGAGCTCTCATCGGACTAATATCAGCAGAAATAAACATAAAGTGCAGTCAGCAAGAAGCAAGGATATATAATTTAGACAAATTATCTATATAGTTAAAACTATATAATATAAATAGAATAAATGAAATAAATAAGCACATCGGACTAATTTGAAGGATACTCAGCTATAGCTGGGGGGTATCTAAAAAAGTTATACATAGAATATCAAATATAACTAAAATATTAAGATTATTATAACTATATCAGATATTTAATATATTATAAAAGTACTTTTGAAGATGTGCCATGGCAGGCAGGAAACGGACGTTCATGGACGAATATTATTCAGTTACAGCCAACCGCTGCTGCACGCACCGGAGGCAGGGGAGAAAAGCATTTTCGGGAAAAGAAGGCGCTTGAAGATGAATATCTATTTTGCGGGTTCCATCCGCGGCGGCAGACAGGATGCGGAAAAGTACCACAGGATCGTGGAGCACCTCGGGAAGACAGACAGGGTGCTGACCGAACACGTGGGAGAAGTGCACCTGAAGGAATCCGGCACTGACCGGGATATCTTTCGCCGGGACATGGAAAAGCTCAGAGACGCCGACATGGTGGTGGCGGAGTGCACCTGCCCATCCCTCGGTGTGGGATATGAACTCGCGCGGGCGGAGACGCTGCGGAAGCCCTGTTATCTGTTCTATGACAGAAACCGGACAGATCTTTCCGCCATGCTGAGCGGGAACCCGTATTTCCATATCTGCCCCTATGACCGGGAGGAGGAGATCTTCTCGATCCTGGACAGGATCCTGGGTGTGTGGCACGATCGGATCGAGCGTGTGACAGACATGGAGCACAGGCTGAACCGCCTGGAAGGCGATCTGGCTGACCGGGGCAGGGAAAAGCGGCCTGAAGATGAGATCCGGCGTGACCGCAGGATCCTGGATGATTACTACACAGAGGGCCTTTGGCGCGAGGACTTTGAGGCGGACGAGATCGGGGAGTTTCCCCAGGGCCTCCCCCGCGGCGTTCTCTCAGAGGATGCCGTCTGGGATCTCCTGGAGGCATTCCGGGAGCGGGATGAAGCAGGGAGAAACTGAAACAGAACACAAGCAGGAGGGAACCGTACATGCCGAGGTTTAACGAGAGTCAGCAGAGGGCCATTGAGGCGAAAAATGAAAAGATCCTGATTTCAGCCGCTGCCGGCTCCGGAAAAACCACGGTCATGATCGAGAAGATCCGGCAGACACTCCTGAAAAACCCGGATGCTTCCATCGCCCAGTTTCTGGTGATCACCTTCACCAATGATGCAGCCGAGAACATGAAGGAAAAGCTCCGGCAGATGCTGGAGCGGGACCTGTCACCGGAGGCCGCGAAGGCCCTGAGCGAGATGGAGACGGCCACCATCTCCACGATTCACGCCTTCTGCAAAAAGCTCATGAGTGAGTATAACGATGACGGGAATCTGACCATGAGCCCCCGGGTGCTCAAGGAGAGCGAGCGCGCCCAGATGCTGACCGCCGCTTTTGATGACGCCGTGGAGGCGGTCCTGGGGGATGAGAGCAGATACACGGGAGACGAGCGCACGAGCCTTCACCGGCTCATGGCGGCCTTCCGGCAGGACGAGATCCGGAAGATGGCCACGGCGCTCTATGAGGACCTGATGGGTGTCCCGAATCCCCTCTCGCGCCTTGCGGAGATGACCGAAACCCTCATGGTGGACCGGTGGAAGGAGGAGATCGTCCGCTCGGTGGACCTGGACCTTCTGGAGGTGCAGGAGCTGAAGCGGCGCGAGGAGGAGCTTCTTCAGGGCGACATGCCGGAGGCCTGCGTGGATGCGTGCACGAAGGCGGCAGAGCAGGACGCGGAGATCACGGAGGGCTTCCTGTCAAAATACAAAATGCTGGAGACCATCGGGGAGAAGCTGAGCCTTCTGAAGTCTACCCTCGCTGCCTTCCCCAAGGTCACCGTCCGCGGGGTCAAGGACAACAGCTGGTACGAGGACTTCAAGAGCGTGAGAAACGGGCTCAAGGGCTCGGACGGTCCGATCGCAAAGGGTGCAAAGACCCTTTCAGCCCTCGAGGACCCGGAGATGGACCGCCACCACGAGGTGATCCTGCAGGAGCTGCGGGGCCTCGGGGTCCTCGTGCGAGAGATGATCGCCCAGTACGATGCCCAGAAGCAGGAGAAGGGCGCCATCGATTACTCCGACATGGAGCAGAACGCATATAAGATTATCTCCATCCCGGAAAAGCGGGACGAGATCCTCTCCCAGTACCGCTATGTCTATGTGGACGAGTGCCAGGACGTGTCCGAGATCCAGGACGCCATCATCCAGGGGCTCACGGGGGATGGACACCAGTTCTTCATGGTGGGGGATATCAAGCAGTCCATCTACGGGTTCCGCCATGCGGCCCCGAGCCTGTTTCTGAATAAGCGCTCCACCTATGAGGACTTCGAGGACGCCCCGGCGCGCCGGATCTTCTTCATGGACAATTACAGGTCCTGCCGGAACGTGGTCCAGGCCGTGAACGATGTGTTCTCCAGATGCATGGACAGGCGCGTCACGGAGATGGACTACACGGAGGAAGATCACCTCCGGTGCAACCGTGAGGGCGATTTCGGCCCCGTGGATGTGCTGCTCATTCAGAAGGACGAGGATGATACCGACCAGCTGGAGGCCCAGTGTGAGGCCGTGGGGCGCTATATCCGCACCCTGGTGGACCCGGACGGGGAGCACAGATGGCGCTATCAGGACATCGTGATCCTGGTGCGCAGCGCCAGGACGGATGCACCCCGGATGGTGGAATATTTCCAGAAGATGCACATTCCAGTCTTCTACGACGGCGGCACGGATTTTCTGGGGCTGTCGGAAATCAAGGCGATCACGTCCCTGCTCACCGTCATTGACAACTATCACCACGATGACGAGCTGGTGGGGGCGCTCATCAACGCGCCCTTCCATTTTACGGACGCGGAGCTGGCCGACATCCGCCTGGCCTTCCCGGAGAGAATCCCCTTCTGGCAGGCCTTTGAGAACTGCATAAAAAGGAACGAAACCGAGCTGGACGCGCGGTGTGCCGGGGTCATGCGCCAGGTGGATGACTGGCGGCGGGCGGCCGCCCGCATGTCGGTGTCGGAGTTTGTGTGGTGGATCATCCGGGCGACCGGGACATATGCCGAGCGCGGGGCTTACCCGGACGGCGCGGCGCGGCAGGCGAACCTCGATGTCCTCTACCAGAAGGCGGTGGACGCGGAGGAGGCAGGGCAGCTGCGCCTGTCGGACTTTGTGGCCTCCATCCGGGATGACAGGGCGACCAAGACCGTCAGCAGCGACGATCATGCGTCCCTCGGCCTCAACGACAACTTTGTCCGGCTCATGACCATGCACAAGTCGAAGGGTCTGGAGTTCCCGGTCGTGATCCTCATGAACCTTCAGAAGAACCTGAGGAGGAACGCGCAGGACTCCGTTCTTAAAAAGAGCATTCTGGATGAGGGTGACGACCGGCCGGCCCTGGGCCTGTACCTGCCGGCCATCCGAAGAGGTCAGCACAGCATCATGGACACGATCGGGGAGGATGCCTTCGCGGTCAGGGCTCTTCGCACCAGCATCGCGGAATCGGCGCGTCTCCTGTATGTGGCCATGACCCGGGCAGAGCAGAGGCTGTGCCTGGTGGGCGGCATGAAGGAGGCAGACGAAGCGCTCTGGCACGAGGAGACGGATGCCTCCAGGATCTGGCGCACGAGGAGCATGCTGGACATGATCATGCCCTCCGTGGTCCACGCTCTTGATGTGCCCGCAGCCGGCGACACCCGCGAGGGCGGCATCTGGCGCGTGACGTGCGCCGAGGCCCGGCCCGTGGAGGACACGGACGAGATGGCGACCACAGAGCGCGAGGATCTCTCGCAGGCACTGAACGCAAAGCCGCTTCTTCCGATCTATCTCCCGGAGGACCTTTTCCATGCGGCCCTCAAGACCAGTGTCACCTCCCTCGTCCGCGACAGAACCGAGGCGTTCCGCCAGATGGCGCACCATGAGGACGAGGAGGAGACCGTGGAGGTCAAGCGGCAGCCGGAGACGGAGCAGATGCACACCTTCCGCCTGAGCGAGGTCATCTCAAAGCCGATGTTCCTGGAGGAGGAGAAGTTCTCGGCGGTGGACGTGGGTTCTGCCACCCACAGGTTTCTCCGCCTGATCGATCTGAACAGGCTCCGGGGCGCGCCGCTTCAGGACTATGAGACCATCATCCGGGAGGAAGCACGGCGGATGCTGGAGGGCAGCATCATGTCCGAGGAGGAAGGACGGATGGTCCGCTACCGGGGCGTCACGGGCTTCATGGCGGGCGATCTCTGCCAGCGGCTGCTGAAGAGCCCCGAGGTCCACAGGGAGTGGGGCTTCACGATGACGCTCCAGCCCGGACATCCGACCCTGGTGCAGGGGATCGTGGACTGTGCATTCCTGGAAGGGGATGAGTGGATCCTGATCGACTACAAGACCGACCGGGATACCAGCCAGGCCGCCTTCGTTGCGCGCCACGAGACGCAGATGCGGTGGTACAGGGAGGCCCTGGAGCGGCTCAGCGGGAAAAAGGTAAAGGAAATGTGGCTGTATGCTCTCAGGGCCGGTGTGGCCTACATGGTGGATCAGGGGACGCCGGTACAGGTGCCGGCGGCATTTGGCGGGCCGGAGGCCATGGAGGCAGCGCATGCAGAAGGTGACAGATGACCGCCTCGTCTACGAGATCCTGAGCGTGGTCTCGGAGAT
>JAFUBA010000146.1 GCA_017460395.1 Clostridia bacterium | reverse complement strand
CAGGTTTCTGGGGAATGGGTTCAGCAAGGGCTCAATCTTGAGCTAAAGACCGGAAAAGTTGGGCCTTTACACACATTCTAATTGGCCAAGAAGCAAGCAGTATCAATGCTTCTCACGTCATTTGGACGCGGGAAGTGTCAGTTCAGGGATGTCGACGCCCTCGTTGTAGAGATCCACGGTGAAGATGACCTTCACATCGCCGTTTATCAGCCTCTCCCGCGCGCTCCGCCTCGCCTCATCGCCCGACCGGCCGTCGAGGGCGATGGACGGGACGCCCGCACGGCAGAAGTGCTCCGCCATGAAGTGCGCATGCTCGACGGAAACGCAGAAGCCAAGCGCTTTCACGTCATCCATGTCGGAAGCATACTTTTCCAGGTTCATGAGCACGTGGTCCGCACGATTCCGTGCCACCGCACCGCTCAGGGTGTAGATCTGCGACAGTTCCTGCCGGTCGTATCCGCCGCGGGTCCACTTGAGTTCATCCAGGTCGACCGTATCCGACACGCCGAAGTACTGAAAGGGACACAGTAGCTTCCGGTCGATGGCCTCCGGCAGGCGGATCTGCGCCGCGATGCGGTGATTGAAAAAGGGCAGGATGGACCTGCCGTCCATGCGCTCCGGGGTGGCCGTGAGGCCGAGTAAGACCTTCGGTGCGAAGTACCTCAGGATTTCCCCGTAGGAGTCCGCCGCCGCGTGATGGCCCTCGTCGACCACGATATAGTCAAAGTAGTCGGCAGACAGCCGATTCCAGATGGCCTGTACATTCAGGGTCTGGACCGAGGCAAAGATGTGCTCTGCCCGCTCCGGCCTGTGGTTCCCGACCCATAGCTCCCCGAAGTTCACGTCCCGAAGGACCCCCTGGAAGGTCAGCATGCTCTGGCGCAGGATCTCCTCCCGGTGCGCGACAAACAGGAGCCGGCAGGTATCTCCCGGATGCGACCGCCTGAAGGACAGATAGTCGAAGGCCGCGATCACGGTCTTGCCGGTGCCGGTGGCCGCGACCACCAGGTTCCGGTACGATCCCTGCACCTCCCGCTCCGCCCGCAGCTGCTCCAAGATCGCCTGCTGGTAGGGATAGGGCCGGATCTCGAAGACGAAGTCCGGCCGCACGCCCTTCATACGCTCACCGCGAAGGGCTTTCGCCAGGCGCCCCCGGTCCTCCGGGATATAGTCCTCAAACTCGTCCGAGCACCAGTAGCCGTCAAAGGTCGCACCGATCTTCCGCAGCATGTCCCCCTGGTCCATGGCCGTGAGCTTCAGGTTCCACTCCAAGCCGTCGCTCATGGCGGCGTCCGACAGGTTGGAGGAACCGACGTAGGCCGTGGTGAAGCCGGTCTCCCGGAAGAAGACATAGGTCTTGGCATGCAGCCGTGTGCGCTTTGTGTCGTAACTGATCCGGATGTGTGTGTTCGGAAGCGTCGCCAGCGCCTCCACGGCCCGCATCTCCGTCACCCCGAGGTAGGAGGTAGTGATCACGCGAAGCTGTCCCCCGCGCTTCGTGAAGCGCTCAAGATCCTCGTAGATGAGCCTCAGGCCGCTCCATTTGACGAAGGACACCAGCATGTCGATCCGGTCAGCGCTCTGGATCTCCCGCTGGAACTCCGTGAAGAGCTTCGGCTCTCGGGCGGCACCGGTGAAGAGGCTGCTGGATGCCATGGGCGTCTCCGGCCGCGGCACATCCCGGGCCTCCTTTCCGCCCAGGAGCCGGGGATCCTTTTCCGACAGGACCTGCAAAAGCCGCTCTGCCTTCCCTTCGACAGCCCGGTCACCCAGGTCCTCCCTGGCGCCCGCCAGGACATCCAGGACGGCATTGACCAGCTCCAGCCGCCGCGCTTCCTGACTTTCCGCTTCGTGTGTGCCCTCCGGAATCGCCTCCAGGGCCGCACGCACGGCACCGGCCACGTACTCGGAGAGAACCTGCGGGGCCTCGGCCGCATCCAGAGGTTCTATGTGCTTGCGCTCCTTTGGCAGCTCGGCCAGCTCCCGGTGCAGCGCTTGACTGATCACCTGCTCATATAACCCACTTCGAAGCATGTCCCCCGCTCCTTTGTGATCCGGATTCCCGGAGAATCGAAACGGAAAAATCATAAATCGCACGCTGCCTCTGCGCAAGCACCCGTGAGACGCAGCCGCTCGAAGGCTCACAGATTCTGTTTCCACGAAAAAAGGCCGCCTGCAAAGGCAGCCCAAAAAACCTGTGTCCAATTGGTTAAGACGGTCTTTTCTCTCGAGGTCCTTGTCACCTTTCTCTACCGCATGCCGTCAATTCCATTTTCAACGCGATACTGATGCATTTTCTCCTTCAGTGCCTCATAACGCTCAGCCATGCCAGGAGGCGCATCATCTCTAACCACGTATTGCCTTCTTTCATGATCAAGCTTCAGATAAGGATTGATCGCATCGATTTCTTTGTCGATGTCGTCAGGGTAGTTGATCCTCATTTCGCAGCACTCCTCTGTATTGCCTGTTTTGTCCGAAGCGCGGTGGATCATGCTTCGGATTCTACTGCAACAAAGTATCATGCCGTTTTCAATTTGCCAAGGATCAACCTCAATCGAAGATATCGATAGCCCATCCATCGCCTTTTCTGCCTCGGACGATCAGCAGCATGCCGATGTACAGGACAATCACGGGCATAGCGTAGAGGGCTGCACCTGCCCAGGAAACCTCGTGAAAATCGTTCAGGCTGACAGAAACCGGTCTCAATTCATCATGATCCAGCAAAATGATCGCCGGTTCCACCAGATTCCATGCTTCAGCAAAGGACAGAAGCAGCAAAATAACCAGTGCAGGAATGATCTGGGGCAAGATAACCTTCCAGGTGATCCGAAGTATGGAGGAAGTCTCCATGCTGGCAGCTTCCCATTGTTCCTCAGGAATGCTGCGGATGAAAAACGTCAGAAGCAATGCTCCCAGGGAGGAGAGACCACCGTACAGGATCAGTCCGACATGGGTGTCGTAGAGTCCAAGCCATTTATACAGCTGAAACAGGGGGAGCATGTAGGTCTGAAAAGGCATGAGAAGCATCAGTATCAGTAGTCCAATCACGATCACACGAGCCTTTCCCCTGCCTCGGCTGAGGAACAGCGCCAGACACAGTGAAAGGGGAAGCTGTACCATCATCGTGCCAATAGAGATGATGCCTGAATTGGCAAAATGGCGCATCAGCCATTCATCCTGCAGCATGATCCGATATTCTTCCACCGAGACAAGAAGCTTCCCATCTTGCATTTTGACGATGGAGAAAAACAGCACCGCGAGGATTGGCAGCAGGAACAGCATAAGTGCCGCACTCAGAAGCAGCAGAGACGGAAAATAAACTTTTCTTCTCTTCATTTTGTCTTCACCCGCTTTTCCTTCAGCAGAAGTGCAGCCACGCCAAAGAAAAGCAGGCAAAGCACTGCCATGCTGGCTGCCGCCACTGACACCCGGAACACATCCATTTTCAGATAATGGTTGGCCATGTAGTGCTGTATCAGATATAGCTCATCCGGCGGATATCGGCCAAAGAGTAGATAACTTTCCTTGTAGATGCGAAAATAATCCATCAGAAGGAAGAGCAGGGAGAGACCCACCTGACCCCGGATCATGGGCAGGCGGACCCGAAAGAACAGGCGCCATTCTCCACAGCCGTCCAGCTTGGCCGCCTCCAGCACTTCCCTCTGAAGATGAATATGCGCGGCATACAGGATAGAGGCAGCGGTTCCGGTATATTTCCAACAGTAGAGGCACAGCAGTGCGCCAGCGCAGACCTCCCAGCGGGAAAGCAGATCGATATGAAACAGTTCCTGTACCAGATGGCTTACCGAAAAGGTTGGAATCAGCAAAGGAAGAATCATGATCAAAACAGCAGGTCGGGCCAGATGTGGATGGCGAACCATCAGCCAGGAAAGACCCAAAGCCAGTGAAAAGCCAGCACCCAGACATGCACAGCCGAACTGCAGAAGATTTCTAAAGCCGGCTGCAAAGTATCGGTTCTGCAGGATTTCATGGATGCTGTCTGTCCAGGTTTGACCCTCCGGCGTGGCAGTGAAAGTATATCGAAACGTCAGCCCCAGTGGCACCACATAAATCAGCAGGAAGCCCAGGATGGGGATCATCGCCAGCAGCAACAGCTTGACCGATGTGATCGTCCTTCTTCTCACGTCCGTGCCTCACTCTCCGAAGGCCATGTCCGCCAGCCGCTGAGAAACAGCTGCGAACCTGCTGGCATCGATCTCGCCGCTCAGAAGAGCAGGCAAAAGTGTATCGTATTGGTCGCGCTGGATATCATAGACAAATAGCTCAGGTATGCTATGGATAAGCATCTCATCCCATAATGCAGCAGTACGCTCATCAAGACTATACCAGTCATCCTGCTCATCATAAATCGAAGAATCTGTGAGCCATTGTCCTTCAAAGACGCGATCAACATGAGAAACAGCTTCTAGTGACAGGTAGCACTCCAGGAAGAACTCCGCCTCCGCCCGGTTCGGAGAATGCGCATTCAAGGCCAGAACTCCGCCATAAACAGGAAAAGGCGCATCCGGATTTTGCTGCGGCGGAAGGATGCATACGCTGTTCCTCAATTCCCACAAATCGTACCGTCCCGCTGCAAGCAGTGTGTTAGGCCTCATGGTCGGATTGATCATGTTGACGGCCTTACAGATCAGTCCCTGATCATTCAATTCCTTCCAGAAATTCAGTATTTCCACATAGTCATCCGTCATATAGTCCGCACTCATGGAAGCAAAATCCACATGATTTACCTGATAGTCGTAAAGAAACCAGGGCAGGAGGAAAGTGTCATCCTGCAGGAGATAGATCGGTTTCTCTGCCGTGCGATTATATGTTGCCACCTTTTCCGCCAGAGAACGGAATTCTGCCTGTGTCCAGCGTCCATCTGGAATCTCCCATCCTATCTGGCGAGCCAGCCCTGGATTCACCTGCCACATGTGCATGGTCACCGTTTCCGGCACTGCATACCATTTATCTCCGATGGTGACCATGCCAAAGATATCCCGATAGGGTTCCCGGGCGGCCACCAAAGCATCCACTTGATTTAGATCTGCAATGGCACCTGAGCGGAGCAGAAAGGCCGCACTTACAGGCATATAAGAGTCCTGCAGTCCCACCAGGTCGATACCTTCACTGCCAGCCATCAGCTCGGTGGCGATGATTCGAGGGTCATCGATCCTGCGTTCAACCACCTCTACATCCGGATATTGCCGGTGAAACAGTTTCACGGCTGACTCTCTACGGGCATGGCCACCAACACTGTTGACAATGGTCAAGATTTTTCCGTTTGTGTGCCCATCAATTGCACTTACAGGGATGAAATGAAGCTGTGTGAAATCATGGCACAGCGTAAAAATCGCTGTCTTGTTCCTTCGAAGCCCTGCAGCATCGGAGGGAAGGGAGACTGCGATCTCTTCCCTGTTTCCATTTTTGAGATCAATTTTCAGCAGTTTTCCATCTGACAGTGCCACCACCCAACCGGAGTTCTCATCATAATCACCAATCTGAACCCAGGTGAGATTGGGAATGGTGACACTGGAAAAGAGTATCTGTCTGTCATCAGACAGCAGTGAAAGTTCACCTGAGTCTGCCTTATAGGCAAGGATTGCCCTGTTCCATACAGAGAAAGCGGTAACATGGGCGTTTTCCCAGCCGGGAATATCGAGTGTCATCATACTGCCATCCCGGTCATAAACGGAGTACAGCGCGCCCTCCTCGGTCAAGGCAATAAGACGACCGTCCTCGAACGCCTCGAGTTGATGCACAGGCAACTGAAGCAGCACACCTGAAATATCCATCGTGCCATTTGAATAGACACTGGACAGCAACTGGCGGGAACCGTTTTCTGTCACGTAGTAAAGGATGTTCCCGGAGGCTGCAATGTGCGTGATTTGTTCTCCGCGGGTAATTTCTTCAGGTTCAAAGAAGGAATCCTGGTGCCAAAGGATTGTGTCATTCTGATTCAGCCAAATACCATCCTCTGCCACGGCATATTGAAAGGGCTCAGAAGATTTCCAATATCGGGTTGCCTCAGCATGTACATGACAGAGCGAAAAAGTGAATATCATCGCATAAACAGAAAATACAATCCATTGCAGTCTTCGAATTTCCATGAAACCAGATTCCTTTCCTAAAATCTATTGTCTAACCATTCTCAGAACGATCTGAGGATCACAGAGAGTCTGCGGGTATATACGAATCTTTGTGAAAATCATTGTCACTATTCAATCGTGCCTGTCCTGCACACGGGAAACCTTCTCCCCTGACATCTCTCCTTTCAGGAGGGGGAGAAAACAACGCAATCCCTCCTTCCCCTGAAGAGGGGAAGGAGGGTCGCTGCAGCGATGGATGAAATTTGTACAGGGCGGCTGAGCAGTTGTAATCTATTATGCTTCTGCAAATACGATTACAGTTCAAAATGGGCACCGCGCATAGCCGCCACAGATCGAATGTACTTCTGCATGGATATGGGTCCTGTTTGGATCATATATGTTTCCACACGTAGTACAAACCAGCTTTGTTCTGTAATAGACGTAGTAATAATTGCAGGTGTTACCATTTACGGTGTGTTGCATGTATGCACTATTATGATCCCGTATACCGTAACAGGCGGCTGCGAAAGTTGTTTTCTTAGCACATGCACTACAATATAATGTTTCTGCCGAAGCCATTGTAGCACCCAGGCAAAGTATAAGCATCAGACAAATTGATACGATGATACGGCGTTTCATATTACCGTCCTCCATTTCTTGAATGGTCAACTCCGCTTTGCAAAGTGTGTCAGTTGGTCCAACTGATAACGATTATATTCCAACCTGCATTTGATAAATGAATTTGTCATAAAATACACGAATTTCGACCTGGAAAGCAATCATATATTCGGAAAGTCTACAATACTAAACCTAACCATGAATATCTTCGTCCTTGCCTTTATCATATTCTAGGGATGATGACAGATGCCTCGAACTTTAACGAGCTACAAAAATGGAACGT
Organism: Clostridia bacterium; assembly: GCA_017460395.1. GTDB lineage: Bacteria > Bacillota > Clostridia > Christensenellales > Aristaeellaceae > UBA2943. The sequence goes on along the minus strand of JAFUBA010000146.1, from coordinate 21,040 downwards.
ATGGACAATAATGGTTCTTGCTGAATAACATGGTTTCCACATCACCACAATCTGAAATTGGGAAAGCGGTAATTACTCTCCCGATGCAAAAATAATGGTGCTTTGGCTGACCTCATTCAAGTCACAGCTGATTCATGATTGGGCAGGGATGAGAGGGAAACGATCAACATCCCAGAGTTGACTACCCGTGAGCACAAGCAGTTGTTTAGCATCATACAGGCACATATCGGCGCAAAATGATCAGCCAATTTCATCTTCTTTGGCACCTGCTATAAACCCATACACCAGTAAAGCGAGAGATAGCCGAGAAGAATACTGCAATACAGCCTGCCCTGAAGATATGGTCTGATCCCGAGACTTTCAGTATGATCGCAGCAACCAATATCGCTGCCGTAATCAGCCGGGATTTTTTGCGCAAACGATCCTGTTCTATCACCAGATGCTGCTTATTCGGGTGTAAAGCCAGCGGAAAAAGCAAGAGAAACAAAGCCGATATGCTCGATAATATGGCAAGGCATAGAGATGATAAACGGCAACGCATCAATCCAATACCAATGATCACTGCCACGCTCATGACTGAAAAGCATTTGATATGTGAAGAAGCATGGTAGCCGCCCCCGAAGGACTGCAGGAGATAGAAGACAGTGATCATTGTCACTGTTCCTGGAAGATCTCCCCACAGCATACCCAGCAAGATCAGTCCAGTGGTGCTTATCATGGTGTACAGGCACAACTCGCATCCATACTTGAGCAGGTCACGTTCCTGCTCGTCAGTAGCTTCCGGCAAAAGCATCTCTGTTATCCGTTGAACCGCCAGGCTCACAATTTGCCACCATCTCCCAGCATGATTTCTACTGCAAATTTGCCATTTCTCGTATCAATATCGATGGTCCCGTTTGCTTTTTTGACAATGTCACGCATGCTGTCAATGCCGAAGCCGTGCAGTTCGGGGCGAGACTTGGTAGACAGAAATTGATCTCCTCTGCGTCGCACTTTTGAGAGATCCGCATCATTCTTACAGGAGATAAACAGCATATCCGATACTTTCGAGAACGCCAGATGAATGCTTCGCGATTTGGCTTCGGAAGGCAGCGCCATGACGCCTTCGATCGCATTGTCCAGGAGATTCCCCAAAAGAACACAGAAATCCTGTTCAGATAAAGGTAGATTGGTTAACGGATATTCCGTGAGTACAAACTGAATACCGGCCTTCTCCATGATGGCTGCTTTGGCCGTCAAAATGGCATCTGCAGCCATGGAACCAGTCAGAAAAACCTGCGAACGTGAATCAGAGGAATCTTCCAGCAGGCTTGTCAGCTTCTGACGCTGATCTTCCTGGATCACCGTGCCGGTGAGCAACTCTTCCACAGCAGCAATGCGATGCCGCATATCATGCTCCTGCGCCATCATGCTTGCATAGATTTCTCTTAGCTCATCCTGGTGCTCAATGCGAAGCTGTATTGTCTGAGCCGCCATCTCCGCTTGCTTCTGCTTTCGTACAGATTGCGTCATGTGCTCATAGAGCACAATAATCAGAATCATCAGCACAAAAGCACTGGCCGATCCTGCAACAAGCATCATGCGATTATCCTCAGAGACACGCGCTATAAAGCAAAATTCACTGATAGCAAAGCAAAGTAACAGCATCACCAGGAACAGGGCCACTTCCCACTGCGCCATCATGGTTCTCGCGTGTGTGATTCGGGCTGCTATGCACAAAACAACGGTGATTGCTGCGTTGCCGGCAAAGTTGCAGATCATCATCGTTTCATTAGAAGCGGAAAGCACGTCTCCATTGACGGCGATCTGAATATCAAACAGACTGCTGACCAGCGTCAGGGTTTCCAATGTCAGGAATGCATCAATCACAGTCCAGAGAGTACAGGTCAGAAGGCACTCCTCAGAGGTCATCCTGATATAGATAAACGGAATCACAAATATCAAAGTCTCCGGAATCGGCAGCTGCAGGTTCTGAATGATCATCAGCCCGCCTGTCATCATGGCTATACAACCAATTTCCCACACAACGGCATGCGGCTTCTGGACAAACTGCTTTTTCAACACATAAAGGATCAGACAGCACTGATAGACCGTCATCAATCCATCGACAATGATCATCATTGTCCTGAGTTTTCTCCTCCCAGATAATATTTGCGAAACTTGAGCATAAAGTCTGACTTATATTTCCTTCCGATCTGGATCACCGTCCCATCGCTCATCAGCAATTGATTGCCGGTGAGGTGGCGGACATACATCAGATTCACCAGAAAGCTTCTGTGACACTGTGCGAACTGGTCAAGCGATAGTTTTTGCCGCAGATAATCAATGGACTGCCGGAATACATAGGGGTTCTCTCTGTCTATGGTAAAAACGGAGCAGTTATGCCCCGATATCTCGGCATACATGATGGCAGCCGCAGGCAGCCGAAGGATCTGTGTTGGCAAATCCAGCACCACACTGTTCAAATTCTGCAGCGCCCACCTTCTCCAGATGATGTCCATACACTGTGATACTGCATCCTCTGTGACAGGTTTGCGAAGGTATCGCAGTGCGTTAACCTCGAAGCCCTCCTCGGCATACTGGGCAAAACCGGTGATAAATACAATGGGGATATAGTCATTTGTTGCTCTGATCTGCTTGGCAGCAGAAAGCCCATTCATTTCACCTGGTAGCACAATATCCAAAAAGAGGGCGTCAATCTGCATCCCGTGTTCCCAAGCATCCAGCATATCCTCGCCGGAGGTAAATTTACTGATCAAAATGTTGTTTGCATGCCCGCTCTTCTGTGCCCACAGTCCAATCTTCTGTTCCAGCGATGAGAGAAAGAGCAGTTCATCGTCACAAAGAATAATGTTCACAGGATCCCCTTTCCTCTTGAAAAATCCATTCTAAATTATAGATGAACATCGGCGGTATATCTATAAGCCTTCGGCGTCGATTTTGAATGAATTCACCCTCATCAGCTTCATTTTCTGCCAGAAAACGCTACTGAGTGTTATTCAGGACGATTTCTTTGTCTTTTGTGCAAAACAAATCTGACCAATGAAATTCGTGCTATTATTCCTTGAGAGAATTTATTCATGGTAATCATGGCATTGCTCAGGAAGCTCTTCACATATTGCGCCATTGCTGGCGCGCAGAGTGCCTGCTTTCGCGGCCGTTACGAAGCCCCGGTGCCTGCTTCTGCAAAAATCACAATCACTGGTGGCCGGAACTAGCCGAAAAGAAGGGTAACGAATAAAAAGGCAGATTGAATCCTGCAGGATCATCTGCCTTTTTCCGTGCCATGATCATAAACTGCTTTGTTTTCAGCCATGATTCAGAGGTGCAACCTGCGCCAATATACGCCCGAATGATATAGAACAGTTGGTTGTGCTCCCACGGCTTCAATTCGGAAATGCTGATCGTTTTACCTTTGTAGTTCCCCAGAAGGGATTCGTGGTGATATGACCGCTGAGTCTGTTCGTCCGATCTCTATAGATCCATGCATTACCCACCCTGGAGGTCGCATTCGCAGCGTCGCTTGCCCAGTTCCTCTGTATCACAGTAATTCGTGATAGCCATCCGGCATCTTATCATCTCATCTACTTTGCAGCAACCCTGAAAGGCAGTCCAGATCGCCTAACTCCAATCAGCCCCAGGGCACGAACACGTAGCGCATGTACTCGATCTCGCCACGGTCATTCAGGCGGATCTGCGTCGTCACAAACCAGAAGTCCTGCGTCGTGCGCTCGTTTTCCTCATCCGTGAGGTCGCAGGTGAAGATCCATGCTCTTCCCGGGTCCTGGCCCTCCAGGTAACAGTCCACATACCAGGTGTAGAGGTCGGTGACACGCGTGTACGCCATGCCCTTGCCCGACATGCTCTTCAGCATATCCGCCTTGAAGTCTGCAGCGAGGGGATATGTGCGCTCAGAGCCCACAGCCTGCTCTGACTCGACGCATTCCTCCCCTTCCACCTCGCGCTCATAATTGCCCGTCACGGCCGTCACCCTGTGGTCCTCCCCAAAATGGAGCTTCTTTATGGTGAACCAGTCATAGACCGTCCCGTCCTGGGACAGGAAGCGGGAAAACTCCTCTTCCTGAGAGATGCTGGAGATCGGCACAAAGCCCCGGAAGCTCTCCTCATCCATCGATTCCACGTAGGCCCAATCGTCCATGGTGCCAAGCAGCAGCACCCGACTGCCGGTAGGCAGGGACGCGAGGGAGGATACCGAGAAGAGCGGATCGTCCGTCACCTGTGCGTCACGGGAAAGGAAGCACTCACGGTAAGGAAACGTCAGGTCTTCCACTTTTTCGCCCTTTGGCAGGGCCTTTTCAGGGATATAGCCAATCCTGTAGTGATCTGCATCGATGGCGTACTGGATCATGATCCAGCCATATTCCCGGCCGAAGACCTGGATCCAGTCGTTGGTGGAGACGGATGCCTTCCCGCCGGCGCCGCGTGCATATGCCTCGCCCGGGCCCGAATACACAGCATATTTCTTGCCGCCCGTGAAGCGGACGCTCCTGGCCGTCAGGGTCCCCGCTGGAATCTCCGGGGGCGTCGTGTACTTCTCCCTGGCTTTCTCAATGGTCGAAGGGATATTTTTCAGGTTCACATAGCGCATGTCCTGCTGGATCGTGCCTGCCACCTGCCCCAGGCGGGTCATGTAGTCGGTGCCGCCATAGTAGGTGATGCCCCTGAGTGAGATCTCCACGCTCATCTTCCTGTCCCGGTCGAAGTACTGAAGCAGCTGCCAGTTGCCCTTCCCATCCATGTAGTAACAGGCGTAGCGCGCATATTCGCCCTTTCCGTCCGTCTCGCCGATGTAGACCGTATCCTCGCCCGTCAGCTGCAGCCGGGCCTCCCCACTCCCCTGAGGGATGGCTGTCTCTGTGTGAAAGGCATATGACCAGCCCTTCGCATCCTCGGAAAAGACATACAGGATCTTCTTTCCCTCAGCGTTTTGCATGAGCACCATGGAGGCATACGGCGAGGAGCCGGCCCGCGGAATATACCCCGCGGTGACATATCCCTGCGGCGCCTCTTTGTCGAGATAGCCCTGGATCTGTGCATCCAGCGGTACATCTTTGTCGATATCCCCCTGTGTGTCCGCGAAAGCAGTACCAAGTGCGAAGAGCAATACCAGGAAGACCATTGCTGCCAGTTTTTTCATAAGTCTGTCTCCCGTCCTATATAACAATTCTACGGTTTCAAGGCGCGCACCTTTCATTCATAGAGACGGAGGACGGACCGCTTTTCTTCCCCAAATTTCAAAATGCAGCACCCCCGGGTCCGGGGGTGCTGCAGAAAACAATGAACTCAGTTTGTGTAGATGACGCCAAGACCGTGATCGCGTGCATAGCGGTCCACATAGCTGCCGGGGGCAGTGATCAGAGACACACCCGGTGTGCCCTCAAAGGCATCATCCGCGATCTCCGAAACACCTTCGCCCGCCTCCACAAAAAGGAGGTTTTCGCAGTCTGCGAAGGCGCGGCTCCCGATTGTGCCGCCCGGCACCACGGCCCAGACAAGGCTTTCATCGCCCGCAAAGGCCTCAGATTCTACGAGGGAAAGACCGGATGGGAGGGTAAGCTTCGGGAGGCCTTCCACGATCTCGATCTCCACGTTCTGGTCGGTCGGGATATAGCCGGGGTCACCGTAGGCCTGGATATGAACGAGGAGCGTCTCTGTGGTCTCCGCCCATACCGTGACCTCCGCACCGCGGCCGCCCCACCAGTTGTCAAGAAGAGTCCGTTCGCCCTGATGGGCCCAGATGTGCACATTGTCGCTCGAGGCGTCCCCCGCGATGCGCAGGGTCAGGCCAAGGCCCTGCGGGAGGGCGTGGGGCATGAGCACCTTTGCATCCGGGAGCGTGCCCAGTGTCTGCACCTGAAGCTCGATCCGCTTTGTCTCCACGCGGCCGTCTTCGTATTCGGCCCTTGCCTCCAGGTACTGTGCCTCCGCTTCCGTGTGCCAGTTCCAGGTAAATCCGTGCATCTCATCGCCATCCACGCTCTGCTGCTCGTTTCCTCCCTCCAGGATCGAAAGCCGCAGGGCGCCCGGCGCAGAGAGCGTGAAGGGGATCTGCTGCCCGAGAAGGGGCGTCAGCGTCCCGAGGGTAAAGGTCATATCGCCCGACTGCTCCAGGGGCTCCTCCACGGTGAAGGCATAATTCAGCATCTCATTCCAGTCAATCCAGCAGTCGCTGTAGCCCTCCTCGCCCATGGCACCAAAGTACAGGTAGTAGGTCTGCCCGGCCTCCAGGTCCCAGGTGGGGATCCCGTTGTCCCCGGGCACCAGGTCTATCTGGGTCACATGGCTGCGCTCCTCGTTCGCCTCCTTGATCTGCGCCACATACCGGGACGCATGCTCAGAGGGCGACACATGGACCGGCAGGAAGTCACCCTTCGGGACCGACACGGCACCGAGGCTCACCTCCGGTCGCGCAGCCTGGCCCTCGGCGCGGACGTTCACCGTCACGGAATTGCTGTAGGCCGTCCAGTGGTACTCCTCCATCCGTCCCCAGTCAAAACCGTCCCCGAGATCATCGAAGGTGGCGCGGGCCGTGAGCACATACGTGCCGTCGGCGCCAAAGCGCGAGCTGCTGTGGATCGATGCGGGATCCACGCCGCTGTCCCAGAGGCTGCAATAGATGTCAAGCCACTGATTGCCGTTATAGAACATCACCATGGTGCTGCCCTCAGGTGCCTGAATGTCCAGAGGGAAATCCCGGTTCACTGTGACCTCTGCATCCCTTGTGTTTCCCTGGATGCTAAGCGTCATCTCCGGGGCCTTTCCGACCACCAGACGGAGGGAGGCATACCCGCCCTCGAAGCCGGGGATCCCGCTGAATATCTCGATGCGAAGAATCTGCCCGGCATACATCTGCACGGTATCGCCCAGGTCCCACTCGCCGTTCACCTTCACGCCTGTGTCGCGGGAAAAGAGTATCTCACCCGTTGCGTCGTCCGTCACTCGGATGCTGCTCCATTCGATCGCCGCGTCTGCACCGGAGACCGCAAACTGCAGTTTCCCGCCCTCAATGGCGTCCGTAAGCATCCGAAGGCTCGGCGATGCGATGGTCCCGAGGCTCCTCGCCTGCAGCGTGAAGGGGGCACCCGGACCCTCCAGGATCGTGGTCCATACGCCGCCCTTTTTCACGCGCAGATAGAAGGTGTGTTTCTCCGTGTCGTTCATCTCGCCCCGCCACTCGAAGCTGTCGCTGTCTTCATGGACCCAGGGCCAGAAGTCCGGGTCGTCCACATACATCTCCAGCTCCTCGGCGCCGGGGACCATGGCGCTGACAAAGAATGTCTCGTCCTTGACGGGGGCTGCCACGGTTGCCCCAAAGGTGATGTCTGCCCCTGGCTCTTCCACCCGGAAGGCATATCGCAGCATTTCATTCCAGTCGTTCCAGTGATCGTTATAGCCGGCCTCGCCCATGGCACCAAAGTGGAGATAGTATGTCTTGCCGGCCTCCAGCCGGGACGTCGGCAGGAGGTTTTCGCCCACGTGAAGATCATACTGTTCCACATGATCGCGGTTTTCGTTTGCCTCCTTGATCTGTACCCATGCGCCCTGGGTGTGCTCCCCGAAGGTCACAGTGACAGGCAGATATTCGCCCCTCGCCACGCTTTCCTTCCCGGGCACGGCCACCAGCTTCCCGGCCTCGCCCACAGCTGTCACAGGCAGGATGACGGCGTTACTGTATGCATTCCAGTGGTAGTCCCACATGTGCTCCCAGTCAAAGGCATCCCCGAAATCATCGCTGGTTGCCATCGCCACCATGTACCATCTGTTCTCGCCCCCGTGCTGCCAGGTGGCATGGAGATCTGCGGGATCCTGACCGTCGTGCCAGGCGATGTTGTAGAGTTCCTGCCAGTCGTTTCCGTTAATGACCAGCACCATGGTGGAGTCCTTCGGTGCACTCACGTGCACGGTAAAGCCCGTGTTCACACTGACCGGGTCCGGATGCTCGCTTCCGTTGATCTCAAGTGTCATCCCGCCGGCCTTTTCTGCCACCACCACGCGAAGATCCGTGTATCCGCCCTCATAGCCGGATCTGCCGCTCCTGATCTCGATACGATACATGCGGCCCGCGGATAAGGTCAGGGAATTCCCAAGCGCCCATTCCCCGTTGAGGTCCCGATCGGGTCTGACATAGTACAGCTGCTCGCCCGTCTCATCGTCATATACCCGGATCTCGCTCCACTCGATGCCCTCGTCCGCGCCGGACACCAGGATTGTCGGGGCAGGCCCCTCCACGATGGTGTCGCCCAGAATCCGGATCTCAGGCGCAGCAATGCTCCCCAGGCTGTAGGCCTGCACCGTGAAAGGCGCTGCCGGACCGCTCGTCTGGAAGGACCATGTGCCGTCCCTCAGCACCCGCAGATAGAAGGTATGCTCATCGGTGTCGTAAAACTCGCCCCGCCACTCGAGGAGATCGCCCTCATTGTGAGCCCATGCTCCGCTCTCCGTGTCGTCCACATAGAGTTCGAGGGCCGAGGCACCGGGAACCTGGGCCGTGACCCAGAAGGTCTGGTCCTTCCGCGGCGTGGTCGTGCTGGCCTCAAAGCGGGTCTCGTCTGCACGCGGCGTGACCTCAAAGAAGTGGTACCCCTCGGTGTTTGTGTAGCCCAGGGCGTCATAGTGAACATCAATGTGATAGAAGCCGGGCTCCAGCCAGGCGGTACCGGCAATGAAGAAGCCCTCCTCATCCCAGGCTGCGTCCCCGCTGTCCCATTCGTTTCCATACATGTCCCGGATGGTGTACCAGGCAGACTCCGCTGCCTCAGGAATCTCGCTCATGCGGATCCTGAGCAGCTCGCCCTGTGAAACCTTATCAGGCCCCGAGAGCCTCGGCGCCGGGAGCGTGCCGGTCCTCTCCTCAAGCGTCACGAAGACGGGATTGCTCTGGACCCACGTGGCATCCCCGCTTCCCCAGTCATCCTCAAAGCAGGCGTAGGCGATGACCGTCACGCGGTCGCGGTCCCATACCCAGCTCCTTTCCAGGAAGATCTCGTCGCCGTGCTCGCGCCAGCCCATCTCCTCATCGTCCCACTCGCCGTAGAAGTTCAGCCAGTCATCCCAGCCCGCGGGCCCATAGTGCAGCCGCACAGCGGTGGCGCCCTGGGCGCGCACGTGCAGCGTTACGCTCTCGCCCTGCCTGACGCTCGCGCGACCGTCCCGAACGCCCACGATCTCCAGATGAATGTCCGGCTCTGTGTCATCCACCACCACGAAGGAGGCCATCTGTTCGAAGGGATAGTACCCTGCGGTCTCATCCTCTGGGCCTGCATAGAAAACCACCTCATACTCCTGCCCGGCCGCAAAGAGCTCTGACGGGATCTCAAATGGCGTGAGGTCACGGTGCTCCTCGTAGAAGAGCGCGCGGCCCTCCCCGTCCACGAGATCCAGGGCATAGTAGACCTCCACACCGCTGTTTTCGGCGGCCGTGTAGGGGATGGTCACATCCGTGCCTGCCTTCACCGTGTCCGGGAGCTCAGCCTTTGCACCCAGGATCTTCCCGTTCCCTCTCTGGTGCCAGGTATACGTTTCGCTGCGCCTTGTCGTCCCGTCCGGGTAGATGGCGACGGCATAGCCCTCCAGCTCTCCATCCTCCTCCAGACGGCTCCAGCCCCAGATGCCGCTTCCGTCCCACGCCCAGGTCTCGCCACTGTTCCAGTACACGCAGATGCGCTCCGCGCCCTGAGCATACCAGGAGGACCAGACGCGCTCACCATAGGTGAAGGTGCCGCCAGAGGGCACGGAGGCATCGATCACCCATTCCGTCCCGTCTTTGGGCTCCTCGATGGTCACGCGCCCGAACGATGCCGGACCCGGCTGATCATGGTCATTGTAGCCGACCACCTGCACCTCGTACTCGCCCGCCTCCAGGCGGCTCGTGCCAAAGATGACGGGCATGGCCGTCGACCCGCTGCGGCCGTTCGCATGGCCCGTTTCGGTGTTCGTCATTGTCACATAGACATAGGAGAGGCCATCGGCCTTTTCTACCGACACCTCCACGTTCTCGCCGCGGACGAGGCTGTCCTTTTTCAGGGAAAATTCCGGCGGCGCAGGTGCATCCTCTGCAAAGGAGATGTGCAGCCACCGGTAGCCGGCGTTCTCCGTGTATCCGCTGCCGATGTAGGTCACATAGAAGCGGTACGAGTTGCCCGGCTCCAACATGTAAGTATCAAAGGAAAAGCTTCCCCCGCGCGCAATGATCTCCTCGATGGGATAGCTGCAGTTTGCCCACCCGTCCGCGGCCCAGCCGTACTCGTCCCATGCCGGACGCACGCCGAAGAAGACCTCCTCGGCGCCTGCAGGGATATTCGAAAGCCGGATGGTCCCCTCCTCCATATAGACGAGGTCCTCCGGGGCATCAAACTCCGGTTGCGGGAACTGCCCCTTCGGCGCTTCCACGTTCACACAGATTGCATTGCTCACAATCCACGCGGCATCCTCCCGGAAGGGATCTTCATCAAAGCATGCCTCTGCCCAGATGACAGCTGTCTGCGCATAGTTTCTCGCGCTCCAGCTGAGCTGCAGCCGTCCCCCGGCATCCAGCATGTCAGGATGGAAATCAAAGTTGTAGTCGTCCTCGGAGTTGTCATGCATGCGGATCATGGTGGCACCCGCTGCCTGCACCACAAATTCCATCTTACTGCGCGTGGAGACTGCCTGCGGCGCAGAAGACCCGTTCAGCGTCAGGGCCACGCGGCTTTCATCGCCGGGCACCCGAAGGGTAAACCCCTGCCGCTCCCGCCAGACACTGAAATGTCTGTGCGGAACATAGGCGGTGAAATTCACCTGGTAGACATGGCCTGCCACGAAACCCTCATCCGCCGTATTGACCGTGAAGGCACCTGCCTCCCTGCGGATTTCGTGATATGCCAGGCGGTAACCGTCCGTGATATCAAAAATATTGAGAATGTACTGCTGCGCATCCGTCACGTTTGTGACGCCGCTGTAGCTCAGCACATAGCTGTCCCCTTTGAGGATGCTGCCCTCCGGGGCATTCAGGATCGACACACCCTCCAGGGCGCCCTCGGACACCGCCGTGACGGTGATGGTCTCCGCTTCCACGCGCTGCCCGTCCGGATAGTACGCTTCGCCCCGGACCGTCTGTGTCCCGGGTTCTCCGGAGTACCATTCTGCCGTCGACTCCTGCTCCGAGGTAAAGCTGATCCCGTCATCCACATAGATCGCCGTCCTGCTGGCGCCCGGGGCATACAGGGACAGAAGGACGCCGTCATTGATGGCGTATGTCTCCTGGCTCGCCTGAAGCACTACCGTGCCTGCCGCGGCTCCCTGGACCGTGAACTCCTTTCTGGTCCATGCGCCCTCCTCATCCGGCTCGCCTTCCTCCTCTGACAGCCTGATCGCACAGACCGCCAGTTCATAGTCCCCTGTCTCAAGCTGCGAGGTGGAAAAGGCGATGCCGGTATGGTTCTCGAACGCATCCCAGATCAGGGCCTCATCGCTCCCCTTTTCCCGAATCACGATCTCGTACCCGTCGGCACCCGCGATCTCCTGGACACTCGGGGTGACCGTGTCCCCCCGGGTGAAGGATGCGCCGATGGTCATCTCCGGCGCCGGAAACGGCACATCCTCTGCGAGCGCGCCGGACACCAGGCAGATCAAAAGCAGTGCAAGGCATACCATGAGCTGCCGCCTGAACTTCTTTGTCATCTCTATCTTTCCTCCCTGGCATGTTCTGCCTCATGGAATCGAGTCCGAGTATAGCAAATTGCCCTCCCCGCGTGGTGTCCCAAAAGAAGACTTTTTCAGGGAGACGCCGCAGCCGGTTGCGGTCCTTTCGGGCGGTTGTTATACTGCTGAATGTGCAGATTCTGTGCAGAAATAAGCCTCAGAGACGGCCTGACAGGAGAGGTGATCCAACGATGCAGAGCAGGGAAGGTGGCCTGACCACCAGCAAACTTCTGACCATGATCCGCGGCGCCGACACCTTTGAAGAGGCCACGGCCTATCACCGCAGTGCCAAGGAACCCGTGTTCAGCGATGCGCTCTACGACCTGATGCAGCAGAAGGGCCTCTCCGCCCGCGACATGATCCTGAGAAGCGGCATCGAGCGCTCCTACTTCTACCATATCCTCAGCGGCGGCAAGACGCCTGGGCGCAACATGGTGCTGCGCATCGGGTTCTGCCTCCCCTGCACACTGCCGGAAATGAACCAGCTGCTTCGACTCGCGGGCCTCTCCGGCCTCTATGCACGGATCCGCCGGGACGCAGCGCTGATCTTTGCCATCCAGCACCGCTACACCATGGAACAGGCCAACGATCTCCTCCTGCAGGCAGGGGAGGAACCGATGTACAAAAAGGATGGGGACACAGAAAAACAGGCGCCTGAGGGCGATGGAAAAGGCTCAGAGCGCCATGCATGACGAATTTGACGTCATCCAGACAGAATTCCCGGAGGAGCTGCAGGATCGCTACACCTGCCTTTCCTGCCTCAAGGGTGGCGAGCATGGCGGCACATACCTGTGCAGGGAAAACGATACGGGCGATCTGGTGATTGTGAAGATCTCAGAGGATGCGCGGGAGATGGAAATGCTGGAAAACGAATACCATCTCCTCTCCATGATGGAAGATGCCCCGGCCCTCTTCCCCCGCGCCCTGGATCTGTTTGCGCTGGACAGATGCCGTGTCTTTGTCCGCACCTACATTCCCGGGAGCACCATAGAATCGCTGGTGGAGGCCCGGATGGACAGGCCGGGGGTCAGCCTCGATAAGACCCTGCAGATCGGAAAGAGCGTCCTTCAGTCCCTCGTTCTCCTCCACGACATGAAGCCGCCCATCGTGCACCGGGATATCAAGCCCCAGAACATCGTGGTCGGGGAGGACGGCAGCTGCCACCTCATCGACTTTGGCATCTCCCGCCTTCTGCACCCCGGTGAGGACGTGGACACCATGGTGACCGGCACCCGCCTGACGGCACCGCCCGAGCAGTTCGGGTACCGGCAGACCGACGAGCGCAGCGATGTGTACTCCATGGGCGTGCTCCTGAGGTACCTGATGACCGGTGAGTACCGGGAGGATGCGGACGAAGCACTCCCGAAACCGCTGCGGATGATCGTGCAGAAGGCCACGCGGTTCGACCCGGACCTGAGGTATCAGCGGGCCCGGGACATGCTCACAGACATCGAGCGCATGGAGAAGATACAGAAGCCAAAAAAGCGGTACTGGGCGATCGCCCTGTCCATCACGCTCCTGATCTGTCTCTTGACGTCTGTGTACTTCATATACATGAACCTTGCCCCCTACCGCTTCCATGAGCCCCTCGTGGAAAAGGCGGTGCGGCTGCAGCTGGAGAAGCCCGAAGGACCCGTCACCCGGCGCGACCTCCGGGAGATCCTGTCCCTGCACATCTTCGGGGAGCAGATCTATGAGACCGATGACCAGTTCTGGTTCCTCGGGGAGTTCCTGTTCGTGCGGGATGACGGGATCCGGGAAGAGGGCCTGTTTGAGCAGCGCGGCAGCATCTCCTCCCTCGAGGACCTGAAGCACATGCCAGGGCTCCGGGAGGTTTCTCTCTACCGGCAGGAGATCCGGGATCTCACGCCCCTGCGTAGCCTGAAGATCACGCATCTTGGCATCGGGTACAATCCCGTGACGGATCTGTCCCCACTCTCCGGTCACTCCACGATCTCCTCCCTGAACCTGAGCTGTCTGGACTTAATGAGCCTGGAAGTCTTGAAAACCCTCCCGTCCCTCCGGCACCTCATCCTCGCGGACGTCCCGGTGACGGACCTGAAAGACCTCAGCGGCCTGCCCGTCGAGGAGCTGAATATCTTCAATCTCAACCCCCTCGAGGCCGATGCGCTGGCCGATATGCCGAATCTCCGGGAACTCACGCTCAACAAGATGAACTGGCGCATCCTGGATATTCTGTCCGAAACAGAGCTTCAGGACCTCACCGTCACCCACGCCAACGGCGTGCCGCTTCGGGCTCTGGAGGCCATTCCCAGCCTTCAGAGGATCTACTACTATGCAGACGACCCTCTCCTGATTTCCCATGAACCCCTGTCCTTTCCGAATCTTCAGATCCTTGAAATCAAGAATGTACGCCTCGAATCCCTCTCGTGTCTCAGCGGCCTCTCGCAGCTGGAGGAGCTCTATATCTACGGTGCCGAGGTGAGAAGCTTCGATGGACTGGAGGATCTCGGGAGCCTGAAGTTCATCTTCTGCACGAGTGAGCAGGCAGAGGAGCTTGAAAGATTGTACCCCGGTCATGCCTGGCTCCTGATATAAAACGTCCGTCTGACTTTCGTCAGACGGACGTTTTTCGTGTCTTCAGTAGGCCACAATCCGGTGTCTTACGCTCTGCCAGGGATTCTCCTCGCAGCCGTAACCGTCCTGGTACCATGCATAGCTTTCAAGCGGCACCAGGATCTGAAGGTCTGTCAATTGGTCGAGGCTGCCTGGAGCAATATCACAGGGTGCCAGGATATGCTCCAGCACGAGCCGCCTGATCGCCGGGCAGCCTTCCAGGAGCCCCTCCGGCAGACAGGCAATGCTCTCCGGCACGTGCAGCTCCGTCAGGCGGTCTGCCCCTGCGAGGGCGCCCGGCGAGATGGCCGCGACCGGCTTCCCGCTGTGGCTGGAGGGCAGTCTCAGCGTCTCCTGTCTGAGGCCCTGTTCGGTGAGCCCCGTAATCTCGTATGCCGCCCCGCCCTCCATCTCGCCGAAGATCACATTCCCCGTGTCCGCGCTCTCCTGAATCTCCTGCCGGATCGGCTCCGGCATCATGGGGAGCTCGAAGGCCAGTGGCGCATAGCTTCCCCACTCCGCCAGGACGTCCCGGGCGAGGAGATACGTGCGAAGCTGCGCGCCAGGTGTGTTCAGGTGGAAATTGGAATCATAGAACCAGCCGCTGTCGAGGATGTAGTTGACCGGGCTGCTGATGACCGGGCACCGAAACGTCTCCCTGAGCAACGTAAAGTAGTCCCTCGCCTCCCCCCGCACGGCGCTTCTGTTCATGGGGCTGAAGGTCATATACACCCTGGCGCCTGCCTTCTGTGCACGACGGATGAATGCGTTCACCGCGTCCGCGAAGTCCTCCGCGACAGCCAGGCCTGAGAGATCGATCGGCTCCGTCGGGTCATGGCCCAGCGCCATGGTGTTTCCCTCTCGCGGATACACCATGCTGCAGCTGTCGTCGAAGGCAGCCTTCGCGTACACACCCTCATCCCTCGGGAGATGGCCGGATCTGACCAGTGCCGCCTTCTCCTGAAGATAGGGGAGGAGGTTGCCTGCGGCGCGGCCCCGCTGGTCCTGACTGAGCCTCAGGAGCAGTCCCGGATCGCTCTCCGCACACTTTAAAAACGCGCCGGCACCGAAGTAACTTGTCAGGGTCTCTCGCGTGGGCTCCAGGGCCAGGATCACCGTGTCCCCGGGCCGGATCGCCCCTTCCGCCAGCGACAGCATGGCACTGGTGCCGACCGCCGCATACAGACCCATGGGGCAGACCGTGACGTCCATTCCCTGGCTCTCCAGCAGTTCCTCCATGAGGTGTACATCCAGGCCGAAGGCCACGTTACTTCCGCCGATGACGATCACGCGGGAGCCCTTTGCCGCATCCATCCTGTGCACCATGTCGGCCAGCTCCGCGTAATAGCTGTCCGCGTAGATCTTTGGGAGGCTGCGGGATGAGAGGAAGAGGATGCACGGAAGAAGAAGGACCAGGGCCAGAAATGCTGCGATTCTCTTTTTGATGCGAATCCCCTCCTTTTTGTTGGCGTAGCGGTCTCATCAGAACTGGAAATATGCAAACACCGCCGCGTCCTCGGTGGCCAGCAGCGCCAGCCAGCTGAGCGCGATGATCACCGTCAGCATCGCAGCGATCGCCGTCTCCCGTGCACCCTCCGGCCTCGGCCCCTCGCCCGTCCATCTGTGCAGCCCCGCCATGGTCAGGAGCGTCAGGCACAGGGAGACGAGGGAGAAACTGGTGACCGACATCGCCTGAAAGGCGGGATCGAGCGCGAAGTTCCCCCGAAGGAGGATCCCGGCCATCTCCCCGATCTGCGAAACCGACTCTGCCCGAAAGAGCAGCGCCGCCGGAATGAAGATGAGGAACATGAGGCACCGCCTGAAAAGAATGACCAGCGGATTCTGAAGGTCCACATGCCACTTTCCGGCCAGCTTCCCCGCGGGCCCCTTCAGGAGGCTCTCGAGGCACACGAAGAAGGCTGCATACAGCCCCCAGAGCACATACGTCCACCTGGCCCCGTGCCAGAGGCCACAGAGGGTGAAGACGATGAGGGTGTTGCGAAGCTTCAAGAGCTTTCCCCGCCTGTTTCCGCCAAGGGGAATATACACATACTGGGTGAACCACCGGTTCAGGCTGATGTGCCATCTGCGGAAAAACTCGGTGTAGCTCTGGGAGAGGTAGGGCCGGTCGAAGTTCTTCGTGAGGCGCACGCCCATGAGCCTCGCGCACCCCGAGGCGATCTCCGAGTACCCGGCAAAATCGCAGTACATCTGGATGCAGAATAGCGCCCCGGCCAGTGCGACGGCCAGCGCATTGGCAGATTCCAGCCCGGAAAAGACGCGGCCTACATAGATCCCGCACTGGTCCGCCACGACACACTTGCGGAAAAAACCGCTGAGGAGAAGCCGGATCCCCGCTGCAAAGTCCTCCCTGTTCCATGTGTGTTCCTTCTTCAGCTGCGGCAAAAGGTCGCCCGGCGCCTCAATGGGCCCCGCCACCAGCTGGGGAAAGTAGGAGACGAAGAGGGCAAAGTACACGGGATCCCGCTCTGCGCGGAACTTGCCCCTGTATACGTCGATCGTGTAGCTCATGGTCTGGAAGGTATAGAACGAAATCCCGACGGGGAGGATCAGGTGAAGGCCCGGCGGACGCCACCGGATCCCGACAAGCGCCAGGAGGCTCCCCGCCGTCTCCCCGAAAAAGTCCCAGTACTTGAAAAAGAACAGAAGCCCCAGGTTCATGCACACGCTCACCATGAGGAGCGCCCGCCGTCTGCCCTTTTCCCCCGCATACTTCTCCATCCCGAGGCCGCAGAGAAAGTCCACGGCCGTGGAAAAGAGAAGGAGAAGAATCAGAAGGGGATTCCAGTACATGTAGAAAAACCAGGAGGCGGCAAGCAGCCAGTACTTCCTGGCCCTGTGGGGCAAAAGCCAGTTGGTGCAGACGACCACGGGGAGGTAGATCAGGAAGGCCAGGGAATTAAAATTCATCGCTTCACCCCCCACATCACCAGCACGAAGACCATGAGATACGCGGCGGCCTCCGGAAGGCTCCCGCCGTAGAATATAAGGAATGCCGAGGCCGCGATTCCAAGGGCCGCCGAGAGGAACCAGAAGATCCCCTTCGTCGCACCCCAGGCTCTCTCCAGAAGGCACAGAAGAAGACCTGCCCCGTAGAGCAGCAGCAGGCCCGGATACTGCAGAATCACAAACTCCTGCATGTCTTCAGCACCTCCCGAATTCTCAGTGTATCCGGCTTGCCGGAGGATGTCATGGGCAGGGCCGAAACGAACATACAGACCGCCGGCAGCTCGTTTTTGGGGAGCGCAGGATGGATCTCGCGCACGCCATCCTCCGCCACCACCATCGCAGCCGGCACCTCGCCCTCCCGCGCATCCCCGATCCCCACGACCACGGCATCCTTCACGCCAGGGAGGGCCAGGATGGCCCGCTGGATCTTCAGAGGGGAGAGATTGTTGCCGTTTCTTATGATGACGTCCTTCTTCCGGCCTGAAAGGTGCAGATAGCCCTTTTCATCCACATACCCCAGATCGCCCGTGTGCAGAAGACCTCCTGAGATTGTGTCCTGTCCAAGATACCCTGGGCTCCGGGAAGGTCCGTCCACACAGATTTCGCCACTTTCGCCGCGCTCTGCCTCCGTGCCGTCCTCGCGCAGGATGACCCCTCTGTTCATGGAATAGAAGCGGCCAACGGAGGTTGCACGCACCTTTCCCGGGTCCCTGTAGCTGGCACACGAGATCCCGATGCACTCGGACATCCCGTAGACAGGGATCAGGGTCATCTGAAGGGTTTTCTCAAGATAGAAAAACTGCTCCTCCGTGACAGGTCCCCCGCCAATGAAGCCCGTCCGGAGGGAGGAAAGGTCATATCTGCCCATCTTCTCCGCCATCTTCAGATAGAGGGCCGGCACGCCGTTCATGCGGGTGAGGCGCCGGGACTCGATGGCATGAAGAAGGCTCTCCACATCGGTCTTTTCCGGGAAATACACGCCATAGCCGAGGACAGCCATGCCGCAAAGCAAGACCAGCCCGAACACGTGGTGGAGCGGCAGGGCACCGAGGGCCAGGTCATCCTCCCTGTAGTCCCCGAGGGGGAAGGAATCCACGAGATTCGCGACCAGGTTCCATTCGCTCAGCACCACCGCCTTGCTCTTTCCCGTGGAACCGGAGGTGAAGATGACAAAGGCGGGGTCCATCGGATCCGTGAAGATCGGGGTGTCCGTCTCTGCCGGCAGGGCCTTCAGATCCAGCTCGTGCTCCGCCCCCGCAAGGGAGATGCGGAAGGTATCCTCCCCCGTCTGCTCGATCCCGGCAAAGATGTCCCCAGGCACGTCCGCCTCCGCGAGCGCCGCGGGCACCTCCAGCCTCGGGTCTGTCAGCACCGCGGTGGCACCCGATGCGCGAAGGCCGAGGAGCATCACGGAGGTCTGTGCCGTGCGATGGGCGCGAAGGGCCACCATCTTCCCGCGGCCCAGGCCCATCGCCCTGAGCGCGCTGCCTGTGCGAAGGACGGCTGTGTGCACGCTGCCGGCGTCCATCCAGCCCCGCTCATCTCCGAGGAGTGCCTTGGACGGATGTCCCGCCGCCGTCTCCGCAAGTCCCTCCAGGAGTCCCCTGTGCCTTATGTCCATGCCTCTCCCCCTGCACCATGTGTTCTCATGAAGGGCGGCAGGAGCCCCTTCCCGGCCCCTGCCGCCTGCCTGTCACTTCCTCAGGATTCTGTCCCATCTGGTAAAGGGCTCCGGGCGATCGAAGGTCGTGGTCATCCGCTCGGCCCTGCCAGATGCACCGCTTTCAATCATCCGCTCCACCACGTCCAGCATGTGGCAGGCCATGTCGCCGGAGGCAAGGTGCTCTCCGCCCTCCCAGATGCACAGCGCCATGTCCGCGGGCCCGATGCCCCTTGCGTTCATGGAGAGCGGGGACACGGGCTCCAACACCTCCCAGTTGCAGGTGTGCCTGTCGTTTTTCAGGTACCTCACCTCGCCGCCAAACTGGTTGGCGTCCCCGAGCTGAAGGATGCCCTTCGTCCCGTGGATCGTAAAGTACGCCTGATCGTGATGGGCACTGTCGCCGTTCAGGGAGAAGGTGCCGGTGACGCCGCTTCTGAGCGTCAGGACGGCATTCACCTGGGCCTCGTTGTCATAGATATAGTCCTGCCCGAAGTCCGGCAGCTCCTCGGCCACGTTCCTGCGGACCCTCTGGTGGTTCCCCACCTGTGCATAGACGCTTTCGGCGGGACCGAGGAGAGACAGGAGCGCCGTCAGGTAATAGACGCCGTAGTCAAAGCAGATTCCGCCGCCCTTTTCCCTCAGGAAGTGGAAGATGCTGGCCAGGAGGGTGAGGTCACGGTTTGCCACCACATGGAACGAGGTCACATCCCCGATGAGCCCCGCATCCATGGCCTGTCTGGCCGTCTGGAAGCTGCTGCCCATGAAGGTCTCGGGTGCAGAGCCAAGGCGGAGGCCCCTCTCCGCTGCCAGCGCGATCAGCTCCTTTGCCTCATGGAGCTCCGTCGTCATGGTCTTCTCCGTGTAGACGTGCTTGCCGGCCAGGAGGGCTTGCCTGATCAGCTCATAGTGGGCGTGGGCCTGCGTCAGCACCACGACCAGCTCGATCTCGGGGTCCGCCAGGATCTCCTCCACCGTCATGGCCCGGATGCCGTACTTCCCAGCCTTTTTCTGTGCATGCTCAAGGTGTCTTGCGCTGCAGGCCGTCACGTTCAGGGTGGCATAACGGTTCATCATGTTGCTTAGGTAGATGTCGCTGATCGCGCCGCAGCCGATCACGGCCGTGTTCACAACTTTCATGTGTGGCTCCTCTCCGCCTCCTCACGGAGGCATCCCGTTGATGGTTTCCAATGGTTTTACTTGCCTCAGTATGACTTATAAAAGCGGATGTGCAGTCCGTCGGCCTCGCTGCTCCCCTCCCCATAGATCCGGTCTATATCGTCCTCCAGAATGGCGGAAAGGCAGGGCGAATCGGTGTGAAAGACGGGGCGTGTGGTGAAGGGCATGGGCACCTCTCCATTCGCAAACTCGGCCGCATTCTCCACGAAGATGCGGGCTTCCCGTCCCTCGGCGTCACGGCCGGTCATCATGTACCTGGCGGAGAGGTGACGGGCACCTCCGGCATCCAGGATCTGCGTATCCATGCCGCCTCGCTCGACGATCCCCTCGAAGATCTCGCCCCGGACGATGCCGGTAAAGGGGATCATGTCGATCTGGGCCGTCTTCCCTGTAAGGTGCAGACTTGGGCCGTCCATCTGCACGAGGACATCCAGAAGAAGTCTTCTTCGCTCACCTTTTTCCATCGCTGTCCTCCCTCCCGTTCCGCCGGCTTACCAGTTCGGATATCCGCGCTCATATGTCCAGATTCTCAGAAGATACTTCAGGGAAAAGACCATAACGCTCACGACCTCCAGGATCTGAAACACCGTCTGATGGTCCAGTCGACCACAGAGCTCGCCCTGTTACCATGCTCCTATCTGCTGATGATTTCAAAAATGCGGTGCTTCATCTTCAGCGCTTTATGTTTTCCTCCAACCTGCCGCGTATCACTTTTCAAGACGTCTGTTCCCTTCAGGCGTCCCACCGGTGCAGCTTCATGTCGGCGCAGCCGTTTTTCAGGAAGGTCACACCCTCCTCCTCCAGCAGTGCCCGCTGCTCCTCAAAGTGCGGGGCCGTGCGCCCCGCGGCATTCACAACACGGTGACATGGATAGTCACCGTAGAACTCTGCCATGCTGAGCACCCGCCCCACGAGGCGCGCGTTTTTCTCCCGCCCGATGAGCCTTGCGATCTG
>JAFUBA010000145.1 GCA_017460395.1 Clostridia bacterium | reverse complement strand
TCCTTTCAGCCAAGCTTCAGTTCCTTTCGGATCCTCTGCCCCGCTGCCAAGATTCTCGCTCTCCGGAATCTGCTGTCTTTCTTTTGCGTTTCGGTTCTATATCGTTTTCAAGGTTCATTCGCTGTCCCTCGCGAGCCAGCTTGCGTATCATAATTCCGAATCACCTTCCGGTCAAGCGGTTTCAAAAATGTTTTTGCCTGAAGTTTCGCTTTGTCGTCAAAAGGCGAACAAAAGCTTCGTTTGAATTCCGCTTTTGTTCGCCAGACTATTTTCCGCCTTGTGGGTCAGATCCCGGAGAACACCAGATCTTCTCCGGACGCAAATTTCGTGTTTAGACTTTGGTCTGTTATTTTGTCCATCATCCACTCAACCCATGATCGAAAAACTGCCATGCAGAGGCATATCCCCCACATGGCAGTTTTCTTGATCACCTTTAGTTGTCTCCATAGATAAAATCATGGACGGCGTTCACATTGGTCTTCCACTGAGCATCTGACAGGTTCAGAACGCTGGCACCCTCCACGGTCTTATAGGAGTAGGTCTTGTCCATGGGCACCCGATGCTGCGCGAGCAGCTCTTCCCCGCCACGGGCCCTGGACACGATATCGCTCTTCAGGACAGCATAGCCGAGGGACAGAGCCTCCACCGGGTTCACATTCGTCTTCACATAGGGGAAGGAAATGTTCATGAGCTCCGTCAGGCGCTGGGGCGTCATGTCCTGCATGATCTTCTGAAGCAGCAGCTCCAGCAGCTTCCTCTGTCTTGCCGTCCTGTTGAAGTCGCCGTTTCCGGTCTTCATGCCCGTACGAAGACGCGCATACATGACCGCCTGAATGCCGTCGAGGTGCTGCACACCGGCCACGACCTCCAGCGGCTCGCGTTCGCTGTGATCCTTCGTGTCGTACACCGGCGGATGCGCCTTGATGTACTGGTTGATGGCGTTCGCCTCGCCCTTGGTCATGTCAACGTCAATGCCGCCCACTGCCTCAATGATGGACGCCAGACCAAAGAAGTTGATCGTCACATAGTGCTGAATGTTCAGCTTGAAATTGTGGTTCACGGTCCGCATGGCCAGCTGCCCGCCGCCCCTTGCGTAGGCATTGTTGATTCTGGACTTATTCTTGTAGCCCGGGATCTGCACATACAGGTCGCGCAGAATGCTGGTCAGCTTGATGCTCCCTGTCTTCGTATTGATGGACAGGATGATATTCACGTCATTGTGCTGCAGACCCGCTTCGTTCTCCATGGACTTGGAGCGGGTATCGATGCCGATCATGAGAATGTTGACGACATCATCGCTCAGATCCGGGTTGATCTCCAGATCGTCCGGGCTGACGTCATCATCGACCTCCCAGGCCAGAACGTCCTCGGCGACCTCCTCCACATCGTCCGGGATCAGAAAATCATCCCAATCCTCGTCATCTTCGAAGTCGTCCACCAGGTCCACGTCATCGAGATCTTCGATCTCATCCTCAAAATCCTCAGCAAGTGCCATGGGCATGAGGCCAAGTAACAGCGTGCATGTAAGTAAAAGGCTTACCAGTCTCTTCCACAGTTTCTGCATGTTCCCGTCGCTCCTCTTTCTATAAATTTTATGTCACAAAGTCTTCAGGTTTCTCTTTCCATCTCTTCCAGGAACCTCAGGCTGCGCTTCAGCCTCTCCCGGTCCCCTGAAAGATAACTGTACGGTTCCAGGATCACGTCGCCGCGATACCCGATCTTTTTAAGTCCCCGGAAGAAGCCTTCCCAGTCCGTGATCCCCTCGCCCGGGAGGCACAGCTTCCCGTTTTCGTCCCGGTCCAGCACGTGCACGTGCCGCAGCCTGTCCCCCATGGCCTCGGTCATCTCCGGAAGCAGGGCCCCTGCCTCCGCGGCCTGCTTTGTGTCCAGCACAAACCCGACCTCGGGAAAGAGTCTTCGCACGGTGCGCACGTCCTCGGGGTCCCGCATGCTGCACCAGGACACATTTTCCCAGAGCACCTGGATCCCGCGCCTTTTCGCATAGGAGATCACCTCCGGCAGGTACTCCTGCACCCTCGGGTTCGTGTCCGGATGGATGCGGCCCCTGACGGCAAAGATCCCATGCATCACATAGAACGAGGCACCCGCGGCATTTGCTGCATCCAGGACGTGTCCGAAGATTTCAAGGCCGTCCCGCCGCTGCCGGGGGGAGGCACCGGTCAGATCGTTCTCAAACTGGGTGCCCTTCGGGTGGACCGAGACGCATCTGACAGGTCCCAGGCGCTCCCGGATCTCTCTTCCATAGCTTTCCCGGTATTCCGACTGGGTCTGCAGGAACACCTCGCACACGGGAATGCCAAACTCCCGCATGATCCCGGCTGCGTCCTCGGTCTCCATGAGCCCGTAGAATGCAGCCGTTGAAAGACCGACGCTCATTTTGATTCCCCGTCTTCCGTGTTCATCTCATCCAGTGTCAGCTCAAAGGACGGGATCATCTCCTCCATGAAGTCCCGGACCTCCGGGAGTTCGTCCTTCTCGATCATCTCCCGGATGCTCCGAAGAACTGTCTCTGCCGCCGCGTCAAACTCATGATTCCCGGCCCGCTGCTCCTCAAGGCACTTGACGTAGGCGCTGATCCTGTCCGCCGCCTTGACGATTTTCCGGTCATAGGTGCCCTTCTCCGTCATGCAGTCCCGGATGTCCCCGCGCAGAATCTCCGGCAGCATGCGAGACAGACGTTCCTCCGCGCTTCTTTCCACTTCGCCGTAGGCGCGCCTGAGTGTCTCATCGTGGTATTTGACCGGCGTCGGCAGATCCCCCGTCAGCACCTCGCTGGCATCGTGGTAGACGCCGAGGGCAAGGACATGCTCGGGATTTACCTCGCGCCCGTATCGCCTGAGGCCAATCAGGGCAATGCCGTGGGCCATCATCGCGACCTGCAGGGAATGTTCCGCGTCATTTTCCACCTGGGTGTTGCGCATCAGGCTCCACCTGCGGATCAGCTTGAGCCTGGCCATGTATGCGTAAAAATGGTGCAATGCTGTTTCTCCTGTGTTTCATCTCCGCCAATTGTGTCTTCCCACCCGGATATCTCTCCATCGGGATACATTCCTTCGGAATACACATGTTGACAGGTGACACTTTATCATTATAATGCAACCTGTCAATGACATATACCGCTGGGGGTGCGGCAAAGCCGCTGAGAGGGTCCTCGGACCCGACCCTTGGAACCTGTGTAGATCATCCTACCGAAGGGAAGCGGATCCGGTGAACAAGCACCGGTCTGACTTCCTGCGCAAAAAGCGCAGGATTTTTTCTGTTCTCCCCTCTGTCATCGCGCAGACTGTCTGTCACTGACAAATATCATTCAAGGGGGTTTTCCCATGTCTGAGTTCCTCTTTATTTCCCGTGCCCTGGCAGAAGAGGTGGAGACGAAGCCCAGCTACTTCCAGACCGCCTTCAAAAAGCTCGGTGAGCTGCCCGTGTGGGGCTGGGTGCTGGTCGTCGTGTTCCTCGCGGGCGGCTTTGCGCTCTGGAAGAGCCTTTCCTCCAAGGGTACCACGAAAAAGTCCGTCTGGACACCCCAGACCATGGCCATGGGCGCCATGTGCATGGCGCTGAGCGTCGTGCTCAGCCGCATCCGCCTCTTCACCATGCCCAATGGCGGATCTATCACCCCGGCCAGCATGCTCCCGCTGATGCTCTTTGCCTACGTCTACGGCGTCGGCCCCGGCCTCATGCTGGGTGCCCTCTACGGCCTTCTGGACTATGCCTTCGGCGGCTGGTTCCTGAGCGTGCCCCAGTTCCTTCTGGACTACCCCATTGCCTTCGCGATGCTGGGCCTTGCAGGCCTGACCTCCCGCATGGAAAATGAGCAGGCGGGCCTCACCATCGGCGTCATCATCGGCTCTCTTGGCCGCTACCTCGCCGCCGTCCTCGCCGGCGTTGTCTTCTGGGCCGAGTCCCGCACCGGCTGGGAAGCATGGAGCTATTCCCTTGCCTACAACGGCACCTACATGGGCCTTGAGTGCATCATCTGCGTGGTGATCTGTGTCCTTGTGGGACAGCGCCTGGTCAAGGCACTCCGCCAGCAGGCCCGCAGATAAAAAGGTTTTCGCAAAATTTCACCGGCAGCAGACATGTCTGCTGCCTTTTTTCTGTCTTGCCTCGAGTCGGCCCGATTGGATATAATGCTGAGCCGTAACATATTTATCTGGCATGCGAGGTGGTACTTCCGTGATAGACCTCTGTTTTCTCGGGACCGGCGGTTCGATCCCCCTGCCAAACCGGGCCCTGTCCAGTCTCTATGTCCGCGTCTCGGGAAAGGGCATGCTCATCGATGTGGGCGAGGGCACGCAGATCGAGATCATGCGCCTGGGCTGGGGCTTTCGATGCATCGAAAGCCTGCTCATCACCCACTTCCATGCAGACCACTGCTCGGGCCTCCCGGGCTTTCTCCTGGCTCAGGCCAAGACCGGCCGCACCGAGCCCCTGCACATCTATGGGCCGGTGGGCCTGAGGCGCGTGGTAGACGCTCTCCGGGTCATCGCCCCCCAGCTCCCCTACCCCATCGAGCTCCACGAGCTGGGCGGGGAGGTGAATGAGTTTGACACCGCCGGGCTGCACGCCTGCGCCTTTCCCCTCGACCACGGCATTCCCTGTCTCGGGTTTGCCTTCCGCCTGGACCGTCTTCCGCCCTTTCTCCCGGAGAAGGCCGCGGCCCTGAACGTGCCCATGAAGCTCTGGCGGGTCCTGCAGAAGGGGACCCCGGTGGAGGTGGACGGGCGCACCATCGAGCCCCGCGACGTCCAGGGCGATGCAAGACAGGGAATTTCCTTTCTCTTCGCCACAGACACCCGGCCCGTCCCCGACATCGTCCGCTTCGGCGCAGACACCAACCTCATGATCCTCGAGGGCATGTACGGGGAGGAGGAGAAGTATCCCCTCGCCGTCAAAAACCACCACATGCTCTACAGGGAGTCGGCAGCCCTGGCCCGGGAGGCCGGGGCGAAGCGCCTGATCCTCACCCACTTTTCCACCAGCATGGAGGAGCCGGAGATCTCCCTTCCGTCTGCCACGGACATCTTCCCGGAAACGGTCTGTGCCGCGGACGGCATGACGCTGACGCTCCACTATCCCGAGTAAAAGATTACGGCAGCCCCGCTCCTTCAGCGAGGCTGCCGCCTTTTTTAATATTCCAGATCCACCACCAGCATCTCCAGGGGATTCCAAAGCCTCGGCGCGCCGGCAGAGTTGGTCATCCCGCGGCTGACCAGCAGGTGCCCGTCATCGTAGAAGCCGTCGGTGTACTTCGGGAAGAGACCCTGCCCCGGCGCAAAGAGCCCGTGTCCGAACACCTGCACCTGCCCGCCGTGGGCATGGCCGGCCAGCGTCAGGTCAATGCTTCTGCCCTTCACATACTTTGGATAGTACTCCGGGTGATGGCACATGAGCAGATGAAAGCCAGGCTCCTTTGCCATGGCATCCACCACCGTCGTGTCCGGTTCATCCTCCGTCCTTCTCTGGCCTGAGAACCCCTGGTCCGTGTATTCCGCAGAGGAAAGGCCGCCCAGCACAATGTCCCTGAAGCGGACGAAGCGGTTGTCCAGCACCTGAACATCGCTCTCCTCCAGCATCCGGAAGACGGCTTCCGCATCCTCGTACTTGCGCTCGTGGTTCCCGATGGAAAAGAAGGTGGGCGCCAGCCCCGGCGCGTCCCGAAGAAAGCGCTCTGCCAGCTCGAGCCCGTCCCTGTGGCGGTTCACGATGTCGCCCACGACCAGGATGGCATCGCACGTCCCCATCTCGCCCACCACGTCATCGTATTGGCCGTTATGGAGGTCCGTCACCACGGCAAGCTTCAGATGCTTACCGGTCAGCACCTTTCCTTTGACACTGTAGTGCGTGATGACATGCGCTTTTTTCCCTGCCAAAGCAATCACTCTTCCTTTGCGGGCAGCTCATGCCGTGCACAGTAGATTTCAATGAGCACGAAGCCCAGGATCAGGGCCGCCAGCGACAGATACAGGGGATTGCGCTCCACGATGCTGACCAGCTTTCCCAGGTACACCGCAAGGTCCGGGTTGATCTCCCCAACGATATCGGGGAGGCGCAGGAACTTGAGGGCGATGCCGGTCAGAAGCGTCATGATGCCGCCTGCCGCAAGACCGCTCCCGGCCCAGAGGCAGCCCTCGGTGATCCTTCTCAGGCACAGGAGCAGAATCAGCACAAGGCACGCACCGCCCACGGCCGGGAACACCCAGGTCGTGTTCAGCTTTTCCAGGATCGGCTCCACGTCCACATTGTCGTGGGCCATCCCGGCGCCCATGGCCAGCACCTGCACGCGAAGGGGAAACAGCTCCTTCTGGGCCGTCTCCTCGATGGCGTAGACGATCTCCGTCTGGGCCACATGCCGCTGCTCTGAGACGTCCACCTTTTCCAGGAACCCGGGATCGGAGCGGATCACCGCCTCGGCATCCGGCAGCGCGAAGAGAGGCGCATAGGCCTCATAGTCCCGGTCCAGCAGCTGCAGCATCCACTCGATCACTTCCCCGGAGTAATCGTCCAGGGTTTCCCTTGTGATCATGTCGGTGATGGCAGCTTCCGAAAACCCGTACTCCTCGGACAGGGTATGGATCTGCGCATGCAGTGAGCCCAGCTGGCTGTTTCGCATGCGCTGGCCTGCCTGCACGTAGTATTCCGGATGATTGAGGGCACCAAGCAGCGTCCACTGGATCGCCCCGCCCAGAATCGAGAGGGCCAGCACGAAGGCCAGAAGGATGCTCAGAATCCGGAGGATCCACGGCACATGCTTGTACTTTCTCTCCTCGCGCGTCATCTCATCACCCCCACCTTCGCCGCCGCATTCACCAGCTCCTGGATCTTCTCCCCGTAGGTCAGAAGCGCCCAGATGACGCCGCCCACCACCGGGGATGCCAGCAGCACCGGCATGAGCAGCCAGCCCTTGCCGGGCAGCCGCTCCGGGATCCACCGCCGTTTCTTTGCATTGTATTCTGTGCCCTGCACATCCTCTCGCATCTCAGACATAGTTACCTCCTGTAGCACATGCTTTTCAGTGCTCCGACTTGCGCGCTCGGGTACCCCTGCCGCGCCGCTGCTGAATGACCGGTTTCTCGACCTTCTCGCCCCTGAGCTCCAGCAGCTGGTCGCGCAGCTTAGCTGCCTTCTCAAACTCGAGGGAGGCTGCTGCGTTCAGCATTTCCTCCTCGATGCGCGCCATGACGGCGGCACGCTCGTCCTCGTCCATGGGAGCGGGGGATGCCTCCTCCACCTGCCGCGTGATCTCCAGCACCTCACGGATGCTGGAGCGGACGGTCTCGGGCGTGATGCCGTTGGCGTCATTGTAGGCCTTCTGAATGCCCCGGCGCCGGTTGGTCTCGGTGATGGCCCGCATCATGCTGTCCGTCACCGTGTCGCCGTACATGATGACCCGGCCGTCCACGTTTCGCGCCGCGCGCCCGATGGTCTGCACAAGGCTCGTCTCGGACCTGAGGAAGCCCTCCTTGTCGGCATCGAGGATGGCCACCAGCTGCACCTCCGGAAGGTCCAGGCCCTCCCTGAGGAGGTTGATGCCCACCAGTACGTCGTACTCGCCGAGCCGAAGGTCCCGGATCAGCTGCATCCGCTCGATGGTCTGAATGTCGCTGTGCAGATACCGGACCCGGATCTTGAGTTCCTGCAGATAGTCCGTCAGGCTCTCCGCCATCCGCTTGGTCAGGGTGGTCACCAGGATCCTGCCGCCCTTCTCCGTGACCTTTCGGATCTCGCCCACCAGGTCGTCCACCTGGCCTGTGGCCTTTTTCACCACCACCTCCGGGTCCAGAAGACCCGTGGGACGGATGATCTGCTCCACCGTCTGCGTCTGCCTCCCGAGCTCATAGGGGCCCGGGGTCGCGCTGACGTAGATCACCTGGTGGATCCGCTCCTCAAACTCCTCAAAGAGCAGCGGCCGGTTGTCGTAGGCGGAGGGCAGGCGGAAGCCGTACTCCACGAGGGTGTTCTTTCTCGCCCTGTCGCCGTTATACATGGCGCGGATCTGCGGGACCGTCACGTGACTTTCGTCGATGAAGCAGAGGAAATCCTTCGGGAAGTAGTCCAGGAGCGAGTAGGGGGCATCCCCCGGCTTTCTGCCGTCAAAGTACCTGGAATAGTTCTCGATGCCCGTGCAGTAGCCGATCTCCCGGATCATCTCCATGTCATAGTTGGTTCTCTGGGCGATGCGCTCTGCCTCCAGGGGCCGGCCGTTTGACGTAAAGTATTCGATGCGCTCCTTCAGGTCCCGCTCGATGGTGGCGAGGTTCTCCTCCAGGTGCGTCTTGTCGGTCGCATAGTGGGTCGCGGGGTAGATGCTCGCGTGCTCCAGCGTCGAGAGCACATGGCCCGTCGTGGCCTCCACCTCGCTGATGCGGTCCACCTCGTCCCCGAAAAACTCGACCCTGAGCGCGTGGTCATACTCGCCCGCCGGGATGATCTCCAGCACGTCGCCCTTCACGCGGAAGGTGCCGCGGGCAAAGTCCACGTCGTTTCGCTCATACTGAATGTCGATGAGCATGCGCACGAGCTTGTCGCGGTCCAGCGTCATGCCCGGCCGCAGGGACACCATCTGTCCCTCGTACTCCGAGGGATCGCCCATGGAGTAGATGCACGAGACGCTCGCCACGATGATCACGTCCCGCCGCTCGCGAAGGGCTGCGGTGGCACTGTGGCGCAGGCGGTCGATCTCCTCGTTGATGCTGGCATCCTTCTCGATGTAGGTGTCGGATGAGGCGATGTACGCCTCCGGCTGATAGTAGTCGTAGTAGGAGACGAAGTACTCGACCCGGCTGTCCGGGAAAAAGGCCCTGAGCTCGCTGCACAGCTGCGCCGCCAGGGTCTTGTTGTGGGCGATCACGAGGGTGGGCTTCTTCACCTTCTCGATGACGCTGGCCATGGTGAAGGTCTTGCCCGAGCCCGTCACGCCAAGCAGCACCTGGTCCCGCATCCCGGCCTTGACGCCCTTCGCCAGGGCATCAATCGCCTGGGGCTGGTCACCCTTTGCCGCATACGGCGCCTTGAGGACAAACTGATCCATCTTCTGTACCTGTCTTATTTCCCTGTGATTTTCTTCAAGTCTTTCAGTGCTTCAGCCGCTTATCGCACTTGCGCGACAGCCATGAGCCGACGTTCTGGAAGATCTGCACGAGGACGACCAGCACGATGACCGCGAGGTACAAAACTGCGTACTTATAGCGGTTGTAGCCGACCATGATGGCAATCTTGCCGATGCCGCCCCCGCCGATGGCGCCGCTCATGGCCGTGTAGCCGAGGATCGTGGTGATGGCCAGCGTAAAGCTGTCAATCAGGCTCGGTACGGCCTCTGGGAGCATCACCCGAAGCAGGATCTGCATCGGGGTGGCGCCCATGCTCTGGGCGGTCTCAATGATGTTGGGGCTCACTTCCCTGAGGCTTGACTCCACAAGCCTTGCCACAAAGGGGAAGGCCGCGATGACCAGCGGCACAATGCTGGCCGTCGTGCCCACGGACGTCCCGACGATCAGGCGTGTGATGGGGATCACCATGACGATGAGGATCAGAAAGGGCACCGAGCGCAGGAAGTTGATGATCACGTTGATCACCCGCATCAGGACCTTTGGCAGCGGCCGGATGCCGTGCTCATCGCCGGCAACCAATAGCATCCCGAGGGGCAGCCCCAGGATGATGGCAAACAGCGTCGCCAGAAGCGTCACATACACCGTATCCCACAGGCCCTGCGGGAAGTCCCTCAGGAAGATCTCCCATGCTTCGCTCAGGCTCTCCTGGGTGAAGGCACGCTGAAACTGATTCATTTCTCTTCCTCCTTTGCGGGATATTCCACATCCACCTGCACCGCGACCGACGGGACGGCGCTCAGATACTTGACGGCCCGGGCCAGCTCATCCGGCCCGCCGGGGATTTCCAGGGTCATATAGCCGTAGGCCTTGTCCTGAATGGTCCTGGTGCTGGCCGAGAGGATGCTGGCCGCCACCTGGATGTCGATGGCCATCTGGGCAATGAGGGGCGTTCTGGCAGCAGGCGCACCGTTGAAGATCAGACGGATCTGCTGGGCCGCAGGCGACATCAGGAGTGACCCTTCATTCATCTCCGGGTACACCAGCGAGCGCGTGGCCGCAGCGCGCGGATTGGAGAACACATCCGACACGTCCCCCTCCTCCACCACGGTGCCGTTTTCCAGGATGGCCACACGGTTGCAGATCTCCTGGACCACGCTCATCTGGTGGGTGATCACGGTCACCGTGATGCCCATGCGCTTGTTGATCTCCCGGATCAGCTCCAGGATCTGGTGCGTGGTCTTGGGATCCAGGGCGCTGGTCGCCTCATCGCAAAGGAGCACCTTGGGGTTCGTGGACAGGGCCCGGGCGATGGCCACCCTCTGCTGCTGTCCGCCGGAGAGCTGAGCCGGGTAACTGTTGGCCTTGTCCGGCAGCTCCACCATACCCAATAGCTCCCTCGCCCGCTCCTCGGCTTCTTTTTTCGGGACATGGCTGAGGCGGAGGGGCAGCATCACATTCTGAAGGCAGGTGCGCTGCATGAGCAGATTGAACCCCTGGAAGATCATCGTCACCGAGTGGCGCATCTCCTGCATCTCTTTCTTGTTCAGGGAGCCGAGATTTTTGCCGTCCATCAGAACCTGTCCCTCGGTCGGCCGCTCCAGCATGTTGATGCAGCGCACCAGGGTGCTCTTTCCGGCACCCGACATGCCGATGATCCCGTAGATGTCCCCGTCATGGATGGTCAGGTTCACGTGCCTCAGCGCGTCCACCGGTCCATCCTGTGTCACAAATGACTTGGAAAGATTCTTGAGCTCAATCATACCGTTCCTCCTGCGTCTCATCTGGCGCGAGTGCGATCATACCATGATTGGATGAACCGGGCAAGTAAAGAAACGGTGTGGCCTTGTGCCGCACCGTTTCTTTACTTGATTCATTCAAAGACGATTCGAGAATTATTCGATTCCCAGAGCGTTCAGGTCAGCCTGCTTGCCGCCGTAGAGGCCCATGGGCTCCACGTGGATGGGAGCAACATTCACCAGATGGGTGCCGTTCTCGGCATTGAAGTTGTCCTGATAGGGATAGTGGGCAAAGTAGTTGGCGAACACTTCGCCGTCCTCGACCACCATGTTGGGCTGCACATAGTCAGCGAACTCGATGACATCCAGCTTGATGTTCTTCTCCTCGAGGATCTCAGCGGCCACCTTCAGGATCAGGGCATGGGGGGTGGGGCTGGCTGCGACAGAGATGGTCACACCGTTGAGGGCATCATAGTCCACATCGGCATCGAAGCCGTCGCCGGGCTCAGCCACGGTGGAGAGCACAGCGCCATCGAAGGTTTCGGTGATGTAGTCAGCGACCTTCTTGCTGGACAGGGCAGCCACCAGGGCCTTGGTCCTGGGGTCATCCTCGTTGCCTTCCTTCACGGTCAGGACGTTGGAATAGGGGGAGGAAGCATCTTCCTTCAGCAGGGAATCGGCCACAGGATTCAGGCCCGCATCAAGCGCAAAGTTGTTGTTGATGATGGCGTAGTCCACGTCTGCCAGGACGTTGGGCACCATGGGAGCTTCCACTTCCTGGAACTCGATTTCAACCTTGGTCTCCACCACGTCTTCCTTGGTGGCTTCCAGCGTGACGCCATCCTTCAGGGTCAGCACACCGTTGGCCTGCAGAAGCAGCAGGGCGCGGCCTTCGTTGGTGAGGTCGTTGGGCACGGCGATGGTGATCTTGTCAGCCAGGGCCAGGGAGAAGAGGGACAGCGTCAGCACAGCTGCGAGAACAACAGATACCAGTTTCTTCATCGTGATCTCTCCAATCTTAAATATAGTAAAAAGGGATACAATGGATGGGATAAAATTAAGAGAAAACTTTGGGGTCCTGTGATTTCCGGCATGTGTCCGGGCACCGCGGCGAAACGGGGCATCCGGGGACAGGTTCAAAAAAGGAGGAGGCCATGCGGCGCTCCTCCCTGTGATTCAAATCCTCATCCCGGCTTTCCCTGGGGGCATCAGACTGATTCAGATGGAGAATTGCCGCACGCCAAAACACATGCACATACAAAGCATGCGCATTCCACACATCTGCATTCCGCTGCGTGCGTTCCTCATTGCGGCATCTCCTTTCACTGTTTCTGCGTCTGTGCATCCCGAAGCTTTCTTTTCACCCCGGGGCCCTTTCCTTTCCGGAAATCAATTCTGTTGTATCACGGCCGCAGCAACGCGTCAAGCGGGGGAAATGTATTTTCACTGTACTTGTCTTTTGTCTTGCTATTTATTTCAGAAGTGTTACAATTCTGTTGCTGAATTATTTCAGTTTATTTCTGAAGTGTGTAAAATTTGTGCGCGCATGCATGAAATCTCTGTGCATGTCCGTTGATTTGACGGTCCCCGACATGGGAATCACCGCGAACCCGATCAAGACCTGTTTCAAATGGAGGTCCCGCCCATGAAGTATCCATCCACTGTATTCAGGCGCCTCGTGGCGCTTCTGTGCTGCTTCTCTCTCCTCTCCCTCCCCCTGTCCCTGGCTGAAGAGACGTCCCTTCCCCCGGCCACGCTGGAGGAGCCCCTCACAGAGGCCGGCGGCGACCCGGAGGAGCTTCAGGTGGAGGCAGATCCCGAGGATCCGTTCCAGGAGATGCCCGAGGAGGACGACGTGCTTCTTGAGGGCGAGGAGATCACGCTGAACGCCCTCGTGCTCGGCAGCACCGGGCAGGAAGTAAGGGATCTTCAGACGCATCTGTCGGAGCTCGGGTATTACACCGGGGAGATTTCCGGGCGCTACGGCGAGTCCACCGCGGATGCTGTGTCCCGCTTTCAGAAGGACTTCTCTCTCCCGGAGAGCGGTGAGGCCGACGCCCAGACCCTGGCCCAGTGCTATGCCGCCATGTACCGTCCCCTGACCCTCGGCAGCGAGGGTGCGGACGTGAAGCGGCTGCAGACGAGGCTGACCCAGCTGGGCTACTATACCGGCAAGATCACCGGCACCTACCTGGCTGCCACCGTGGAGGCCGTGCGCGCCTTCCAGAGCAAGATGGCCCTGGCGGCAAGTGGAGACGCCACCCTCGAGACCCAGACCCTCGTCTACTCCTCCTCTGCCCGCTCCCGCACAGGGGCCGCCGTATCGACACCCGAACCTGCCGCGGACAATGAGGTCATCAACGCCGAGAACCCGGATCCGGATGCCTCGCCCACCGTCAAGTACACCAAGCGCCTGGCCTACCGCTCCTCCGGCAAGCTGGTGAAGCAGCTCCAGCAGCAGCTGACGGACCTGGGCTACTATGAGGGCCCCATCTCCGGATCCTTCCAGGGGAACACCCGAAACGCCGTCAAGGCCTTCCAGGAGCAGAACGGTCTTTCCGTGGACGGGGTCGTGGGCGAGAAGACCTGGAACGCTCTGTTCAATGACCCGGAGGTCGCCCGCCCCGAGGACACCCCGAGGCCTCAGGCCACGCCGGAGCCGGTGCCCTTCCACATCACGGTCGACGTCACGAACCAGGCCGTCACGGTCTACAGCCGGGACGAGAACGGCGAGTACACCGTGGTGGTGCGGCAGATGATCTGCTCCACCGGCACAAAGAAAAATCCTTCGGATGTGGGCGAGTTTGTGCTAAACGGGCGCAAGACCCGCTGGTGCTATTTCCCCACCTGGGGCGACTATGCCCAGTACTGGACGCAGATTAACCCCTCCATCGCCTTCCACTCCGTGATCTACAGCCGCGTAGACACGATGAGCCTGTCCATCAAGTCCTACCGGAACCTGGGATCCCGCGCGAGCCACGGCTGCGTGCGGCTTCTGGTCAATGATGCCAAGTGGATCTATGACAACGTGGGCAAGGGCACGGTGGTCACCATCACCGAGAGCCTGCCCAAGGATCCGGAGCTGAAGGCCAGCCTCAAGGCACCCGAGCTCAACCGGAAGAACATGCTCCCCGTCGCAACACCCCAGCCCACCGCGGAGCCCATCTACGTTTCCGGCGCCCAGCCGCCCCAGCCCCTGACCAAAATGCAGCTCAATGACTCCGGCGAGAATGTCTGGTGGCTCCAGCAGAAGCTGACAGAGCTTGGCTACTACCATGGCAAGTGCTCCGGCACCTTCCTCGCCGGGACCCAGGAGGCCGTACGCGCCTTCCAGAAGGATGCCGGCCTGCGCGTGAACGGCACCGCCGATGTGCAGACACTGGAGAAGCTCTACGAGAAGGAGCTGGC
>JAFUBA010000144.1 GCA_017460395.1 Clostridia bacterium | reverse complement strand
CCGACAGTCACGCACGTTTTCTATCGCGCCAGAGGTAATTCCATCGGGATCGCGAGGTGAACCTTCCAGCAGTGTCGGTTCGTCTTCAGCTTCGTGTGATGAATGACATTCCCCTGAATCTTTCTATGTGGGCAGAGTCACCGGAATAAACGAATGCGACATGCAAAAATCCCGGCTGCGTGCAGCCGGGATCATTGTATCGCCAGATTACCAGTTGACCTGCCAGCGGTTGGAGTACTGAGCGTCCGGATGGAAGGTGGGCTCAGCAGCTTCCTGGCGGGTATAGGCGGAGGTGCTGGCCTTCTCCTCAAGCATGCGATCGAAGCGGGTAAAGGCCTCGGTGTCGCTGAGGGAAACGGGCCGGTTGCCTTCCCAGGCGGAGAGGTAGGCCGCGTTGGAGATTGCAAGCTCACGAATGGCCTCACCGGCCGGTGAGAGGAGCGGCTCGCCAAAGCGGATGGCACGCCCGAAGTTTTCAAGAATCCCCCGGTGCGCCTTTCCCTTGTCCTCCGGCTGATACTCTTCGATGGTAAAGGGAACCTTGGGCATGGAAATGTCAGAGTGGAAGCAGACTTCCCGCTCAGATTCCTCCAGGCGCCAGAGCTTCAGTTTTCCGTTTTCCAGGACCATCTTGCCCCTGTCGCCCGTGATCTCCAGCCTGTTGGTGCCGGGACAGTCACCGGTGGAGGTGATGAAGGTGCCGGTGGCACCGCCCTTGTACCTGGTAAAGATGGTGGCGTCATCCTCCACCTCGATACGGTGGTGGCGGGCAACATCGCAGAAGGCCGTCACTTCCTCCGGCATCCCGCAGATCCACTGCCACAGGTCCAGATTGTGGGGCGCCTGGTTGAGCAGCACACCGCCGCCCTCCCCGGCCCAGGTGGCCCGCCAGTCACCGGAATCATAGTAGTGCTGCGTCCGGTACCAGTTGGTGATGATCCATACGGACCGCTTGAGGGTGCCAAGCTCCCCGCTCTGCACGATTTCCCGCGCCTTCTGAAAGAGCGGGTCCGTGCGCTGGTTGAGCATCACGGCATAGACAAGACCGGTTTCCTTCTGGGTTTTGAGAGCAGGCTCTGTCCGCACAAGGGACACGTCTGCCGGTTTTTCGGAGAGAACATGGAGGCCGCACTCCATGGCCGCCTGTGCCAGACAGGCGTGGAATCTGTGCGGCGTCGCGATAATGACCGCATCCGCCAGGCGGGACGCAAAGAGGGCATGCGCATCGTCAAATACTTCGCACCCGGGGAACTTGTCGCGGCACCAGGCGCGGCGGCTTTCGGATGTATCGCACAGCGCCGTCAGCCGAAGACCCTCGACCGAGCCTTCAAAGATGGCTTTTGCGTGTGCGGAACCCATGTGACCGACACCGATGACGGCAATGCGCACTGCATCCCCTGCGGGATGCTGCATGGAATCACAGGACACGTGAAGATCCTCCCTTTGAATCAGTTTCCACTGAAACTTCGTGTCTGCCTGCTTACTTTGTGCCGTAGGTACCGGCGGTGTCTGCAAAGACAGCCTTGGCACCGGTCTTGCGACGGGAGGTGGCCACCCGCTTCATGAGCTCCTGCTCATACAGGTCCTCATCAAAAGGCAGGGTGACAGGCTTTTCGAGGAACATGGAAAGATGCATGGCGTTGGAGAGGGTCAGGCCGTTGATGCCTTCCTCGCCCCTTGCCACCAGCGGCTCGCCGCGAAGAATCGCGCCGGCCCAGGCGTTCAGCACGCCCTGGTGCTGGGGATTGAGGCCGTCGGTCTCCACTTCCACCTCGTGGGAGGGTACCTTGCCAAAGGGTGCGGTGTTGGTCTTGGTCC
This sequence comes from Clostridia bacterium, assembly GCA_017460395.1. Lineage (GTDB taxonomy): Bacteria > Bacillota > Clostridia > Christensenellales > Aristaeellaceae > UBA2943. Next base: position 19,387 of record JAFUBA010000144.1, on the reverse strand, counting down.
ACTCCTGCTCCAGCTGATCGAACTCGCACAGGTAGAGCTTGTTGTGCTCGACCACCAGCTGTGCGCCGTCCATCTGCACCTCAAAGCGGTTGGTGCCGTGAGGATCGCCGGTGGAGGTGACGAAGACGCCGGTGTGGCCGTCAGGATATTCCATGTAGGTGGTCACATCGTCTTCCACCTCGATGTCATGGAACAGGCCGTAGTGCATGAAGGACTGTACCTTGCAGGGCAGACCCAGGATCCACTGCCACAGGTCCAGCTGATGGGGGCACTGGTTGAGCAGCACGCCGCCGCCCTCGCCGGACCAGGTGGCGCGCCAGTCGCCGGAATCATAGTAATACTGGCTGCGGTACCAGTCGGTGATGACCCAGTTGGCCCGGCGTACCTTGCCGTACTTGCCGGACTGGATGAGCTCACGCATCTTGCGGTAGAGGCAGTTGGTCCGCTGATTGAACATCATGCCAAAGACCACGTCCGGGTGCTTCTTGGCTTCCTCGTTCATGGCCTTGACCTGATTGGTGTACACGCCCGCGGGCTTTTCGCACATCACGTGCAGGCCGCGCTTCATGGCCTCGATGGCCAGCGTGGGATGACTGTAGTGGGGCACGGAGACGATCACGGCGTCCACAAGACCGGAATCCATGAGCTGGATGGCGTCGTCAAAGTAGGTGATCTCGGGGGCATTCTCGGCCTTCAGGGTCTCCTTTGCCCAGCCGATGCGATCGGGATTGACATCGCAGATGGCACGAAGAGAAATATCGGGACACCAGGATTCCAGCACCAGACGGCGGGCATAGGAGGAACCCTGATTGCCGATACCGATGATGCCGAGGCGAACCTGCTGGGAATTGCTCATGAGTGGTGGCTCCTTTCCATGATACAAAGAAAATATACATTCATCGCGTCTCAGGGCCCTTCATATGGAAGAAACATGGAGCCCTTAAGTCGCACAGAGTATTGCGCGAAAAGGCAGGTGTGTCAAGGGAGAATGGACAGGATTTCAGACAGTCCGGAGCAAAACACCCCGCAGCCCCGGAAAGGCGAAATCCCGGGCGTCGCAGGGCTCCGGAGCAGTTTCAGCTCCCCGGAGGAACTGCCTGCGACTGTCTGAAACCGTGTCCACTGTCAAAACCTCCGGAAAGACAGGAAACCGGGAGACAGAGATGCCTATCTCCCGGCGCAGGGTCAGTGGTCAAAGTGGGCCGAAACATCCTTCAGCTTCTCGATGATCGGCAGGTGCTGAGGGCACACGCTCTCGCACTGACCGCAGCCGATGCAGTCCCCTGCCCGGCCGAAATGCTCCGCCAGCTTGGCATAGTTGGTGAAGTTGATCGTCCAGCCCTTTTCTTCCATGTTCTCCCGCATGTCCTCATTGTAGAGGGAGAAATACCGGGGAATGGCGATCTGCATGGGGCAGCCGGAGGTGCAGTAGCTGCAGGCGGTGCAGGGTACGGCAATCTGGCTGTTGATGATCTCTGCAACCTTTCGGGTGAGGGCGATCTCATCCTCCCTGAGGGGCACAAACTGATCCATGAAGCTCAGATTGTCCTCCATCTGCTGGATGCTGCTCATGCCGGAGAGGACCACCATGACGTTGTCCAGGCTCGCAGCGAAGCGGATCGCCCAGGACGCGACGGAGAGATCCGGCTCTTTTTCCTTCAGAAGCCGCTCTGCATCTTCCGGCACCTTCGCAAGCGTCCCGCCCTTGACGGGCTCCATGACGATGACGGGTTTCCCGTGTTTCCTGGCCACATCATAGACCTTTTTTGACTGGATCCACTCGCTGTCCCAGTCCAGATAGTTGATCTGCAGCTGCACGAATTCCATGTCCGGGTACTTTGTCAGGATTTCATCCAGGAGCTCCGGACTGTCATGGTAGGAAAAGCCTGCGTGCCGCACCAGGCCCTGCTGCTTTTTCTCCAGGATCCACCTGAAGCAGTCGAACTGCTCATAGTGGGGATAGCTGCTGGCTTCGATGCCGTGGAGGAGGTAGTAATCGAAGTACCCGGCGCCGGTCTTGCGCAGCTGCTCCTGAAACACCCTGTCCCGGTCCTCGGGGGAGTGGAAGAAGGCGTTGTGCAGCTTCGTGGCCAGGGTGAAGGATTCCCGGGGGTAGCGCTCCACCAGCGCTTCCCTTGCGACACTTTCACTGGCAAAACCGTTGTACATCCAGGCGGTGTCAAAGTAGGTAAAGCCGCGCTCCATAAAGAGGTCTACCATTTGTTTGACCTGCTCAATGTCCACCCTGGACGGATCATTGGGATCCAGGGTGGGCATCCGCATGAGGCCAAATCCAAGCTTTTTCATGTTGCTGTCCTCCAATATTCAAAATGATCGTTTTTGCACAAAACGCTTATCACATTGCTTTCAGGCGATCAGGTCGACAAGCATCCCCGTGCACCAGGAAAAGACGATGACGAAAGCGAGATAGATCAGAAAGCGCTTCCAGCCGAGCACGATCTTCACGGCGCCGAGGTTGGTGATCTTCGTGGCGGGACCGGTGATCATGAAGGCAGCGGCACTGCCCATGCTCATGCCGTCCATCAGCCACTGCTGCAAAAGCGGGATCGTGCCGCCGCCGCACATGTATACCGGCACCCCGATGGTGGCCGCCATGAGGACGCCGAAGCCGCTTTGTTTCCCGAAAAGGCCCGAGACGAAATCGTCCGGCACATGGATCTGGTACAGTGCCGTCAGAAGGATGCCGAGGGCAAACATGGGGCCGGTGGCCCGGATGTTGCGCAGGATGTTCCTGAGAAAGCGCATGAGAAGGTTTGGGTCCGTGTCCCGGCTCTCCCCCTCATGAAAGCCGGTGAAGTCAAAGAAGGATCTGCCGCTTCGGCCGAAGATCAGGCGGATCAGCCAGCCTGCCACGCAGCCGCACAGAAAACAGCTGACAAAGCGGATGATGACGGCCTTTCTTCCGAGGGCCCCGCTGTAGAAGATCAGCTGCGGGTTCAGGAGGATGCTGCTCATCATGAAGGCGGCCAGATCGTCGTCCCGCACGCCCGTCTCAGAGAAGGAGGCGGCGAGGGGGATGGTGCCATACATGCAAAGCGGCGATGCGATCCCAAGAAGGCTGGAGGGAATCACACCGAGCCAGCCCATCCGCCGCTGCCCGATCCTGGAAAACGCACCGTGGATCCATGGCTTTCCAAAGACCGACACGGCGCTGCCAAGCACGATGCCAAGTGCCCAGTACGGTGCAATCTGCCGAAACTGGATATCAAGATAGTACCAGAGATACACGGCTTCGCGAGAAATCATGTCCCACATGGTCAGTCACCCGGAATCAGTCTGTAGTGCCGGCTGCCGAGGCCCACGTCCTCTGCAGCCTCCAGGGTGTGAAGGCCGTTCCTGCTCTCGACCCGGCGCCGGAGGCTCCCGCTGTCCGGCATCGCATACACAAGGTCGATCGCCGCCTGATCGATCGCCAGGGGATCGGTGGAGGCCAGGATGCCGATGTCGTGCATGTCCGGCTCTGCGGGGCTGCCGTCGCAGTCACAGTCCACGGACAGCCGGTTCAGGACGCTGATGTAGACGATGCGGCCCGACATGTACTCGTGGACGCCCTTTGCGGCATCCGCCATGGCCTCAAGAAACGGATCCGTCTCGCCCCAGATGCTGCCCGTCTTGCGGGTGCCGCCGGAATGGATCCATACCTTGCCCATGGAGGAGGCAAACCCGATGGAGATGTTTTTGATGGCGCCCCCGAAGCCTGCCATGGCGTGCCCCTTGAAGTGGCTGAGCACAAGGTAGCTGTCATAGTTTTGAAAGTGGCTGCCCACATAGTCCACCTGGATCCTGCGCCCGCCATCTGTCGGAATCTCCATGCTGCCGTCCTCGTCGAGGATGTCCAGCTCCGCGATCTCAAGAAGCCCGTTGTCTTTTGCCTGCTGGCGGTGCATGGCCGTACTTGCGCGGGAACCGCCGTAGGCCGTGTTGCATTCCACGATGGTCCCCTCTACCAGGTGCACGAGATCGCCGATCAGGGCGGGACGAAGATAGTTGCTCTTTTCGCTCTCGCCTGTGGACATCTTGACGCCGACCCGGCCCGGCAGTTCTGTGCCTGCGGCGAGATAGGCTTTCGTCATGCTCTCGGGCGTGATGTCCCGGAAGAAGTATACCAGCGGGGCGGAATCATCCTCTGTCTGGAAGGGCAGGGCCGACAGGTCGAGCTCGACGCCGCCGCTTGTGACGAGCGTCTGTGCGCCGGCGGAGCCAAATGCCATCAGGAAGAGCGCGATCAGAAGAGAAAGAGTTCTTTTCATGCCTTTGCCTCCTCGCTTTTTTTGGAATGTACAGGACGCGGAATATATATCCGTTCCCGGAAAGATCCACCCCTGATCACTGTGAAACCAAGTATAGCATATTTTCTGTTGCCTGTAACGATGGAGCAAACGCCTGTTCCCCTGCCTCTCCGGGTGACTGCAGGGGGTGGGGCATGGCAGGCTTCAGAAGGCGTGAGAAACAGCAGAAAATCAAAACATGATTTCTTGCAGGAACTGTTTGTGATATACTGTTTTCCTGCAGCGCATCAGGAAGCGCCTGCATTGGAAGTTCCCTTCGGAAAGGGTGAATCATGGGCTCTGCCGGCGAACATGCGTTCGAAAGCAGGGCAAGAGGGATTCTGGCGTAAAATCGAGATCTTACAGGAAAGGCGCCAGAAGACCGGATACACCCGAGAAAGATAAGGCTGGAAGAAGGAACAGACATGATCGAACAGGTGGTTTCTCTGTGCTATGTCAGCAAGCGCAATGCAGTGACCTCGGAGCTGTGCAGAATTGCCGACCTGATCTCTCCCGGTGACAGGGAGACAGATAAAAATCAGGCAATGGATGAAAGTGAATGGGCGGCATATGTCTCCTCTGGCGGTGCCTTTGAGGGCACCAGCCGGGACCTCATCTACGGGATGAGCGATGCGATCCAGGCCGGAGTCAGGGACATCGGCGTGTTTACCTGGCACGCGGTGAAGACGGACGATAAATGGGCCACGAAGGTGGATAAGACCGGCGAGGCCGCGTGGAGCGAGGTCATCGAGACACCCTTTCACGATCTCCCCTCCCTGATGACGGAGCTCCGGCGGGGCTTTTCAGTGAAATTTGCCTGGGACAAAAAGCGGGAGCTGATTTTCTGTCTGGCGGGTGATGAGCCGGTCCGGGAGGCGCTGGTGATCACGGGCAGGCAGGCGACGGTGCAGGACCATTGCATCCGGCTGCTGGACAGCTGCCAGGAGGTGCCAAAGGCCAGGCTGAACCTGGAGAGCGGCACGGGCAGCTGTGCGTCCCGGTATGACAGGGAGAGCCCGAGAAGATATCTGAAATCGAAAAAGGCCCTGGAGGCGCAGGGCACGGCGTCCGTGCTGACACGGGAGGAAAAGGCCATGCAGGCCATCCGGGAAGCCCTGACCCGGACGGAGCTTTTGAGCCGGAAGGAAAAGCAGGTCCTGCGCAGTGCCCTCTTAAAGACCGGGCAGAACGACCTCATCGAGAGCGTCTCGGGGAAGCTGGGCTGCCCCCGGGAAGAGGCGGAAGTGCTTGTGCGGGATGCCATCGGGAAGATGGACTATCGCCTCTCCGGAAACAAGATGGAGGAGATGGCCCTTCTGGTCCTGGAGAGCGGCGTCGACGGCACCGAGGCCCTCATGCAGGCAGCGAAAGGCGCATGGGAAGAGGAGCAGAACGCGGAAAAGGAAAAGGTGCTCCTGGAGATTGAGAAGGCGAAGGCTGCCCTGACAGAGACGCAGGCCCGGGCGGCGAAGGCCCGAAGGGATGCGGAGGAGACGGAGCTGGCCCTTGCGCAGGCAAGGGAGCAGCTGGCGGACACCGAGGCGAGATCTGAGGAACTCCGGCGGGAGATGTCCGAGCATCTGGATACCTTCCGCACAGATCAGGCATCCCGGATGCTTGAACGGGCGGAGATCGAGGCCCTGTGCGCGGCCGTGTCCGCAAGGGTGGCAGAGAAGCTGCATTTTTCCGGCGCACCGGAAGCCTCTATGAATATAGAAGAAATCCCAGAGAAAGAAGCGTCCCCGAAGGCGGAGACTGCCCTTACCCCGGAGAATGCAGAGGAAACCCCGGCACCCCAGGAGGACGAGGCGGACCTTGGCCGGGAGCTTCTGGCGCTGGCCCAGGAGATGCAGCGGGAGCTGAAGGCGCTGACGGAGACGGACGGCGCGGAGGAAGAGCCGCTCAGGATGGAAGAGGATGCCCCTTTGGCGGAAAGTGCCTCAGAGGAGAGTGCAGGGGACTGTCTCCTGCGCTGTGTCCGGGCCCTTGCCAGGTGCACCGAGGATGCGGAGGAGGCCCGCGGTCTTGTCATGCTGCTGATGGCGGCCTACCTCAGGCGGATGCCGCTGCTCTTTCTCGGTGAGGGCGCGGAGCGCATGGCCGGGTTCTATTCGGGCATGACCTGCGGGAAGGCCCCGGCCATGGGAAGGGTCCGGCAGGGATCGGATCTGGACGGCCTGGTCCGCGCCTGCGAGGCGGCGGACGGGCGGGTCGTGGCCCTGGAGGTGGAAGGAGAAAAGATCTGGGACGCCATCCACGTGGTGGAGCGCTGCCCCGGGGAGGCCTTTGCCCTGGTCATGAGGGATACTTCTGCCATCCATGATGTGACCCCCGGCGTTTTTCAGTGCGTGCTGCCGGTGATGTGCGACTGGTTTGACACAGAGCTCATGGAGCCCGTCCGCGCAGATGCAGAGATCATCGGACAGGAGATGGAGCTCCTGCCGGAAAGTACATCTGCGCCCTTATGGATCATGCAGGGGTGGTATCCCCCGGCCATGACGAGGAGACTCAGGGCCATCGGGGTGTCCATCCAGGATCTTGGACGGGTGATCGGCCTGGAGGAGGACGAGGTCAGCCGGGTGCTGCTGACATATGTGTATGCGCCGCTTCTGTGTGCACTCGGGAAGCGGGAGCAGGTGGAGCAGTTCCTGGAGGGCACCGATCTGATGCCCCGTTCCAGGCTCATACAGCTGCGCGCCAGGATGGGCGTATTTTGAACAGGCAGAACATTTACGATCTTTCCAGATTGTTTTGAGAACGGGTATAGTACATGTCCGGACAGGCCGTGAGGCCTTCCCGGACAAAAGGAGTCATCAATGCGGGTTATTCCTCTGTATAATTTTCTGCTGCTGCCGGATGCGGTGGCCTTCTTTTCCGCCCAGGAGGTGTCCTCCATCGTGCCCGGCACCCTGATGCCCGGGGAGCGTGTGGTCCTCGTGGCCGCCACCAAGGAGGACGGCGAGGTGGAGGAGCTTCAGGACAGGTTCTTCCCCATCGGCGTCACGGGCGTGGTGGCAGAATCCCACGTCCAGGGCATTGTGCTTGTGAATACGGTGAGCCGCGTGCACCTCGACAGCATCACCCGTTCCGCCGAGGAAGGCTACCAGGTCAGGACGACCGTGCTGGAGGATACGGACTTCGTGCCGCCGGAGGAAGCGGTGGAGCGGGCGGACGAGCTGCGGGTGGTCCTGCAGGGCTTCCTTTCCAAGACCAACGTGCAGGACGAGTGGAAGAGGTTCATTCTCGCCCAGGATACGATCGAGAAGTTCGCAGCAGCCATGTCCCCTGCCTTCTCCATGAGTGCCCAGCAGCGCTATGAGATGCTGGAGATATCCAGCCAGATGGAGCGGCACGAGCGGGCCAGGCGTGCGGTCTATGAGTTCATGGAGATCACAGAGGTCAACACCCAGGCCTACAGGGACCAGGTGATCCGCAACCAGAAGACATACAGGGAATCGGCCATCAAGGGACAGCTGGAATATCTGCAGGATCAGCTGGAGCAGATGCACCCGGAGAACATGTCGGACATCCGGCGCATGGAGCAGCGCGTGGCCGAGTCCGGCATGAACGAGACGGCGAGGAAGGAAGCCACGAAGGTACTGAACCGTCTTCGCCAGGAGGGCAATCACTCCTCTGAATACGGCATGCTCTATGATTACCTGGATTTCCTGACAGGGCTGAGCTGGAAGGCGGAGGAGATGCAGGAGATCGATCTTTCTGAGGCCGAGAAAATCCTCGACGAGGATCACTTCGGGCTCAAAAAGATCAAGGATCGGATCATCCAGCAGATTGCCGTCATGAACCTGAACCACAGGCAGTACGGCACGATCCTCCTGTTTGTCGGCGCACCCGGCACCGGAAAGACCAGCATCGGACAGTCCATCGCCAGGGCACTGAACAGGAAGTATGTGCGCGTGAGCCTTGGCGGCGTGCGGGATGAGGCGGACATTCGGGGGCACAGGCGCACCTACATCGGCGCCATGCCGGGAAGGATCATGGACGGGATCTCAAAGAGCGGCAGCGCAAACCCGGTGATGGTTCTCGACGAGGTGGACAAGCTGTCCCAGTCCCTGCAGGGGGACCCGGCCAGCGCCCTTCTGGAGGTACTGGACCCGGAGCAGAACTTCAGCTTTACCGACCACTATATGAACGTACCCTATGACCTGAGCAAGGTCATGTTTATCTGCACGGCCAACACGGCGGACTCGATCCCGGAGCCCCTTCTGAACCGCATGGAGGTGATCCGGTTCCCCGGTTACACCTTCACCGACAAGGTGCAGATTGCGCGGCAGCATCTTCTGCCCCGCGCCATGGAGTCCATGGGCATCCGTACAGAAGACCTGCAGGTGGATGACGCAGCACTTGAAAAGATCATCTCGGAGTACACCATGGAGACGGGCGTGCGCGGGCTCAAAAAGCAGATGGACACCCTCTGCCGGATGGCCGCCGTGAGGCTGGTCCGCGGGAACCGGGAACCCCTGCATGTGCAGGAGGAGAACGTCCGGGAGTACATGGACGGAAAGCCCGTGCGGCACGGGCGGATCCTGCCGGATGTCCGGAGCGGCATCGTGACGGGACTCGCATGGACGGCAGCCGGCGGCGACATTCTCTTCATCGAGACGACCCTCGTGCCGGGGAGCGGCAAGGTGCAGATTACGGGACAGCTGGGCGATGTCATGAAGGAATCGGTCAGCATTGCCACGAGCCTTGTCCAGTCCCTCTTCCCCGAGGAGGCAAAGCAGCTGAAGGATCACGATCTGCACGTGCACGTGCCGGACGGTGCGGTGAAAAAGGACGGACCGTCGGCGGGCATCACCCTGACGACCGCCATCTCGTCTCTTCTGACAGGAAAGACGGTGGCACCCACCTTTGGCATGACGGGCGAAGTTTCCCTGCGCGGCCGGGTGATGCCCATCGGGGGACTTCCCGAGAAGCTGATGGCCGCCCAGCGGGCCGGCGTCACCACCGTCCTGATCCCGGAGGACAACCGGGATGATCTGGAGGACGTGCCGGAGGAGATCCGGGAGAAGCTCACCATCCGGCCGGTCACCTACGTGGAGGAGGTCCTGAGGATCGTGGGCATCCTGCCGGAGGAAAAGAAGACCAGAGCGCCGAGAACTGCAAAAAAGGCGGCAGAATCTGCCGCAGCAAAAGAGAGTACAAAGACCCAGAAGCCTGTCACGGGGGCCACAGCCGGACAGAAAAAGACCGTCCGGAAAAAGTCTTCTGCGGAAAAGCCAGAATAAGAAAAACACTTGAAGCAGGCTGCAATGGAGACCCGTGTGGCAGACGCCGGGACACCACTCACCGGCAGATGTCGGAGGAACAACGGGTGTGGCCGGGCATGTGCGCATGAGCTGCGGTCTTGAGCAGGCGATCATGCAGACTGAAGGTCAGAAAAGATGAGCAGATGTGCTACATATGGGTGACAGTTCTGTGGAATTCATCAATATGTGCCATCTGAAGGAGATGACGTAAGATGCCGATTAAGATTCCGAACAACCTGCCGGCGGTGGACGTACTGCACAGGGAGAACATCTTTGTGATGTCTCAGGACAGGGCAACCACGCAGGACATTCGTCCCCTGCACATTCTCCTGGTGAATCTGATGCCCAAGAAGATCCAGACGGAGGTACAGTTCTCCAGGCTTCTCGGCAACACGGCGCTCCAGATTGAACTGGAACTGGTGGCGCCAAAGACCCACACCAGTCAGAACACGCCGCCAGAGCATCTGCAGGCCTTCTACAAGTCCTTTGACGAGGTCAGGGACAGGAATTTTGACGGGTGCATTATCACGGGCGCGCCGGTGGAACACATGCCTTTTGAGGAAGTGGACTACTGGCAGGAACTGTGCGAGATCATGGAGTGGACGAAGGATCATGTGCACTCCACGCTCCATATCTGCTGGGGCGCGCAGGCGGGGATGTACTATCACTATGGGGTGCCGAAGTATCAGACAGATGCAAAGATCTTCGGGGTTTTTCCCCATGAGGTGGTGTACCGGCAGTCGATTCTGTTCCGCGGTTTTGACGATGTGTTCTATGTCCCCCATTCCAGGCACACGACGGTGCGCATGGAAGACATAGAAAAAGTGCCAGAGCTTCAGATCCTGTCGGTTTCTCCTGCGGTGGGTGTTTATGCCATCTATGCCAGGAAGTACAAACAGATCTTCATCACGGGACACTCAGAATATGATGCAGATACGCTGGAACAGGAGTATCTGAGGGACAAGAATGCGGGTAAGGAGATCCAGATCCCGGCGAACTACTATCCGGATGACAATCCGGAGAAGGCACCGCGGGTCATCTGGCGGGCTCATGCCAATCTCCTGTTCTGCAACTGGCTGAATTATTTCGTGTACCAGACAACGCCGTATGATCTGGATGCAATCCCCAAGGGGAATGCGGAGTAAGTACACATGTGTGAGACAGACATAGAACTGGAGGGGAAGGACGCCGTCCTTCCCCTCCAGTTCTATGTCTGCAAAAAACATATCCAGCAACACGTTACCGGTGTGAATTTCCATAGTCTGCGTATCCATGACGCAAATGATAACCCCCATCTCTTTGGTCAGCATTCTCCACTGGTTCTGAAGCTCCTCATAATTCCTCCCAGACGGTCAAAGCTCAACACATACAAAGTATCACCGGGCTGCAGGACCTTCAGCATTTTCTGATACTGAGGACGGTCAAAATCTTTGCCGGATTGCTTGTCCACGAAGATGTGGTCTGGTGCGATCTGCTTCTCGCGAAACGCAATCAGCTGACGCTCCTCGTTCTGGTCCTGGCTGGAAACACGAGCATAACCGTAGATGTTGGACATAATGGTTCCTCCTCGGAGTGAAAAGTATCGGCGCGAGATGGTGCCGTAATAAGATGTTGACACACTGCGTCAATTACAGCGTGCTTAAATGAAAAGGCTCTGTAGCCAATAACAGAGCATTTTCGGCTAAGATAGATAGGAAAAGCCCGGGCGTCTCTTGTGAGAGGCCCGGGCTTATATGGATTGCCAAGGTTAACGAAGTTAGTCTTCCAATGTTCTTCGGGGAGTTCTTCGGGGAGTTCTTCGGGGAGTCCTTCGGGGAGTCCTTCGGGGAGTCTTTCGGGGAGTCTTTCGGGGAGGTCTTTCGGGGAGTTCTTCGGGGAGTTCTTCGGGGAGTCCTTTGAGGAATTCTTCGGGTAGACTTCCGGGATTATGTCTTGGGAGTTGCCTATTTTCCAAAGAGAAATCTGACTCCGCTACCGTCATTGCATGTGCTGAAGCACGGACTGAGGATCTGATCCGCCTGCGCCTAAACGGCTGAGCGGCCCTGGAACGGAATACCCATGGCAAAAAGACGCGGTGATGCTTTTCTTCCCTTGTGAGAAGGTATCACCATGTTTGTTTTTTGCAATCTGATGTGATTCATCGTGGTTGAGTCCAGGGAAAGAATTACAGCAAAGCATGAGCGATTCATCTGACAGCGCATATGCCGGCCAAAAGAAAACGCTGGCAAGCGCTGATTCCAATCTACCTGCCAGCGTCTTCATGCCAAAATTTACTGTCTCTGTATCTGCGACAGGTCCTTTCATAGACAGAACGCCGCCTGCCGGTAGGATTTTTGCAGGCAGGCGGCGATACAATCACTCGAGGGTCTCGGCCGCTTTTTCCAGGGCGTCGATCACGCGGTCGCAATAGGCATCGAAATCGGGGTCCGGCTGGCGGCACTCGGGGTGGGCACAGATGTAGTCAAGTGCGATGCGCACGCCCCGGTCAAAGGGCACATGGGTCCCCATTCCGGGGGCAACGCCCTTGATCTTCCGGTTGTCGAAGACGACCGACTGGGATTTGTCTCCGGTGAGACCACCCTCAAAGTCATAGCCTGCCGCCTTCCCTGCCCTGACAAGAAAATCGGTGGCCACGTGGCAGGGCTTCAGGGTCACGCCCAGGGCGTCTGCGATGATCTCGTGGATCTGGTTCCAGGTGAGCACCTCATCCCCTGTGATCTGATAGATCTCCCCGATGGCGTGGGGATTGCCCATCAGGGCGGTGAACCCGATGGCGAAGTCCTCGTTGAAGGTCAGGTGCCACAGGGACGTGCCGTCTCCCGGGATGATGACGGGCTTTCCGTCCAGCATCCGCTGGATCACCTGCCAGGGCCCCTTGTCTCCGTGGAGGGCAACAGGAATGGCTTTCTCGGAGTAGGTGTGGCTTGGCCGCACGATGGTCACCGGGAAGCCGTCTTTGCGGTAGCGGTCCATCAGCAGATCCTCGCAGGCGATCTTGTCCCTTGAGTACTGCCAGTAGGGGTTCGCCATGGTGGTGCTCTCGCTCACAAGGTAGTTCCTGGACAGCTTGTGGTAGGCGGAGGCGGAGGAAATATAGATGTACTGGCGGCACTTGCCCTCAAAGAGCCGCAGGTCCCGCTCGACCTGGGACGGAACGAACCCGATGAACTCGCACACGGTGTCAAAGGTCATGTCCTTCAGGATGTCTGCCGCGGCTTTCTCGTCGGATATGTCACAGACGATCTGGTGAACGTTTTCCGGGACCTCAGCGGCATGGCTGCCACGGTTCAGAAGGTATACTTCCCACATGGGATCCTGGCTGAGGCGGCGGACGATGGCGGAGGAGATGGTGCCGGTGCCGCCGATGAACAGTGCTTTGCGTGTGAACTGAGACATGATAAAACCTCCAGAATGAAAAGTTTACGGGGAAAATGAAACTCAGAGCAGCGGGATCATCCTGTCCCGGATGGAGTCATAGTGCGGCCCGATGAGCCCAAAGTCCTTGTCCTTGTAGGTCCACAGGGCGCGTCCGATGCCGTGCTTTTCAAAGACAGCATGAATGTCACTGAGCCACCTTACGGTATCCTCGCACGGGGCCTGATCGATGACGCCGTACTCTCCGCAGTAGAGGGGCACCTTCTGCTCTGTGGCATACGAGATGGCCGGCGCAAAGAGGCGCTCGAAGAACTCGGGCCCGCTGACGGTCTCGCGGCTTGCCATGTCCTGGGCAAGGTCCTGCGAGAGTGCCTTTGACAGCTCGCCGTAGTGGGCCGGGGTGTCCGGATAGCTGACCGACAGGTCCCGCGGCATATTCCGCACCCAGTAGGCCCGCTGGTGGGTGAAGATCATGGGCTCGTAGCAGTGGAAGTTGTAGGCGATGCGATCGTCCTGGGGCGGGTCCAGCTGGGGCACAGAGGTGACGGAATTGTAGCGCACACCCCCGATGAGGATCCAGCTCTCTGGCGCCACCTTCCGGATCTCGCGCACGGTCCTCGCGGCCACCTGATTCCACCCTTCCGCCACGGCCGGGGACACGACCTCGTTGAGCAGCTCGAACGCGATATGCTCATCGCCGCCATAGCGCTTTGCAATCCGGGTCCAGAGCGCGGCGAACCGGTCCTGGAGGGCAGTGTTCACGAAGAAGTTGTCCCGGCCCTCCGTGTTGTCCACGGGATCGAAGGTGTATCCGAAGGCCTTGTGCAGGTCGATGAGCAGATGCAGACCTGCTGCATGGCACCACCTGACGCAGTCGTCGATATGACCGTAGCCCTTTTCCAAGGGGTTTGCGTCCTGGTCCTCCAGGAGGAAATAGTCCACGGGGAGACGGACATGGTCCAGGCCCATGTCCCGGATCCTCAGGAGATCCTCTTTCGTGATGAAGGAATCCCAGTAGGTTTCTGTCAGATCATTGCACTGGGAAAGCCAGCCGCCGAGATTGATGCCCCGGTGAAAGCCGGGCATGGAAAGTACCTGCATGTGCTGCCTCCTGCAAATGGTCTCTGCATATCCGGGCGCCTATGCCGGACATATGCGATGCAGAGGGATTGTGGTCTTTTGCGAATCTGTCCTTCAGGACGTCGGGTGTATTGTATCAGGACTCAGGCACCGAATCAATCTGACATGGGTCTTGGCCCGCCATCTTCGGTCAGCAGCAGGCACTTCAGATCGCCCGCGGACATGCGACCCGGATACAGTTGGTACAGGAGCTCCTGCGGATCGTGTGGGATACAGGCCATATTCAGGGTGCAGTGCACGGCAAAGATGCCTGGAACATCGTGAGCGTACATGCTGTTCCCACCAGGGGCGTCACAAGGTCATACGGAGCCAGGCCCTGGAGAGCAAGGGTTCCGTATGCGATATCCCAAAATCCCTGGATGAGCCGAACTGTCGAGTCTGAGGAGCAGCCTGGATCCATATTGACAGACAGATGTCCCTGCATATACTGGGGGAAGTTTTTGAGAACAGGGAGACAACAATGAAGAAGGAAGCGATTCTCAGGGAGCTTCAGGAGCATAGGTGGCGTGGATACACCTTTGGCTTCTGTGAAAGGCGCGGCTTTACGAAAAAAGAGGGCTGGAAGTGGTCCATGGAGGAGATGGTGCGCACCAGCGGCACGGACACCCTGGTGCTGCCGGTGTGCGCACTGCAGGACAGGGTGGATTCTGTCTGCCTGAACACCATGCATGGCGCTTCTCCGGATGTCATGTCCGAGGAGGATGTGCTCAAGGTCTGCCGCCATGCAAGGACACTCGGCCTTCGCATCATCCTCAAGTGCATGGTGAACTGTCGGGACGGTGTCTGGCGGGCCTACATCCACTTCTTTGATCCCCCGGTGCCCACCGAGCCCACGTGGGATCAGTGGTTTGAGCAGTACGAGGGGCATGTAAAGGAAGTCGCGGCTCTTGCTGAGGGCGTGGAGGCCGAGATGCTGTGCGTCGGCTGCGAGATGGTGAGCGCGGACCAGAAGGATGCTCACTGGCGCCACCTGATCCGAGGTGCCAGGGAACTGTATACAGGGCCTGTCACCTACAACTGCGACAAGTACCAGGAGGACCGGCTCACCTGGTGGGACGAGCTGGACGTCATGTCCTCCTCCGGGTACTACCCCGTGTCGTGCATGGAAAGCCAGTTTGAGCGGATCAGGCAGGCCGCGGAAAGGGCCGGAAAACCGTTCCTGTTCATGGAGTGCGGGTGCCCGTCCCGGGGCGGGAGCGAGGAGCGGCCAAACGACTGGCGGTTTGGACACGGCCTGAACCTTGAGAGCCAGACAAGATGGTATGATGCATTTTTCCAGGCCACGGAAAGGCACAGCTTTGTCCGGGGCTACGTCCTCTGGGACTGGCCGGCCAGCCGGCTGTACCCTGAGAGGATGGGCTGTGACCAGGACGGGTACTGCACCTACGGAAAACCTGCAAACGGCCTGGCGAAGGCCATGGTAAAGGCATAAGAGGACAAAACAGATGACGACAAAGGAGAAGACCAGATGAAAAAGCGGGAAGGCTATCGGAACTTTACCCTGACCACCTACTTTGTGGCCCATGGGACGGCGAACACGACCCGGGAGGAGCTGGAGAAGGACCTGGACTTTTTTGACAGGCACATGAAGCTTCAGAAGGTCTACCTGGAACTCTACCGCGAGGAGGAGGCCACGGACGAGCAGGTGAACCTGTGCCGTGAGGTCTTTGAAAACCGGGGCATCGAGGTCGCAGGTGGTCTGACCACATGCATCCGTGCAGATGACGGGAAGCCCCGCATGTTCAATACCTTCTGCTACACAGATCCGGCACAGCGGGAGAAGCTGAAGGAGGTGTCCTCCCGCCTCGGGCAGCTCTATGATGAATTCATCATCGACGACTTCTTCTTCACCACCTGCTCCTGCGAGAGCTGCCGGAAGGCAAAGGAGAAATACAATCTCGAGCACGGCATCCGGGATGGAAGCTGGAACGCATTCCGCCTGCACCTCATGGAGGAGGTCAGCCGGGACCTGGTGATCGCCCCCGCCAAGGCGGCAAACCCGAAGTGCAGGATCACCATCAAATACCCGAACTGGGCAGAGAGCTATCAGGGCACAGGGTATGCGCCGGGCCTTCAGAAGGACCTGTTCGACATGGTGTATACCGGCACCGAGACGCGGGATCCCCTGACTACGGACCAGCATCTCCCACGCTACCTGAGCTTCTCCCTGATGACCTACTTTGAGTCCATGTGCCCGGGCCGCAACGGTGGCGGCTGGTGGGATCCTTTCAGCACCCACATCACCGAACACTATCTTGAGCAGGCCTACCTGACGGCCTTCTCAAAGCCAAAGGAGCTCATGCTCTTCTGCTTCCAGGCCCTCAGGGACCATATGTGGGTGCCGGCCCTTGGCTTTCAGCTGGAGAAACTTGACCGGGCCCTGGATGCCGTGGGTACGCCGGTCGGGATCCCGTGCTATCTGCCCATTGATGCGGAGGGCGAGGATAACATTCAGGACTTCCTCGGCATGGTGGGCCTGCCCGTGACGCTGACGCCATATTTCCCGGAGACGGCGCCGCAGATCCTCCTGACCCGGACCAGCGCAAAGGATCCGGACATCGTGGAGAAGCTGGAGCGGTATGTGGCAGCGGGCGGACATGCCCTTGTGACCAGCGGGTTTGTGGAGGAAATCCAGGATCGGGGACTGGCCTCGATCACGTCACTGCGTGCGACGGGCCGGAGATTCACTGCCGAGAGGTGGCGCGTGGAGGACAATGCGCCCATGGGCTGGCCTCAGTGCACCTTCCCCTTGCAGGACACGCCCGTGACACTGCCGGTTCTTGAATACAGGAACAACTTCACCTGGGGCGTGGTGAAGGCGGTGCATGGCGAAGAGAATATCGGACTTCTCTTCCGGGACCGGTATGGCAGGGGCGAAATGTGGACCCTGAGCGTGCCGGATGCCATGCCGGATCTATACAGACTCCCCGCGGAGGTGCTCAGCCGCATCCGGGAGGCGTTCCCGGTCCAGGGGATCTTCCTGGAGGGCGGGGCACGGGTCAGTGTGTTCGTGTATGGCAATGATACCGTCATCCTCTACCCCTATGTGATGGACGGTACCCAGCGGCAGGTGGTTCGCCTTCATGTGAAGGATGCAGAAGGCCTTGTGCGGGTGAACCGTGGCGGGAAGGAACAGAGCCCGCTGTATACGCGCAGAGGGGATGCCGTCTTTGAGATGGACGTGATGCCCGGCCAGTATGAGGTGCTGCGGATTCTGAGAGGGAAAGCATAATCCCGGAAAGACGATGCGCCTTTGATCCTCAGCGTATTCCAGAGCGCGCAGGAGCAGAGGTGCAGGTCTCCTCAGGGTTCTGCATCGGGACAAGCACTTTGGGATCCATGAATACCCTGGTGCGAAAAAACGTGGCAGTCATATGGTTTATGCGCTGCCGGCTGCTTGCGTTTCCTGAGAAGAAAAGCCGCTGCTATCGGTAGTTTTTTTCAGAAAATAGGGACTGACAGTATTTACAAGTTCGGTGCGAGTGCTAAAATTACCCAGAAAACTATCGGGGGAGTTGATCTGGCGTTATGAAAAACAGCGCGCGTCTGATTCTGTTTCAGCTGATCCTTGTCATGCTTCTTATAGTATGTACAGGCGGTATGGCGGCAGGATCTGAACCTGTCAAAATTCTGGCAGAGGAAGATTCCTGGCAGCTGTATATCAATGGCAAGCCCATGAGCGAAGTCACTGATGTTACAGACGGGGACAAGGTGACCATGGCTGTTCAGTGGCATATTGTCAATAACTGGCCGGCCAGAGACCTGAGGGAAAAGAATGACCCGGTCTATGAGCTGGATCTTCCGCTGCAAAATGTCGTTCTCGACCTGGAAGCCATGAGGGCAGGCGGTATTGAGACAACAGACGTGCCATTGGAGATCAACGGTGTGCGCCTGGGCCGATATTCGATTCTTGTCGAAGACGGCCCTGGGGGGGGTGGAACATCAGACAGCAAAGCTGCGGGTAACCCTTGAGAAAGAACTGGTCGACAAGATTGAAGGGACAGAAAAAATCGAGCTGCTCTCCAATATCCGGGGCGATCTCGTCCTCTCGGGTGAGGTCCTTGTCAGCGAGGACAAGAGTGTTCCCGATGGTAAAGAAGTAGATCTGGCGTTTGGGCAAGCATACGATAGCAAGCCATACCGCAATCCCGGCACAGCCAAGGTTAAAAAGCAGGCCAATGCGATCCAGACAGATTCAGTCAATGGTGGATCGTATATTGATTACACTGTCACGGTGACCGCGCAGGACATCATGAAGAGCCCTGTCACACTGACAGATACTCTTAATGAATACACAGCGTTTCGTGCGCCTTATACTGCGTCCTTCACCCTGACCGACAAGGTGAACGGCACGACCAAGGAAGTGGATCTGAGCAGCAGTCATGACGGGTTTGCCCTCACTGTCGCGGAAGATCATTTTTCGCTGACGCTTCCGGAAATGGGAGGGAAGCTCGAGGAACATACGTATACACTGAAATACCGGGTGTATCTGAAGGATACGCTCAATTTTCCGTCGGACCGAGAGTACATTGAAATCAAGAATACTGCATATCTGAAATACACAGATGATAACGGCCGGCCGAAGGAATACGAAGGCACTGAAACGGTGAAAGCGTATAAGCCAAAACTAGTAAAAACCGGGCGGTTTGTGAGTGTACAGTCTGACGACACATATCAGCCAGTGCTGTCAGACTATAGTTTTGGTGGACAGAATAATTCTTATAATGGAACAAGGCTGTATTATTATCCTGTTCTTTTCACCCTGTCTCTGGATGCAAATGACATGGACAGTGTGCTGAACGAAACAACACCGATCCTTCTGAAGGACACTATGGGTAAGCTAGATGAGAACGGTGTGCCGATAAAGGACTACTACAAAGATGTCGACTGGCTGATCTACGGTGCCGCTGGACCGAATGCGGTCAGGAGCCACTATGCGAACCAGTCATTCAACGTGAACAATCTCCTGGGAGATGGATATAAGGGTGATCCCCTGTATGGGTACAATTCTAAACAAAATCCTTCTGCCAGTTTAATTTCCGAGGAACAGCTGGAAAAGGCGGCAAAAAATACACGGGTACTTTTCCAGATGGGGTTGCCGGAGCAGAATCCGGGTATCAGTGATGGCGTTACGCTGACGTTGGACCAGTTCGAGAAAAATGGAAGCGTATATACATGATTCACCCGCACAAAGTCCATTTTTTTCAAAAATTGTCATTTGAATGCGTCACTAGATATAGTGGTTGCTGCTCTAGCCCAAAGATCTAGTCTTATGAGCACCTCATTGCATCGCAACCCTCAAGTTAAACATTTGCT
>JAFUBA010000143.1 GCA_017460395.1 Clostridia bacterium | reverse complement strand
CCATCCTGTACAAAAATGAACAAATCCTTCTTCTTTTCCTTATCAATCCTCGACTTGCAGATTTCAAACAATTTATCTGACATAGAAGCATCCCTCCTTACCAACTCGTCCATCTTCTCAGGCTTTTTATCGCTGATTAGGTTCAGCACTACACGCATTTGGTTCCTTACAACCTTATCATCTTCCGTTTCTATAGATTCAACCACCTTTTGTATGTCTTCAACGCTTGCTCTATCACCATCGATCTATGGTTGATTGCGCTGACGTTTTGTCCACATCGTGTTTGCTGGCAATCTGTTCGAAAGCTGTGGTGCCTGGATTGACATATGCACCCATGATTCCCGAATATCCACATGAGAGCCGGGGTCTTGCGGGCTGCTAGTGATCTTCCAGGCCTTTCCGGGAACGGGTATACACTCCGACCCAATCGCTGTCAAAGTCGAAATCTATTCACATTCGGCAAAGTACCACATCAGTATCTCCGCAAGTAGCTCGGCCACGACCGCTGATCCGTGAGCATGCAGGATCAGCGACAAACTGAGAAGCCCACTGGCTTGGTCTGTATGTACTTCATCCCACCGAAATCCGATGTCATGTGACCAATGGCATCGATAAACCAGCCATCTGCCCGCCATCGTGTCCTCGGTCTGTGGTGTTGTACCAGTCCCTCACAGTGTTCCGAAGGGCAGCCAGCTTCTTATGCATCAATGCCGGTATGAATTGGAGCGATCTTATCCTCCGCAGCAGCGTTGATTCTTAAAATCCCTCGGATGGATGATCCCCCCAGCTCTTCCTATACAGCTTTCCTTTGGTCCCGGGCTTCTGCTGCTCGCTTGAGCGCTGCCGCCATCTCAGGCATCATTTCCGGGCAATCATGCTCATAAACGATCGGGGATTGTTCTGCTTTTTCAAGCATCGCCACTTGTTCCCGAGTCAGTTTCATCTCTGGGGTGAGCGTACTAATGACCATTGCGGAGGGATCATACTCCTCAACCTTAGCAAGATGACCAGCAGAATTGACACGATATGTTGCGTTAGAATCGAAATACTTCATTGCTCTCCCCTTCCTTATCACTTGCCTGCATGAAGATACAGCATATCCTTAATTCTCCTGCAGGCTGCCGTCACACAGCCATAGCTCAAACCGAAATGACGCTGACTGAAATCCAGATGCGCGTCTGCATACGAAAAAAGAAGTACAGTCTGGCAGAGCCGTACTGGGCGCACAAGTGATGTGCCCACGATGGTCACAGAATCATTCTAGACTGAAAGCCGGAAAAGGTCAAAGCCCGAAAACCCGCTAAAATGCTGGGGCCTTGGGGTTGCATAGCTCTTCAGAAAAGTATAAACTGGCCCCAAGATCCCACAGAAACTGTATCGTGCTGATGGTCGTACTGTGGAAGTGGAGGACATAGCTTCCAGTTCAGTCGGATCTGACTTGTCAAAATCCGAAACGCGAGAACGACTCGCAATGGCGAAGCTATGTCCTGATCCAACTCCCCTCTGTTCCTGCTTCTCAACATAAGTAGTAACACACGGGAATAGAGGATCAGACAAGCAGCAGAGAAGTGAAAACGGCAGAAGCAGAACACGAACAGATCGCTTACAAAAACATGACTCAACAAGTTAAATCTCCTTCGGCATCTGGGCTGAGAATGATCTCTGCCATCAGGCGTGCTTCCTCTCAATGTCAGCAAAAACATCATGAAGTGGTCTTCCTTTACGAGCTGACGCATGGTCATAGCTGTGTTGAAGTTCCGCATCCAGTTCGGCTGGTGTCATACCTTCGATTGTTTTAGAAGCTTTCGTGAGAGCCATAGAAACAGGAATGCCGAGTTCACGGAGAATATCTTCGGCCTGTGATTTTATGTTCTCATCGATCCTGGCGCTGACTGTTGCGTCTTTTGCCATGAGTTTCACCTCCAAGGGAACGGAGCCCATTTTGTCCTGCAGATTGCAAGACAGCTATATGCTTGAGATTGAATTCAAAAAAAATGAATGACCAAAAGTGAATATAGGGGGAAGCCCAATAAGCTTATATATTGGGCTTCCTTGGCCGTACGCATCGTCCTCGAGAATCCTCTGAGTTGGTCATACTTCTCATAAATTCATCAGGAAGAGAAACAGTCCCATGCAACATCCGGGATGTCATGCCTCATGACGCCCGGATTTTTTCATTTCTCCCTCGCCGGTCAGCAGCCAGGCTCTGGATATGCCAAGCTTCTCTTCAATGCGGGCATACATTTTCTCAGAAATCGGCGTTCTGCCTGTTTCAATCAGGCTGATCATCCCCTTCGTGATGCCCAGAGCATCCGATGTCTCCTTCTGACTCATGCCCAGCTCTGTTCTCATCTGTTTGAATCTCACGGCTGTTTCAGACGGGACGGGAACAGTTTTTTCTTCTTTATCTTCTGGTTCTTCCTGCCCGTCCCATGCCGGCTGTCCTTCCCCGCCCTGTAGAATCCATGCCGCACTGATCCCATACTTCTCTTCTATTGCCGCGGCCACTGTCTCACTGACAGGAGCTCTTCCTCTTTCCATGTGACTGACCATACCCGTGGTGATGCCTGCCATGGTTGCAATGTCGGCTTGATCCAGATGATAATGATCCCTGATCTTTTTCAGCCGTTTTCCAGAAGCAACTCGTCCATCTTGATTCACCAGCTCCTCATCGAACAGCATCATCTGACCCTCTCCTGTCTGCAGCCACGTTTCATTCAGATCATATGCACGGCAGAAACGATTGGTCCATGCATCCGGCACTTCCGTTTTGCCCGAGAGATAATCCCGGATCGTGTGTGTGTCCGTCTGTGTTGCCCTCGCAATCTGAGGAATCTGGAGATTCAGATGCTGACACACCTGTTTCAGGCGCCCCACGATCGGCGCTGCCTGACTATGCTCAGGCATCCCGCCAATCTCCTCTTCCATTCCCTTCATGACAAACCGGATCATGCGCCGGATTTCCTCATGCTCCGACAAAAAACGAATCATGTTCCTGTCACACGGATACCGTCTGGATGCCTCATGCCCATAGAGAATCCAGTCCACCGACACATCACATGCTTCTGCCACCGTCTCTGCCGCTCTCATCGTCAGCGATGTTGTGCCCGCAAGCAAGGACTGAATCGTTTCGACACTCAGTCCAGTATAGCTAGCAAACGCATTCTGTGACATCTGTCCTGCCAGATACTGCAATCGGCCGATGATCTCAGCGTCACTCGACCTGACATACCGGCCTGACCGGAGCATCTCGCCCTCTCCGGTCTCAAGCCAGGTTCGATTGACATCGAACACATTGGCAATCGCATTGATCATCGGCATGCTCGGTTCACTCTCTCCTGAGATCACAGCCTGCATACTGCTAGTTGACTGGTGGATTCTCCAGGCAAAATCTGCCTTGGAAATATGAAGAGCATCACAAAGCATTTCGATTTTTTCGGGCCAGCCACTCACCATATGTTTCATAATTTCTCCCACTTTCTAGTATATGATCATGCTTGATCAGAAAACTATTTTGTATTATTTATCTACTTATTGTAATTATTGTTCAACATCTAGTACTTTTCTTTCTGTGCTTGGCTATGCTATAATCAGTCATCCTCCCTGGGAGAGCACATCGTTCCGTTTCCCTGAGGGCTCTTGCCCTCGACCTCAAGAAAGGAGTTGAAGTCTTTGATCCACTACCATTTCTCCGGAAAGCCGGATGACAGCCATTTTGTTTTGGATGTCGATCTCACCCAGGCCTTTGAAGGCACCCATGATATGACAGACTTTGTTTCGAACTGCGGCGTGGAAGCGCAGACTGCGCTTCTCGCCATTCTGACGAGAATGTATGACAACATTCTGACCATCCTTGCTCAGATGGGTACCCCTGAATCAGAGCAATTGAATCACCTCCTTCGTGATCACCTGATTGCTTCCACCATCTGCGGTGTCGATGCAGCGTTGTTCCTCGAATTTCGGGACGGCTTACATGGAAATGAACCCTCCGAAAACCGCAGCGACGGGAAGTAAGGGGCTTCGTCCACCTGCCTCCCTGTTTTGGGGGCACAGGATGGGCATAAAAAAAGGCCGCGATGCATGATCACATCGCAGCCTGTGTGTTCCCTCAGAAGGCAGATATACTGATTTCACCAAGACCCGGAATAGTTTCCTCTCAGGGCATCTCGGGTCTCTCCAGATCTTTTCGAAAACGGGCATTGTTGATTAATCTGAACATTTGTTCTTTTTGTTGTTCAACCAGCAGAACAGTACGATTGTTGGCAGTTATCATCTATGTTAGAAAGATTTTCTTGTTTTTTATCTTATTAAGATAATATTTGTGTATAATTCCCTTCTACCGTTGACTTCTTAAACGACATTTACGGAGCTGATGCCTATGCCAAGTCCTCATCATGATCTGTCCTACAACGCATACCGCACCCGCGCAAAGAACTTTCGTGGCAGCCTTGACTGCCCGTATCCCGACTACAAAAGCTGGTGGTCCACAAGGGAGGACAGCACCCAGTACATCATGAAAACCTACGCCCTCGGGCATCTGTTCGTCCTGCCCGGATTGCACCGCATCTGGTTTTTCCACGAGCTTCTCTGGGACAGTGAGATAACCCACCTTCAGGAGATCCGTGAAACGTTCCGCGCCGATATCGATAAAACCGGCAACGACTTCATCCTGTCGGATGAGTGGATCAAGCTGGAGGAAGGCAAGCTGCTGCCGGAGGCCATGCCATCCGTCAGGCCGCTGACCGGTGATTTCATGATCCTCGACAAAACCGGCAGACGGGCCGTGCAGCTGCTCACCGACACCCAGATGGAGGCCTGGGTGAAGGGAGACGGCACCAGCGAGGCAGAGATCATCGAGGGGTGGCTCGAGTGCCACTACCCAGAGATCCGCTTCGAGGTGTACCCCACGTCCAACCTGAACGCCATCAGAGCCAATAATCTCATGCTGCTGCTCATGCCCCTCTCCAGGGATCCATCCTTCTTTCCCGAGGAGGCGAAAGAATGGTTTCTGAAGCGGTGGGCCATGCAGGACGCAAGCATTACCGGCATCGCCCGGGAGGCAGGAGAGCGCTTTCACTTTTCCACCGTGGACGGCATCACCCTCGCCCGCCATCTCATGCGGACGCGCCAGATCCCGGTGGATCTGGACACCGCGCCCATCTGTTTGACCGATCTTCCCAAGAGAAACCTGTCCGTGCCCGCCGTTTCCCTGGATTCGGAAATCGATTCACTGCAGGAAGCTGACTCCGCGCCTCATCTGCAGGGCAGCGCCCGGGATGAGGTCGTGGAAGACCGGATCCTCCAGCAGATTCGGGTGGGCCAGGTGTTTTCCATAAAAAAAGGCGTCGTCTGTCCTGAATTGAAAGAGACGGGCGGCACGCTCTTTCGCATCACGCTCATCGGCCAGCAAAATGACAGCCAGACCCGAAAACAGGCAGGTCTCCCGTCACTCTCAGATCTCATTCATTCAAAAGCCGTGTACCTCATCCCGCTTAATTCCAGGAACGACAAAGCCACTTCTTTCCCCGTGCCGTTCCTCCAGTTTGCAGAGCTGATCAGTCTCGGCGTCCTCACGCCCGCGCCGGACCCGTTCCACCCGCATGCCACGCCCACACACGACGAAATGGCGAACCATGACCTCTGGTTTCCCCCTCTCCTTGAAAGATCCGGATCGCTCAACCAGGACCGCATTCTATCCCGCGAGGGCCGGAACCAGTTTGTCGATGAGATGGCCGAATATCTTGCATTGCGGAAAAACAAAGAGAAGGAGGCCGTAAAGCCCATCGTCCGCCGTCTCCTCACACGCTATGACCGCAGCGGACATATGGATGAGAGCCTGTACGGCGACCTGCACCTCCGGGGCAGGAAGGGCCCTGTGAAGAGATTTCTCAAAGAACAGCTGGACGAGGAGGAGAAGAAGCGCAGGAAGGCGCGGAAGAAGGATGTTCCTCTCACAGATAGCACCGAGGCGCCGGAAGGAGGCACCATATGAGCCTTAAATATCAGGACCTCCAGAAGGAGGACGAGAAGCACAGGTACCATCGCCCGACGGAGAAAGACCTCGAGAACTTCCGGACCTACTTTCTCCGCTACTATGCATCCAAAAAGGCCTACTCCCTCGCGGACACCTACCAGATCATGCTGGAGGAGCAATACACAAAGGAGCCCGAGTCGCCGGACCAGATGTCACGGCCGCTTGTCGAAAACTATCCGCCCTTTCCCGCCTTCCAGTACTACTGCATGAGCTATGGGCGCCTGAAGCCCCGCGAGGTGCTGAGGCGCCGCAGCCGCAACAAGGACTTCTCCCAGAAATACGACGCCGTCCTCTACCACATGGTGCGCGGCATGGAGGGCGTCTGCCAGTTCGAGGGGGATGCCACCGTGGTCAACGTGGATCTGGTGGACTGGGAAACCAGGACGAAGTGTATAGGCCGCCCCACGCTGACGCTGCTCTGTGCCCAGAGCGCCATCGCAGGGTTTTACCTCGGCTTTCAGGATGAGAAGGTCACCACATACAAGGCAGCCCTGTATATGGCCAACGAAGAAGACAAGGAAAGCTACTTTGCCGACATGGGCGTGGTGGCCCACAACCACGCATGGCCGACTGCCGGCATGCCGGCGACCATCATCACGGACAATGGGCCCCTGAAGTCGGAGCTGATCAACAGCGTCATCCCCCACATCCAGCTCTCCTTCCTCTTCTGCCCGGATCACGAGCCGACGGGCAAGCCCTACGTGGAATCCCGCTTTCATGTGCTGGACTGCCTGAAGATCTATCTGCGCGGGATCATTGACCGGCAGAATCCATCAGACCGCCACGACAAAACCCAGATGCCCTGCCTCACCTATCAGGAGCTTCTGCAGATCCTGGTGGACTGGGCCGAGACCATGAACCTCTTCCAGCAGATTCACATCACCTGGACCAATGATGTCCGCGCCCATTTCACGCTGGACCCCGACGGCTTTTCCACCACGCCCCTTGGCTATTTCCGCCACTGCCTGCTCTACCGCGCATCCAGCCTTCGAACCCTCTCCAAAATCCAGCAGATCAGATGCCTCTGGGAAACCGAGAACGGCACCTTCAGCCGGAAGGGCATGAAGGTCGGGCACCATCACTACCTGCCAGATTCCCAGGAAAAATGGGAGCAGCTCGTCCGGGTGAACTTTGCCCCGGGCCACCTCCATGGTTCGAAGCGCCCGCCCGTCACGGCGTACTATCACCCGGCCTGTCTCAGGCATGTGTACACCTATGGGCCCACGCGGGACGGCCAGGAGGAGCTCATCCGGTGGACCATGATCGCGGAGGAATACGACCATATGCTCCGGGCACCCTGGGGCGAAATTCAGTACTGGGACAGGCAGCAGAAGCGCGTGGAGCGCGCACAGAAAAAGAAGGAGAAGGAAGGAAGGGCCGGGATGGGAACGCGCACCCGAAAATACGTCGGCACGGGCTGCAGGCTCACCCGCCAGCAGCTGCGGCGCAGGGGCGCAACGAAGGTCGACATGAAGGACATTGCCGCGAATAAGGCCGAGGAGCGCAACCGCCTGGAGGGCGGCATCGGCAAAGAAGATACATAAGACAACCATGACGAAAGCAATAACACAGAAAGGAGCACCACATGAACCACGCCACCAGTTACCCGCCCATGCCCGTCCTGTCCGGGGACACCTGGACATCCCTCGAGGTGATCCCCGCGGCCACAGAGGAAGAAAAGCGCCTTTCACATGACGCGCGCCTGGATCTTGCCATTCAGAAGCGGGATGCCGCCTTCTTCCTGACGCCCGCCGCCATCACCCTCGCCACGCGCCTGGACCTGGCCATCCAGACGGCCTGGGCGCAGGATGCTGCCAATGCCTATGTCCCCTCCGAGGCCATGATGCTCCCCGTGTGCGGGCAGGCGCTGACCGGACGGCGCCGGGCCATCCGCGCACTCTCCGCCCTCTATCCGAAAAAGTGCCTGCGGCCGGGTGCAGACGGGACGGACATGCGCCTGACGGTCCCCCTCGTCCATGCGGCCATCGGGTTTGACGGCTCCATGGATTCCCTGCTCCGCTCGGTCCACAGGAGCCTCGAAGGCGCCATTGGCGCACCGCTCGCCCCGATGGAAAAGCGCCACCCCGAATACGCCGTGCTGGATGCCCTGAACCAGTACAGCGTGGGCGCCGTCATCCTGGACATGTCCGCTTTCGGGGCAGATCCGGAAAGCACGCAGGCCATCCGGGACTTTCTCCTGCTGCTGCCAAGGTTCACCCATGCATCCGCGGTGCCCATCGTGACAAAGGAGCAGCTCCTGATGCTCTCCTTTGAAAACCCCTACGCCCCCGGGATCCGGTTACCCGCCAGCACGCCCGTCTCCTTCGATGAACCCCTGTCCAAATCTGACGGGAAGCTTTTCCTTCAAAAGCTCTGGCAATGCCTTCTGGTGCAAAAGGCACCGGAGCTGACCCCGGAATGGTTGGGGCTCCTGCTCTCCAGGGACTTTCAGCCGCTCGGCCTCATGACCGCCGCCGTATACCAGATGCAGACAGAGGCCCTCATGAAGCACGAGGAATCCTTTGATCTTTCGCGACTTCAGGCCGTCATGAAATCGCTCATTTCAGTCCCCTACCTGGAGCCAAAGGAGAACATGGGCGATACAGATGAGTACGGCGATGAAGACGAAGAAAAGCCGAAGAGCAGAGGGAAAAGGTCCAGGAAGGCGAAAAGAACGTGAGGTGCAATATGGCAGGGAAGACAAAAATGACAGCCGGCGAGCGCTATCAGCGGCTCTGTGCGCTCGAAGCGCTGCCATACGAGGGCATCACGCTTTCCGACTGCAGAAAGGAGGCCCACGATGAGGCCATCCGGCTCCTGGATTCTTCTCAGCACAGGGCCCTGATCGTCCTCCCCTGCGGGTTTGGCAAGTCCTACATCGCCTGGAAGATCATCGATGATGCCACGCGCAAAAGCGCGGGGAAGGTCCGCGTGCTCTACATCACCTTCGGGGACCAGGCAAAGCAGGACGCAGAGGAAAAGCTCTTCCGGCACGTGGAAAACTATGGCCTTTACAGAAACGTCACCCTGGATATCTACCAGCACGTGTGGCGCTACAGGACACCGGAGGAGCCGGCCGCGCTTTCCGACAGCTGTGGCAGGTACACCGTGCTCTTTGACCAGTATGACCTGATCATCCTTGACGAGGTGCACCACGCGCTGGCCGCCAAGACGAAGCTGGGCATCGATCTGCTCTTTGACAGGAATCCCGCTGCGAAGGTCCTGGCGCTCACCGCCACGAGCTATCGGTCACGGGAGCGGGTGGATGTGGCGGACGTCATGTTCCCCGGGCAGGTGGCCTACCGCATGCATCTCCACGAGGCCTACGTGCAGCGCATGCTTCCCCTGCCCGAATACCACAGATGTGTCGTCCGGGTGGACGAGTGCCTTGCCGCCCTGGATCCCGCCGCCCTTGAGGACTGGGAGGCCTACCAGATCGTGCTCGAGTACTACCGGAGCCAGGCGCAGGTACTGAAACCCCACCAGATTCCTCCCTGGGTCAGGGTGGGGTTGATGGAACAGGACCCGGGGACCGTGCGGAAGATGACGCGCGCGGAAATGCAGGCGTGTGAAAACGCCGCCTTCGTTTATCTCCTGGGCGAGACCACGAGGCAGTACCAGGAAGCCCTGTGTAAGGTCCTCAAAAACCACATCGGGCGCTACCTTGTCGCCTGCAGCTCCATCATGCAGCTGAAAATGGTGAAGGGCCACATCGGAAAATGGCTGGAACCCCTGGGGGTGCCCGTGCACATCTACGAGTACCACAGAGGACGCGGCGGATCGTCCGGCCTTCAGGAGTTCGTGCAGGATACCTCCGGCGCCCTGACCCTTCTGCTGGTGGTCAATCTGCTCCTTGAGTCCTCCCACGATTTGTCTCTGACCGGGCTGTTCCTGATACGGAATACTCGCTCCTCGAAGCTCTACGTCCAATTGGTTGGCCGCCTCAATATTTTGTTCAGCAAAATTTCTCCCGTGATCTTTGACATGGTGGGGGCCATCAATCATTTCAGCAGATCCGGCAGCAGCTCTCTTATGGACCTCAGGGAGCTTCCCTCAGATGGGGATATCATCAGCTACACCGCCCCGGACACATCGGTCAGCCCTGCACTGGATGTGAAGGTAAGGGAGGAAGATCAGCAGGATGTCTATCAGGCATTCAAGAAGATGGGACGGCTCAGGATCCCGTGGTATGCAGCCTTCAGCGCCATAAAGAATTACGTCCAGGAGAGCGGGGTGAGCATCAACGATATCCCCTCCTCCCTGGTCCTTCGAGCCACATGGACTGAGCGCGGGAAACGGAAGGAAATCCTTCGAAGCGAAAGCTTTCAGGCACTGGAGTTTCTCAATCGCATGCGCAGGTGCTATCACCGCGAATCCCCGAAGCCGGAGATGGATGATGAGCAGAAAACCTTGCTTTCTCAGCTTGGGATTGACTATGAGAAAGATACCGACTGGGACGAAGCATATTCATTTTATTGTCTCGCGCTGAAAAACCACATTCCCGGGAAGCCGCTCTACAGTCCCTACATTCTGCTCGGCAGATGGCTTGAACGCAATCTCCTGCGCTATTACGGGTTTGGGAATTTGCCGCCCCTGAGCGAGGAGCAGATCAGGAAGATGGAGGCCGTGGGCTATGACTGGATGCCGGAGAGATCATCCGGGCTCATGTGGTTTGTCATGTGCAAGATCCTGCTGAACTATACGGAGGAGCACCTGGCACCGCCGCCTGCAGGAGAAAGCTTCGAGAAGATCTATTCCTTTCGCCGCCAGCAGCTCAAGAAGATGGAAAGCGGCACCCTCACGGCAGATCAAAAGAGGAAGTTCGAGGAAGTGCTCAGACTCGAGCGGTTCTCTTCCCCGCTCGTCTCCTCCAATGCCCTGGCCATCGAAGCGTTTCTGTCAGAGTATGGTTTTCTCCCGCGCCTGTCCTCTGAAAGCGCGCAGGAAAAGAAGCTGGCCCAGTGGATCAAGTACATGCAGGGCTGCTTTTTGAAGGGCCAGATGGACAAAAAGGATGAGGCAGAGCTTCGGCGCATCGGCATCCCGCTGGAGCGCAGGCAGCGCACGCACCTGACAGATGAGGAAATTCTGCGCTACGCGCGCGACTATCTCCATGCACATCCGGGGGATCAGAGCATCCCGGCCTCGGCCGTTGCCGATGATGGCACCCAGATCGGAAGAAAGATCAACCGGTTGCAGAAGGCATACAGCGAAGGCGCGAAGCTGAGCGAAACGCTCACGCGCGGTCTCATGGAACTTGGGCTCCTCAGAAGGGTCTGAGGCCCTGCATTCAGATCCGGCACCTGCGCATCAGAGGAATGACACAAGCCCTCCGGCTTCCCTTCTCCGTCCTGCCCATCCCCCTTCGCGTATCAGGTCGGTGCAACTCGAAAAAGGAAAGCACAGGATGGCAAGCATCACCCGCCGGCCTGGCTGAGCATGCATCATCTTATGAACCGTTTTATCTGCGTTTCAGCTCTGCTATATGACGTAACACGCAGGAGGTGTCCACCCATGATTCAATCCTTCATCATCTAATTTCAGAGCACTGTGCCCATTTCTCAA
The DNA here is from genome assembly GCA_017460395.1 of Clostridia bacterium. Classification (GTDB taxonomy): domain Bacteria; phylum Bacillota; class Clostridia; order Christensenellales; family Aristaeellaceae; genus UBA2943. The sequence continues at coordinate 3,898 of JAFUBA010000143.1, read as the reverse complement.
TGCAGCCACGGTCCTGTCGGAGAAAGAATGTCGCATGACGACCCCTCTGCACTCAGCTCTCAGGAAGAAATGGATCGCGATATGGGAATCACTCATGAAGCATTCGATGCAGCTGGAGAGGCAGAATTTGAATGAACCGGACGCCAGACTTTCTTTGAAACGGCATTTCTCACGCGGGAATCAAACGAACTGTGATCCTGCACGGAAACTCCCTCTGTGCAACAAAAGGAGCGGAAGATCCGCTCCTCAGGAATTTTGTCGCAGTTTCACAGGGAGGATCGAGGTTGATCAACAGATGATCTCCTTGAGCATACCTGCCTTCCCATGGAAATCCCTCCAAAGCCAATCAAACAGCGTGGCTGTGCATTGCCCGCTATGCCCTTTGCATCAGCGCCTTCTCAAGCGCTGTGCGGATTTCCCGGTTGGGGATCCACACAGTGTTTTCCTTTTCATTATACTTCAGGTAGCCCAGGTGGATCAGCAAGGTCAGAATGTCGTCCGTATCGTCGAAGGATTCCAGATCATTTTGAAAAGACTCCACGTACACTCGGACTCTTTCTCCTGCCATGAGCCGCTCCACCGTCTCCTGCAGTCCCTCAAGATCCATGGTGATGTATTCTTCTATGGATTCCGCCCCAGACATCTCGCTCCAGTAAGACTGACACCTGCCATGTTCGAGCGCCAAGTGAATGCAGTACGGGTTGTACACAGGGCCGGATGCCGAAAGGTCATATCCAGGACACCAGTCCCTGATCTCTTCAAAGCTCACACCTCTTTGCCTGCACTGCTCTTCCGCCTCATCCTCCGTAAACCCCAAAAACTCGCCAAACTCCATCGGATCCATCATGGACGCCTCATCGAAATCGGAGAGACCTGATTCCGTGTCATCCTTCCTGATCGGAAGAATGCCTGTCATGCAGGCTGCTGCCACCACCTGCGGTGTGAACGTGGTGTTCTTGAACCATCCGCGCAAAAGATTCAGGTACCTCCTCTGGGCTTCATGGTCACCCCTTGCCGTCCGGATCACCGCGTCCCAATCATCAAGAATAAAGATGAACGGCTTCCCGTCTGGCCCCTCCACAATGCGGCGCAGAAATGCATTCAGATTGTCTCCATCGCTGTCCTTCGGCACAAACCCGCACTCCAGCAGATCATTCCAGATGGCAAGTTCGATATCATCGGGAAGAAACTTCAGGGAACCACCGTGATTTATGATGTACGAAACAAAGCTGGAAATATCCAGGTAGATCACATTGAATCCATTCAGATACTTTTCGTAGCTTTGTGATTGGGCGATGATCTTATCATCAAACAGTCCGTGTGAATCACAGGAACAGTCATAGTAGGCGGCCAGCATCCGCGCTGCATACGATTTCCCAAAACGCCGCGGTCTGCTGATGCACTACACGGAGGAAGCGCCACCGATTCTGTTGTTGATTGCGCTGATGAGTCCCGTTTTGTCCACATAGTTATCATCTGCAAACCTTCCAAATGCCCCATTCCCAGGATTGACATGAGTGGCCATCATTGCTCCTCCTTCCAGGACTTTTTCGACAGATGAATCATCGTCTTTGTGATTTTAAGCTTTTACAATCATAACCTCAAGACTGGCTTGATCTGCCCGCCTCAGTATCCTTGCAGGTGATCGCTGATCCGTGCGCATGGAAAAACTGAGATGCCATCCTTCATGACTCCCGGCATCTTCCAGGTGACAGATGTTCTCAGCATTCTGACATTGATAAATGACGCAGACAATGGTATGCTCGGAGCAGCTCTGCGGGAGGTGATTCTGGTGGCCCGGTACAATCTTTTCAATGATGACACTCAGGTTGCAACATTCACTGTCCATCACTCTTTCATCGATTCCTTCACGCCACAAAAGCCGGAGCTGCTCCCGATGCAGATCCGCAAAGCCACCGCAGATGGTTTTTCTGCATGGCTCCGTGAGAGAGCTGTCGATCTGAACAACGTGCAGCATCGGAACCTGATGAATGAACTGATCGGAAGCCGGGACAAAACCACACTGGCTCTCAGAACTCACATGTTCAGCATTTCCGATACGTTCACGTGTTTTGAGGAAGGAGAGTTCACCCCAAGACTTCAGCTGTGCCAGCCAGAAGCTCAAAACGCTGTAAGCGATTATATCCTGGTTTCCAGCGACACGAGCCTGAGAAATCTGCGGGTGGCTACACCAAACGCTTCTACGGATGGAAGCTTCACCAAGACATGGAAGTTCGAGGATGGAGCGTGGTGGCTTTACAAGCTCCAGTCTGGCGCTGCGACAGAAGCGGAAGTTGAGATCAGCCGTGTTCTGCGAAGCATCGGATGGGACGCCGCGGAGTATACTTATGTGGGGCGGTACCGCAAACGGGTGCGTACCCGCAGTTTCCTGCAGCTCCACGAATTTTTCGAGCCTTATGATTCCTTCCGTTTTCGGTTCGATGACCCGAGTGACGATGATGACGTGATCTACAGGAACATTGCTTCCATGGGACCTGATTTTAAGAAAGCATGGAAGCGAATCCTGCTGGCAGATGCGCTTTTCACCAACACGGACAGGCACATGAGAAACTTCGGGGTCATACGTTCCTCGGTGACTGGTGAAGTGCTGCGATTCGCGCCGAATTTCGACAATAACCAGGCTTATCTTGCCAATCCCAGCGGAACCTACTCAGATGGAATGCTCAGGATGTTCATGAAGCAGGCAGACGAACAGGATGTCTCAAACCTGAAAGAATTGTGCAAAGAGCTGATCAGGCATCCTTATCTCAACCAGGCATATGAGGCAGGTTGCCGATATTTAGAAGCAGCAGGAACTTGAAAGAGCCGCGCTGAGATGGAAAGGGTTGCCGCTCGGTGCGCAGATACGGTGCAGCATCATGATGAACCGATTTCTTTATGCTTCGGCTCTTCTATGGTCGCCTTTTCATCACGTAACACCCAGTAGATGTCCACCATGGCTCAATCCTTCGTCAGTACAGTTCAGAGGACTGTGCCCGTTTCTCAATGCAGCCGCTGCCTTGCCGGGGAAATGATCCCCTGAAGTGGCATCTGCTGCCCTTGAGGACCTTGCGAAAAGCGATGAAGCTGACGCTGTTCTCTTTCTCTTGCCGAAGATAGAATGTCGCATGCGGGATTCAAATGAACTGTGATCCGGCACGTGAACGCCCTCTACGCAACAATAGGAGCGGAAGATCCGCTCCTCAGGAATTTTGTAGCAGTTGATTCTGCACGCGAGACGGGTTTCAGGTCTCCGTTCCGACCATGGACAATATGACCGGCAGAGGCGTTTACTGTCAAGGAGGGTGCTCACCCTGGATCAGGCCGGCTTCGCAGGACGATTCCAGAAAACCCTCATCGTATTCTGTCTCTGCCAACACAGGTCATCTCGCCAGGCTTCATCTTACAAGGTTTTTTCATTCAGCCTCAGTCTCGATCAGTTCATGCGCTTTGCCGTTTCCCGCTTCCAACTGCTGGATGGACTTCAGCAAATGCGACTGATTTGCAGCGCTGAAGAATGGGTCAATCTGTTTGACTTCGAAGGGAAGTTTCCGATCACGCACCACAACCTTCACATACATGTTGATCGCGTCAGAACTGCTAATGCCAACAGATGAGCAGAATTCATCAAAAGCGGCCTTATCGTTTTCGTCTACAAAAGACGTGAGCGTCGCAAGAGCCATGCTGACGCCTCCTTTCTTCGGCAGTTGCATTTAATATAGCTCTAATCGGTACGAAAGCATGCGATCGCATCCACTTTGTAAAATCAATTATTCCAGAGAGCAGGTTATGCATGGCATCCGGCGCAACATGCTCAGCAGCAATACAACCATCAGGAACACGCCATCACCCAAAGTGCGACATGCGTGGCCAAGAGAAGATTCAGAAGTCGTCTTCT
>JAFUBA010000142.1 GCA_017460395.1 Clostridia bacterium | reverse complement strand
CCTGGAAGGTGGCGGTGGTGCCGCCATCCACGCTGGTAATCACCACCGGCTCAGCCTCGGTCTGGGGCTCTGCTGTTTCTTCGGCATGTGATTCGTTTTCGAAAGCCAGGGCAGAGGCGGGTACCTCATAGTCGCCGGTGAGCTGTTCACTGGCGGCAGACACATAGTGCAGGGCCAGCGGGTCCCCCTCGGCCACGGCCTCCAGGCCATTGGGGGTTGTGACGATCAGCTTGCCGTCAGCAAAGGCCCATGTGCCGATCTCCTGAATGTTATAAGCCGAGAAATCGAACACAAAGGTACCGTCCGCCTGGAAGGTGGCGGTGGTGCCGCCATCCACGCTGGTAATCACCACCGGCTCAGCCTCGGTCTGGGGCTCTGCTGTTTCTTCGGCATGTGATTCGTTTTCGAAAGCCAGGGCAGAGGCGGGCACCTCATAGTCTCCGGTGAGCTGTTCACTGGCGGCAGACACATAGTGCAGGGCCAGCGGGTCACCCTCGGCCACGGCCTCCAGGCCATTGGGGTTGGTGACGGTCAGCTTGCCGTCAGAGAAGTTCCAGGTGCCGACTTCCTGAATGCCGTATGCGGAGAAATCGAACACGAAGGTGCCATCCGGCTGGAAAGTTGCGGTCGTGCCGCCATCCGTACTGGGGATGATCACGGACTCGACGGCAGAAGTTTCTTCTTTCGCGGGAGCCGCGCTGCCAAAGTTCAGGGCAGCTGCGGAGATTTCATAATCTCCACCCAGTTGTTCGTTAATCGAAGACACGTAGTGCAGCTGCACGGGGTCGCCCTCGGCGGTCATTTCCGCCCCGGCAGCGTTGATCACGGTGAGCACGCCGTTTTCGTATGTGTAGTCACCCAGGTCCTCCACGCCATAGGCTTCAAAGAAGAAGCGATAAGTGCCATCGGCGTTGAAGGTCATGGTGGTGGCCTCATCGGAGCTGGAAACGGTAACAGAATCACTCGGCTCGTCGGCGGGCGCTTCGTCCGCCACATTCTCCGCTTCCGTCTCATCCTCAGGCTCAGTTTCCTCTTCTGTTTCCGTGCTCTCCCAGGACTCGATCACCTTTCCCTTGCCCAGGGTGAAGATTGTTTCCGGCACGAAATCCAGAACGGCAGGCTCGTCCTTGGAATCGTACACGCCATCGGCGTCGTTGCCGTTCACGTTCATCTTGGCAGCGGACTTCATCTGGGAGGAATAGGTATCCGTCTGCATCTCAAACACAGCATGGGTAGCTGGAGCGATGGTCACGGTGCCGTCCTCATTCAGGGTGTACTTGCCCTCGGCCTTCGTGGTCAGCACGAGACCCAGGCCGGTATCGTCGCCCACCTTGGCCCTACTGCCCGCTTCAATCACGTAGCTGTCCACATTCAGCTCATAATTCTCACTGCCGTCCAGGATCAGGGCCACATCCACATAGAAACGGCTGTCGGCCTTCACCATGCCGGAGAAATCAGAGCAGAGGAACTGGTAATCGGGCATGTCATCCGTGTTCTCGTTGCCCTGGTTATAGCTGACGGTGTAGGTACCCTGGGGATCGGCTTCCTTATAGGTAACGATCTCACCCTTTTCCAGTGTCCACTGGGTTTCGGGAATGAAATCCAGCACGGCGGGGACATCATTGGAATCATAGACACCGTCCGCGTCGTTGCCGTCCACGTTCATCTGTACGGCGGACTTCATCTGGGAGGAATAGGTGTCTGTCTGCATTTCAAAGACTGCGTGCGTGGCGGGGCCGGTCACGACCGTACCATCCTCATTCACGGTATAACTGCCCTCAGCCTGCGTGGTCAGCACCAGGCCCAGGCCTGTATCGTCACCCACGACAGCGCGGCTGCCGGATTCGATCACATAGGCATCCGCATTCAGGGTGTATGCGCCGTTGCCATCCAGATCAATGCTCACGTCCACATAGAAACGGCTGTCAGCCTTCACCATGCCGGAGAAGTCGGAGCAGAGGAACTGGAAGTCCGGCATATCGTCGGTGTTTTCATTGCCCTGGTTGTAGCTCACGGTATAGGTGCCGTGGGGATCGGCTTCCTTATAGGAGATAATTGCGCCCTCCGACAGAGTGAATGTCGTTTCCGGCACAAAGTCCAGCACGGCTGGCTCGTCCTTGGAATCGTACACGCCATCGGCATCGTTGCCGTTCACGTTCATTTGAACAGCGGACTTCATCTGAGAGGAATAGGTGTCCGTCTGCATTTCAAACACGGCGTGGGTGGGTACGGAAATGGTCACCGTGCCGTCGGCGTTGGTGATATAGGTACCTTCCGCATTTGTGGTCAGCACCAGTCCAAGGCCTGTATCGTCACCCACCTTGGCCCGGCTGCCGGATTCGATCACGTAGGAATCCACAAACAGCTGATAGCCGCCTTTGCCGTCCAGCGTCAGCTTTTCATCCACATAGAAGCGGCTGTCGGCCTTGACCATACCTGAGAAATCGGAGCAGAGGAACTGGAAATCCGGCATATCGTCGGTGTTTTCGTTGCCCTGGCTGTAGCTGACGGAATAGCTGGCGGCAGCAGCATTGGCAATGGTGCCGGTCTTGCTGGATGGAGCATTCAGATTGATCACGCCAGTCATGTTCAGCGTTACGCCTACCACACCCAGGCACAGCACGCCCGCCAGGATGCCGGAGAAAAGCTTCTTCCCCAGCACACCCTTGCGGCTCTCTACCGGCTTTTCAAAGCTGCCCGCAATGTTGAAGATCATGGCGATGAGCCACAGCGCAATCGCGCCGATGGAATAGTAGATGGCTTCCTCGCCACCGTGACCGGAGTCGTAGTCCGTCATGATGGTGGTGCCGATAGCCTCCACGCGGTCGCCCAGCAGGGTGATGGCACAGTAGGCCAGCAGTGTGGTCACGCCATAGGTCAGGAATTTGGGCCACAGCTTGTCAGGAAGCTTTTTACGCAGAACGATGGCGGCGATTTCCACCACCAAAGCCGCTGCGATGCAAACGGTGATCAGGGTAGAATTCATCTGCCCGTAGATATAATAGCCGGTGGAAAAGCTCATGAGGAACAACCCGGTACCCACAGCAGTCAAAATCAGGGCCAGGATGCCGGCGAACAGCTCATAGCTGCGTTTTTTTATGCCTTTCTTTGTGCTTGACATATTACTGTCTCCCTTCCTTGCGGTCCTTGCGGATGAACAGGACGACATACACGACAAAGCCCACGAAACAGAGGCCCATCAGGATGCGCAGTGTCAGCGCCCACCAGACCAGGCCGCCGGTGGCATTCGTGTCAGGGGTCATGCCATTGAGCTGCACGCTGTTGACGCCCACATACAGCTTGCGGTGGTAGCTCTCCCGCAGGCCTGCCTGTACCACAGGATCGGCACTGACGGCATCCACGGTCATGTTCCACACCTTGCCGTTGTTGGAGCCGCCCAGCATCATATCGTTGCCCGCCATCAGGGTCTCCCTCGGCAGGAAGTACTGTGAGGATTTCACAGAGTCGGTAATCACATAGCCGTTGAAGCCCCATTCGCCGCGGAGGATGCCGTTCATCAGGCCACGGTGCGCCGCCACATGGGTGACGCCGATGCGGTTGAAGGCCGTCATGAGGCCCTTCATGCCACCATCCCGGATAGCAACCTGGAAGCCGCGAAGCTCTCCTTCTCTGGCAGCCTGCTCATTCAGGAACACGGCCAGACCGTCACGGTTGGTTTCCTGATCGTTGAAGGCAAAGTGCTTGGCGTTGGTGATGATGCCGTACTGGTTCAGGCTCTGGTGCACATAGGCCGCGGCAAGACCTGTGAGCATGGCATCCTCGGAGTAATAGGCAATGTTGCGGCCGTTGTAGGGTGTGCGATGCAGGTTCAGGCCCGGGCCATACCAATGGGTATAGCCGTCCCAGATGCAGTCGTTGGCAATCAGGCGCCCTTCCTCCTTCTGGAGCAGGGGACTGAAGGTTGCTGCCACAATGGGTCCGCCGGGATACACGTCGGTGTAATGTCCGTAAGCGGGATCGTCCTTGTCCACCTCGTAGATGCTGCCCGCCGTGCGCTGACCGATGGTGGCAATGAAGCCCAGGGGAGAGTCCGCCGGGTTTTCCTTGGGCATGGAGATGTAAGTAATTTCGCTGGTGAAGGCAATATACTGGTTGATCAGATCCTGGAGCGTCATTTCATCCAGCAGCTGATCATACTTGGGGTCGTTGTAATCCAGACCCACCAGGTCCACGGCCTTCACATTGTTCTGTGCCCCGTAGGTGAAGATGGCAGGGCCTGTGTAGGACGCCAGCTCTGCCGCCGCGTCATAGGTGACATTGCGCAGCAGGGTGATCATGGCCTCGGTGGCGGTCATGCTCTCCACAGTCTTGGGGAAGGTGCCCGCCCAGTCATCGCGGGTCAGCCAGGTCACGGTGGCATCGGTATTCCAGGTATTCAGGTCCGCCTCGTCCAGCTGGTTCTGGATGGTCACGCCGTTTGATTCGGTCAGCGTATGGGTTTCAGAAAGGGTTTCCAGCCAGGCCACGCCAGTGGTTTCCAAGCCCGATGCCACATGCGGATAGGCGGCCTTCAGCACGGCATTGGCTGCATCGTGGGCGCCATTGCCGGTGGCAAACCAGTAATCGCCCGCTTCCAGAATGTAAGCGCCTGTCACGTCATCGTGGGCCTGCATCCGGTCATAGCTGTAAAGATCCTGGGCATTAAAGGAAAGGGTGATCTCCTCGGTTTCACCGGGAGAGAGCAGCACCACGTCCTTGAAGCTCTTCTCCTGAGCTTCACCGGTTTTAGCGTAGCTGACCAGCTGCACGGCAGCCTTTTCCACACCGGCGGTACGGTCGTAATCGGTATAGGGCAGGGAAGCATAGAGCTGCACCACATGCTTGGCGGCCCTGTCACCGGTGTTGGTCACTTTTACCGTCACAGTCGAGGGAGCGCTGCCCGTCCAGTCAATCTTCGCATCGGTGATCTCCTCCGCAAAGGTGGAGCCCTCAATGCCATAACCGAAGGCGTAGGATACTTCGTTCTCGTAATTCCAGGTGCGGCTGCCGTTCACCGCTTCCCCACTCTGGGCGGAGGAGGCGTTGCCCTGTCCCAGCACACTGTCAAAGTACCTGGTTTCATAATACTTATAGCCGGTGTAGATGCCCTCAGCTTCGACTAAGTACCATTCAGCGCGGAGGGCGTGGTTTGTGGTCGTTTCGATGTCGTCCACATTGGCAAAAGTATAAATGCCGAAATTCTGCGCCGCGGGAGAGAGCGCGGAATTGACTGCAAAGGTATCTGGCAGGTGGCCGGAGGGCAGTGCCTCGCCGCTGAGCAGCTGAGCGATGCCGTAGGTGCCATACGCGCCCGGATTGCCGATCCACAGGATGCTGTCGATGGCTGCATCCTGTTTCAGCTCCTCAATCTCCATGGCGGTGCTGGAATTCAAGAGCACCACGATCTTGCCAAAGCCCTGATTTTTCACCCAGTTCACCAGATCCCGCTCCTCGTTGGACAGGCTCAGGATGTTCCCGGTGGAGCTGTTCGTGAACTCATCGGGGTTGCTCAAGCCGTTGATCCCGGGATAGAAGCAGGCACTCTCTCCCGCGTCCCGGCCCAGCACGATCACGGCGGCATCCTTATAATCGCCCAGCAGATCGGCGCTGTATTCGCTCACCGGTACCTCGCCGATGGCCGCGCCCTGGCTGTTTTCACCATCGTCATCTACATAGGAGGAAACGATATTGCCGCCTGCAGAACGAGTGGGCTCATAATCTGCTTCATGGTCTTTATAAAACTGCACCATCGCAGGGTTGATTTCAAAACCGCTGCTCGCCATGCCGCTGGCCAGGTTTACAGTTTCTGCCGCGCTGACCAGTTCACCCATGGACCCGCCGAACTGCATTTTATCCCCGCTGCGCATGCCAAACAGGGTCACCTTTTTGCCGGGCAGTTCAGGCGTGCCCTTCAGAGCCACGGTGCCCTCGGCTGCCAGTCGGCTGTTGAAGGCGATTTCATCGATGATCAATTCGGACGCGTTGGTATAATCGGAGGGAAAGCGGTAATCCGCCAGGTCCCCGCTGCGCTGGATGGTGGCGCTGGAGGCCCCCTGCAACTCGTTCACCTTATCCGCCCAGCTGTCCGCCACCTGAGCCACCACGCCCAGTATGACCATCAGCGCCAGGAAGATCCCGGCGGCTCCGCGATACACGTGACTGCGTTTCTTTTTCATGGAAGAGCTCCTTTCTCTGTTCTAAGCGGGCATTGTTCGACCAGTTTTGACATATTGACTATACAAAAAAAGCCACGCCGCACAAGTGGCGTGGCACAAACGACAGCTTTTAGGCACAAACGACAGTCTTATGTAGGAATGACCGCTTCCAGAAAGAAGATATCTCCATCGGTGTGAATCTCCATCTGTCCGCTGTAATTCCGAACGATGTTGTGGATGCTTTTCAGACCATATCCATGATTGGCTTTGTCCTTCTTCCGGGTTTGCGGCAGACCGTCCTCCATTTGTATATGGCCGTCAAAATAGTTTTCCAACTGGATATAAAGGATATTTCCCCTGTCCAGGATGGACAGACTGATGATCTTCCGCTCGGGATTTTCTACGCGCTCCACGCTCTCAATGGCGTTGTCCAGGGCGTTGCCCAGCAGCGTATACAAATCCACCAGTGAAATCTTTTTCAGGTTTTCGGTGTTCACCATGCAGGAAAGCCGGATGCCGCGGTTCTTGCAATACACACTTTTCTCCGTCAGCAGGGTATCCAGCGCCTCATTGCCCGTTTTCACGATAGCGTCATAGAAATCGATGGCCTGACTGGTTTCCTGAATTGCCCGTCTTCTCTCCTCATCTGATACTTGAGCCAGCGCCTGCAGCTGGTGCTTCAGGTCGTGGCTTTTCTGATTGATCATATCGATGTTCTCTTTGGAAAACTCATACTGCGCCTGCCGTTCCTTGGCCAGACGACTGATGATTTCATTTTCCGTTTGCAGCGCCATGCGCTGGTGAATGTACCACATGACGGAGGTCATCACCACGCTGAGGAGGATCAGCACAGCAGAAAGGAACAACTGTAAATATCGGTATATACCAAGAAGCGAGTCTTGCAGGGTGAGCGGCTGAATCACATTTTCCAGCAAATTCTTGGTGGCTGACATGATGAGTATGTAAGCCACGTACAGAAAAAGATACAGCCAGGTAGACGCCCGATCCTCACTGCTCCATCTCCCCCCTGGCCGGCGGATCCGGGGCTCCAACACCGTATAAACGGCGGCATAATAGACCGCATAGACGGCAAGCATCATGAGCAGATAGAATCCGGGATGCCGTTCCGGGAAAGCAGGGAAAAAGGTATATACGAACAGATTGCGAATCACTACGGTCACGATATTTTCCGTAAATGACGTGATCATCATATAATACAGCGCGGTATTCAGTCCCGTATCATAGCAGCATAGCACATAGGTCACCAGCGCCGCATTCATGAAAAGCCAATAGGGACCGATCAAAATGGGATAAGCATTCAAGTAAGGCTGGAGCAGGCTATGCAGCGGCACATAGCAAAACGCCAGCAGCAGACAAACGGCGGAGCCGGCAATGCTCCTCAACCGAAACCGTTCCCGTTGAGGAAGTGCTTTACAGCACAAAATCCAAAGCATCCCCAGCGTTCCCGCCATAAACCGGAACTGATCCAACAGTGCCAAGAACAATTGCATTTTCTTTCACCTGTGCAAATATCTCATGTATTCGTTCAGCAGCGACTCCTTGTACGCCCGGCCCAAGGGAATACTTAAATCGGATACCTGCGCTTCCGAGGCAGTCACACCGTTCAAATGAGCCAAATTGATCAGATAGGATTTATGACAGCGGACGAAATGATACTGTTTTAGTGTCCCCTCCTGCTCTTTCATACTGGCTCGCACTTTGTATTCCCGGTCTGATGTGTGATATATCAGGTAATGGGCCATGACTTCAATATATAAAATGCTTTCTACTTCCAGGGATACCGGCCCGTTCACCGTATCAATCACCAGCGTTTGGCTGCGGCTCTGGGCAGCCCGGCGCAGAGCCTTCTGGAATTTCATGGCAAAATCGTAATAGCCGATGGGCTTGATGATATAATCCACCGCGTCCACTTCGTATCCGTTGATGGCGTACTGGGCGATGTTGGTGATGAACAGGATCACCACCTGGTCATCCATTTCCCGGATTTTTCGGGCGGTGTCCATGCCGTTCAATCCCGGCATGTCAATATCAAAAATCAGAATATCATATTGTCGCGCAAAGTCATGAAGCAGCGCATTTCCGGAAGAAAAGGAAAGCACGCTCATTTCCTGGCCTATTTCCTTGGACATCCGTTCAATATAGCCTTTCAGCGTTTCCCGAACAGAAATCTCATCATCCACAATGGCAATCCGCATTCCTCAGCTCTCCGTTTCCTTTCATATTTCTGGAATCCATCACCAGCGATGATCAGCATATCGTCATTTCTTCTTCCGGGCGGAAATCCTTCATAAATCGTTTGAGCAGGAAAGCGCAGAAAAATGGAATGTGTAGATTGCATTCTCATGGCCGATGTTGTTGTTTGGCAGCTTAAAACCGTATCGAATGTCAGGGGAACGGTCAGAAGACATCAGCGGTTTCATAGATTTTGTCTTCCCGCTTCTTGCTTTTACCTCTACAGGGATGCGCGACGTGGCGGAACAAATAAAGAAAGCTCCCTCTATATAGTAGAGTCTTCAGAGTCTTCCCGTTTGTAATAAAAAGCCTGTATCCCCTCTTGACCAGGGCCTCGCCCACCATGTTTTCATACAGAGTGCCCTTGTATACTCCGGATTTATATTTTCCCTAAGATCGTCTTGAGGTTCATCATCCAGCATGGATACAGGCAAGCCTTCCCGCACACCCTCGTACGTCGCGGAATCCTGCACCGGATGCGACCTTTGAAATCTGGATTTTCTTGTTCTCTCTTGCTAGCTGCAGCGTGATCCGATTGAGTCCCATCGATTATTCCCATTCAGGGTGTATATCTCTGTTTCGCAGCGCAACACCTCAGAGTACGTCACACAATCATAGATGTTTCTCTTTTGGTGCCATAATCATTCTAAACAGTAGCGCTGCCAGCCACTCAGGCTTTTCACGGTGATCTTTATTCACCCATGTTCGCACAATCTCATAGGCTCCAAACAGCAGAAAGCGATCGTAATAATCGGCCTCCTCCTCGGGCACTTTTTCCATAAGTTCATTTAACATTCGTTGAATCGGCGCCAAGGAAAACAATTTCTTTGGGAATTCAGGATCAACATTGGAATTAATGAGCAAACGAATAAACTCTATATCCTTTTGCAAATAGATCAAAATCTGCTCAATGGCATTTTTGCTGTAATCATCCTCTGCTGCTAGCACTTCTTCTATGCTGACAAGCAGATCCTGCTCCATTTCGGTCAGCAGGTCAAACTGACTCCCATAGTATTTGTAAAATGTGGAACGGTTGATTCCCGCGTTTTCGCAGAGCTCACGGATGGATATCTGGTAAATATTCTGCGTTTGCAGCATATCGGTCAAACTGGTTTTGAGAAGCTTCTTTGTCAGCATGATTCTTTGATTCATAAGCGCTCCTGATCGACAAAAGATCGTATATGGTTTCAAAACCAACAGTTTTTAGTCGTATGTTGCTTTTGCGACCATTTACCAGGCATCTGGCGGTTGCAAAAGCAACACATGTTCATCATAATGCTAAAGTTCGTAAAAAGTCAACTGTATGCAGGATGAACAACGGAGGAACGCAGAAACGATGATCAAGAAAATATCCGACTTCATTGTGAGCAAACGAAACGCCATCCTGGCTGTGATGCTGATTCTGGCGGTAGCAAGTGTTTTCTGCACTCAATTTGTGGAAATCAATGAAGATATGACCAAGTACTTACCGGATGACTCCAATATGAAAGCCGGTATCGACATCATGGCGGAGGAATTTCCTGAGATAGAAACCTTCAATTCGATTCGTGTGATGTTCGACGACCTGACCGATGCCCAGAAAGTGACGGTTCAGGAGGAATTGAGTGCCATCGATGGTGTACATCATGTTGATTATGACGCCAACAGCAGCGAATATAACCAAGATCATCACACACTGTACAAATTAAACATATCCTGTGATTACGGCAGCAGCCAGGAAAAGGCCATCTATTCTGCGCTGAAATCGCAGTTTGCCAATTACAGCGTGGTATGGAAAAATGATGATACCAGCATCCCGGATATTCCCTTGACTGTCATTGTCACGGCCATGGTGATCTTGATGGCGGTTTTGTTCGTGATGTGCGGATCGTGGATCGAGCCGTTTCTTTTCCTGATCGTGATCGGAGTAGCTGTCATCATGAACGGAGGCACGAATCTGCTCCTGGGCAGCGTGGCCAACATTACCAATTCCATCTCCGCGATTCTGCAGCTGGTTCTTTCCATGGATTACTCCATTATTCTCATGAACCGTTACAGGCAGGAAAAGGCGTTGGAACCAGACAGCAAGCAAGCGATGAACAACGCCCTGGCTTCCGCCTTCTCATCTGTGGCTTCCAGCTCGTTCACCACGGTGATCGGGCTGCTGATGTTGGTCTTTATGCGCTTTAAGATAGGCGCCAATCTCGGTATTGTGTTGGCTAAGGGTGTGTTTATCAGCATGATCTGCGTTCTGACCATGCTGCCGGCGATCATCTTGGCCTGTGATCGGCTGATTCAAAAGACAGAAAAAAAATCCCTGAGTATCCCGATGAACTGGGCAGCCAGGTTCAGCTATTCCATGCGTTATGTGGTTGCCGGCCTGTTTGTGGTTCTATTCGTCGGTTCCCTGGTCCTTCAGCAGCACACGAATATTGCTTATACGCTTACAGATACGGACGAAATCGCCGATATTTTCTCCAAAAGTAATACGCTTGTGATGGTTTATGAAAACCAGGATGAGGAACAAATAGATCATTTGATCGCTCGTCTGGAAGAAAATGAAAACGTAAAGTCCATCATGGGATATGGTACAATCCTGGGCAAGCCCTACACCTCGGATGAGTTGGCGGAAGCACTTGGAAATATCAGCGAGGACATATCGCTCAATTCCGGCGTGATCGATATGCTGTATTACAATTATTACACTGGCGGAAAAACTGGTGCCATGACCGCTTCCAAATTACTTGCTTTCATTTCCGATACGGTGGAGAGCGACCAGACATTTTCCGCGTACATCGATGATGATATAAAAGATAAGGTGGCCCTGCTGAAGCGATTCGCTGATGCTGAGGCGCTGACTGCTCCAATGACGGCCAGCGAGCTGGCGGATATCTTTAGTATTGATGCCGATATGGCAGAATTATTGTTTGTGTATTACTATGCATCATTGGACAGCTACGACCCCGGAGCCATGACGCTTGCAGAATTCGTCAGCTTCCTGCAAAACGATATTGCGAACGATCCGGCGTTCTCTTCCTATCTGGACACAAGTGCAATGGAGCGTGTGGGAACTCTGGTCTCCCTGACCGATCCGGCAGAGATTCAAACGTCGAAAACCTCCGCCGAGCTGGCTTCCACGCTCGGCATTGACGAAACCCTCGTGAAAACCATTTTTACCTTCCATAATCTACAGATCGCAGCTGATCAAAATGATGTTTCAAGCACAACCATGTCCATGGTGGAATTCGTTGATTCTATTCTCACGAATCCGCTCATAAAAGCTTTGATGGGCAACGAAAGACTGGCGCAGCTGCAAATGATGCAACAAATTATCAACGCGACGATCAACGATCAGACATTTGACTGCCTCGAGCTTTCCGATCTTCTCGGAATGGACGGCAGGATGCTGAAAATGCTGTACACATTCAAAGCTTCTGCAACTGAAAAAGGCCATTGGGCACTTTCCGTGGAGGACTTTATTGCCTTCATTTTGGACGATGTATTATCAGATGAGATGTTTGCGGACAGGATCGACGCGGAGACTGCCGATATGCTTTCTTCTGCGAGAACACTGGTCAGTGCAGTAACATCGGGGAAAGCTTATTCCGCATCGGGGATGGGGACACTTCTCAGCGGATTGAGTGAAAAGATAGACGATACGATGATCGAACTGATGTATCTGTATGCTGAAAGTGCCCAAAACAGCGATCCCGCTTGGACAATGACCCTGGAGACATTGTTGGGGTACGTGAAGGAAGATGTGCTGAACGATCCGCGCTTTGCCTCTGTAATGGATGACGCTATGCGGCAAAAATTGCTCGAGGCGCAGGATTCCCTGGACGAAGGCAAAAAACAGCTTGTGACGGAAAAACACGCAAGGCTCATCATCACCTCCTCCTATCCCGATGAAGGAGCAGAAACAACGGCGTTCCTGGCTGATCTTGAGCAGTTCGGAAACGACAATCTGGCTGGCGAATACTATATGGTTGGCAACGCGGCGATGAATTATGAAATGCAAAAGACCTTTGACAGGGAGCTGCTGGCGATTACACTGCTCACGGCAGCTGCGATTTTCCTGATCGTTGCGCTTACCTTCAGATCCATTTCCATCCCCTTGATCCTGGTTTTGCTGGTGCAAAGCGGCGTCTATATCACGATTGCCATTACGGGCGTGTTGAATGGCGGTATTTATTATCTTGCGCTGCTGATCGTAGAATGTATCCTGATGGGCGCTACCATCGACTATGGTATCCTGCTGACCAACTACTATTGTGAGGCTCGCAAGACAGCGAATATTCAGGACGCATTAAGAAAGGCGTATGCGGGCTCGATTCATACAATCATGACCTCCGGCCTGATTTTGATTCTTGTAACGGCTGTGGTTGGCGGCTTATTTGAAAATCCGACGATTACTGCCATTGTAAAAACCATTTCCATGGGCACACTTTGCGCAACTTTGCTGATCCTGTTTGTTCTGCCCGGCGTTTTGGCAGCTTGTGACAAACTTGTCACGAAAAAGCGCTATCGAATAGAGGATCTGCATTCTTCAAAACGATGAATCAAAGAAGACTGAGAAACGTTTTATTCATCATGAACCCATCTCATCCGCATTGCCGGCAGATTTCTGATTCCTTGCGGGATCACATCGCCGTTATAAGTGGCAAACCTAAAATTTCCAGAGTCTGTGATTGATTCCTCCTGTTCATCGCGATCAGGATCGGCTGCGCATCTCGATAAACACCGTTCCCGAAAAAGATCTGGAGAGATCATGGATGGGCTGCAGGTATACACAAATCGCATCCAAAGATCCGTTCCGGATCTTTGGATGCGAATCAATATGGCGCCGTCATGGCATCGGTGGTCAAAGCCGCCGCGCTCAAATTGGCCCCGATGGAAAAGGTTTTCTGAGGATGTTGGCGTCTGCCGTATGCTCCATGCCGATCCGCCGGGTAACAATCTCCCCCAGATTCTCACATCCTCATTCTTCCGCTGCAGAGGGATATTTATTCGGATCATTGCTCTCCGTCCACATCCGCCGCATGTGGTCCAGCGCATCCTGATCCACTGGCACATGGCGGTAATAGGTTTCCCGATCCGCTTCCGTGATTTTGCGAATGACCCTGCAGGGATTGCCGGCTGCAACGCACCAGGCGGGGACATCCTTCGTTACCACGCTGCCCGCCCCGATCACTGCGTTATCGCCGATGTGCACCCCCGGTAGGATCACCGAATTGCCGCCGATCCACACATTATGGCCAATGGTCACGCCGATGCCGTATTCATAGGCTGTGTTTCTTGCGGCGGGATGCACGGGATGTCCTGCTGTATAAATCGCCACATTGGGGGCCATCTGGCAGTAATCTCCGATCACCACGGGCGCCACGTCGATGATGGTGCAATGATAGTTTGCGAAGAAGTTCTTTCCGACGTGGATGTGGCTGCCATAATCGCAATAGAACGGCGGATTCAGGAAGGCTCCGTCGGAGGTACCAAACAGTTCCTTCACCAAGGCGGATATGCCCGCAAAGTCTGCCCGATCCATGAAATTCAGCTTCTGCAGGAGGCAGCGGCACTTCTTCTGCTCCTCGAATACCGCATCATCGGAAATATACAGGATCTGCTGATCCCGCCGTTCTATGTTGTTCATACGATCTTCCCCTTTTACCTTTGTTCGTCAAAACGGCGGTCTTTCCAATAATACTCCTTGTCGTGTTCGTCTATTTTGCGGATGGGCCGGCAAGGATTGCCCACAGCGATGGTGTAATCGGGAATATCTTTGGTGACGACACTGCCCGCCCCGATCACGGCAAACTTGCCGATGGTGATACCGGGCAGGATAATCGCTCCGGCCCCGATCCATGCACCATCCCCAATGGAAATGGGGAAAGAGTACATGCTGCCCTTGGCCCGCTCCTCCGGGTCGATAGGGTGGCCAGTGGTGCAGAGGGTGACTCCCGTTCCGAAGAGGCAGCCCTTCCCGATGGTTACCCTGTAATCATCGATCAGGACCAGACCGGAATTGATGTAAGTACCCTCTCCAATCGTCACGGTAGAGCCTACCGCCAATGTCAGCGGCTGATTGATCCACACATTGTCGCCCACAGAACCAAACATCTGTCGCATCAGTCCCCGGCGTTTTTCCACCTCGCTGGGCTTGGACATGTTGAATTCATACATCAGATCCTTCACCTTGGCCTGATGCGCCAGGTATTCCTCCGTATCCTCCCAAAGATACCCACTGGCAATGCGTTCCTGCCGTTCCTGTTCCGTCATACTGATGACCTCCCATCACGAAATTGAGACATCTGACCGGATACAAGGATAAGGCCCGCTTAGTTTTTGTGATACAGCTATCTGTCAGAAAACCATAACAATCGTATTATTCCTGGAGGGTTTGCTGATGGAAGCTCTTTTGATAGTCCCGAGGCGTTATATGCCAGGTTCGTTTGAACACTTCGGCAAAGTAACTGGAGCCATGAAAACCGCAGGCCAGCGCCGCTTCTGTGACATTCTTCCCTTCCCGCAGCAGAGAGCAGGCTTTGTCCAGCCGGTAGCGGGTCACATATTCCATGGGGGTCGTGCCAAGGTACTCCCGGAATAAAGCGCAGCAACGGCTGCGGCAGACAGCCCCAACCGCGGCAATCTCCGCAAGCGTGATTGTTTCATCATAATGGCCCTGGATATGCCCGGTCATCCGGCGAAGCAGCATCCACTCCTCACTGCTTTCTCCCAAAGATGGATTGGCTTTTGTATCCCGCAAAACATTCAGCAAGTCTGCGCCATGGGAAAGTACCTTCAATGCGTCTCCGGCCTCCGCTGCCGCATACATTGAATGAAACGTCAGCATCCCTTCACTGGATGCGTCCAGATGCCAATAATCCGGCTGATCATCCCGGGTGAACCGGGAAATCGCTTCCTGAACAAGGGCATAGCCTCCCAGCATGGAAGGATGGAACACCACAAAACGATATTCGCAATCCTGCTTTTTCTCCGAATATCCATAATGCAGGCGACGGGCATTGACAAAAATGCCGTCGCCCTTTTTCAGATGAATCTTTTTGCTGTTCACAAAGTAATCCATCTCCCCATCCGAAGCTGAAAGGATCTCAAAATCGTCATGCCAGTGGCAGGCGGCGGCATAGTCCTGGAATATCCGCAGCCTGTTGGTACTGATGCGCACCGGCAAGCCTGTCATCGTGTATTCCAGATGTTCACTGCCATCCGGGTTCACCTGCAGCTGGTGCATCAAAACACCCCCATAAATACGATTGTTATAAAAATTGTATTATTTCCCGGTAGATTCTTCAATACAGACAAACGAAAATCGTAGTAGGAGGTGTTTCTGATGGAGAGGAACTTTGACCGCTCTTCTTATACGTTGGTTCTCTGGAGACTGATGCTTCCGATCGTTTTGCAGAATCTGCTCAGCGCTGTGGTCAGCACTGCAGATGTACTGATGTTGACTCACGTCAGTCAGGCGGCGCTGTCCGCATCCTCGCTGGCCGGACAGGTAACCTTCGTCCTGACACTGTTCTACTTTGGCCTTTCTACCGGCGCGTCCGTGCTGGCGGCACAATATTGGGGCAAAGGCGATGCAGAAACCATCCGCAGGGTCCAGGGGATTGCCCTTCGATACTCCTGTGCGGTTTCCTTTCTTTTCTTCCTGGCTGCAGTGTTGATACCATGCAGTCTCATGCGCATCTTTACACAGGATGAGCAGTTGATCACCTACGGTGCGGGATACCTGCGCTTTGTCAGCGTCAGCTACCTGATGATGGGCATTTCTCAAATGCTGCTGGCAGTCATGAAAAGCATGGAACAGACGAAAGTCAGTGCCCAGATCAGCACTGTGTGTCTGCTCAGCAACATTTTTCTAAACGCCGTTTCCATTTATGTGCTGTTTCCGAATGATCCATATGAGGCTTTATGCGGTGTAGCGCTGGCAACGTCATTGGCACGTATCATCGAAGTGAAGCTGTGCCATGTCGCTTTGAAAAAAGGAAACGGCATCAAAACGGCCTTTCGGGATGTGGTGCATACAGATTCACAGCTCCGAAGGCATTTTGTGAAATGCACCCTGCCCGTTCAGGCCAATTACTTGATCTGGGGCTGCGCTACGGCTGCCATCGCTGCGATCCTGGGGCATATCTCCGCTGATGCGGTGGCTGCCAGTTCTTTAGCCGGCACGCTGCGGAACCTGGTCATTGTGGCCTGTGGCGGGTTTGGTACGGCAGGCAGCATTTTGGTCGGCAAGCTGCTGGGGCAAAGCGACTTTGACGGTGCCAGGTGGGTAGGAAAACGAATCTTCTCAGGTTCACTGCTGCTTGGCGCTGGAAGCGGTTTGCTTCTTCTGCTGCTGTACCTCCCATGCCGTATGCTCGTCCATCTGGAGGAAAACGCTGCGGCACTGTTTCAAGGGATGCTGCTGATCAATGCAATTTACTGCATTGGCAAATCCTTTAACTCCAGTCTGGTAGGCGGTATCTTCTGCGCAGGCGGCGACACACGCTTCGGCCTCGTCTGCGACGCTGTCTCCATGTGGTGTGTGATCCTGCCCTTGGGGTATCTGTCCGCTTTCGTATGGCATTGGCCTGCCTTGGCTGTTTACACTGTGCTGTGTATGGACGAGTTCGTCAAGCTGCCCTTTGTAGCGCTGAGATTTAGGCAGTACAAGTGGCTCAAAAACCTGACAGGCAGTGCAGACGTAAAAAATACCAATACCCAAAGTCCTTGAGTGCATTTCCAACCGGGAAACGGTAAGCACAGCCAGATCCTGTCAAACCAAAAATTCGAGAAAGGGTTCTAACAGTCACCTGATCAAAGGGCCATGGAAGCGTACCAGAACCAGGGGGTGTCGGCAAATGAGACATCCCCTGGTTTTATGATGCGATTTTGCGGATCATGTTCCTGTGCTGGTGCTTTGTGCCGTCACCGTCGAACCGTCACGTCGAAGATCTAATGTGTCGATGGCTTTGTTGTAAGCGTGCTGCATCAAAATGCGTACAACGTACTTTCACAGTACCTTTGATTCGCCGATGCTCAAGAGTAGCAATGGATTCACATGATAGCGTAAAACAGGTGCTTTTCGCGGGTTTTCGCAAAACATGAGGAGCCGCTTTCCGTCAGCTGCCCTTGAAATGAAAATGTACAGGCGACTGCGAAGAAAACAGCTCCGACCAGCTCGCTTTGTGTGGGCCAATGGAATGGTCCTGACCTGTGCGGTCTTCTGCCTATTGAATGCTGTAGTTCTTTTCAGAGTCTCATGTTTCCGGCTCAGTCAGAAGGATGGTCAAGGAACAGGTGTGTGCTCCCAGGCACAACTGCAGACCATGCGTGAATCCACCCAGATAAGCCGCCTGCCGGCTGAATCGTTCGCATTCTGTGGGAATGGGCTTGATTGACTCATCCCCACACATCACAGTTTGGCTGCTGCGGCCTCGTCCAGGAAGAAATGGACATCCGCATGCACCTGCAGGATGGAGGCCTGCACAGCGGGATCGATAGGCCCTTGAATGGCATCGCGCACGGCGTCCGCTTTTTCTTTGCCGGTGGCAATGAGCAGCACTGTCTTTGCGCGGAGGATTGGCCCGACCCCAAGGCTCACAGCTTCGCGTGGGACCTCCTCCTCACTGGAGAAAAAGTGTCTGTTGGCCTGACGGGTGCTCTCTGTCAGGCGGACCACGTGGCATTCGGTCAGGAAACAGTTTCCCGGCTCATTGAAGCCGATATGACCGTTCCGCCCGATGCCGAGCAGCTGCACATCTATGCCGCCTGTGCGGTCAATGGCGATATCGTAGGCTGCCGCCGCAAGGGCAAGGTCTGCCGCCTGTCCGTCCGGCACATGGATCGCTTCCGGGCGCATATCCACATGGTCAAACAGCTGCTCCCGCATGAAGTGGTGATAGCTGCAGGGATGCTCCGGCTCGAGCCCGACATATTCGTCCAGGTTGAACGATGTAGCGCGGGAAAAGCTGACCACGCCGCGCTGGTACAGGCGAATCAGTTCCTGATAGGCCGGCACGGGGCTTGCCCCGGTCGCAAGGCCGAGCACAGCATCCGGTTTGCGAACCAGACAGTCTGCGATCATCAGCGCGGCAGCCTGGCAGGCCTGCTCTGCCTGAGGGTAAATATGCAGTTCCATGGGAATCCTCCTTCATTTGAGGTCTGCACTGGCATTTGGGGTCAGCCTTTGGCCCCCAGTCCCTTGCGGAATTCACCGGGTGTATAGCCGGTGAACTTTTTGAAACTCTTGGAAAAATGTGCCACATCGGCATAGCCTGTCCGCTCCGCGACCTCGTGCACACGCAGGGTAGGGTCTGTCAAAAGCTGCTTGGCCAGCTCAACCCGCATGGAGCCCAGCAGATCGAAGAAGCTCTGCCTGGTTTCCCGATTCAGCAGCTTGGACAGGTGCCATTGGCTGACATACACATGCTCCGCGACATCATTCAGCGAGAGATGCGGTTCCGCGGCATGCTGCCGCATGTAGTCCAGTGCCAGCTGCACGATGTAGTTCCCGGCGGGGTTCGTTCCCGGCGCTTCCTCGTCCTGTGGCGGAAGAGCATCCAGCCGGCTGACCATCAGGCGGATTGCCTCGGTGAGCTCCTTCATGTCGCTGGGCTTGAGCAGGTATCGGCACACACCCAGATGCAGCGCCTCCCGCGCATAATCAAAATCCCGGTAAGCGGTCAGCACGGTCATCTGCATGCGGGGAAATTCGCTGCGAAGCGCTGCCAGCATCGTCAACCCGTCCATGTTCGGCATCCGAATATCTGTCAAAACCATGTCCGGCTTCAACTCCCGGATGAGGGCCATCCCGGATACCCCGTCATAGGCTGTTCCAACCACCTCGCAGCCGATATCCCGCCACGGCACCACACTGCTCAGGCCGCGGACAATCAGCCGCTCATCGTCTATCAGTACCACCCGATACATCCCTGTTCCTCCCCGTAAACGCTTACTCCTCGAAGGGAGAGAGCGCCATCACACGAGCCCAGCATTCCTCGGCCGTCATGCTGCCGTCAGCCACCGCGGGAATGCACTCCAGCAGCCACCTCTCCCGTGCCTCCGGATTCATGGCATCCTGCAAGGGGCTCAGCATCTGCCGCCCCTCCGCCATCGCCTCTGCTGAATCCAACAGGCTCCCGCTCAGGGTCTGAAGCCCGAGGCGGCGCAGGCTGTCTTCCCTTGTCAGTGCGGCCAGCAGGGCAACCGCAGCGTCCCGGCGCGGACTGTTCCATGCACGGCGCGTCAGATAGAATCCCATCGAAACGCCGCCGATGTAGCAGCTTGCAGTTCCGTCCCCGGAGCGCAGCGGCATAGGCAGTACGGCAGTGGTCTCCATACTCTCCCGGGAAAGGGAGGAAGCCAGCCAGCTTCCATCAAACTGCATCGCTGCGCCTTTTGTTCGGAACAGCTCGGTGGACGCGCTCTCGTAGGTTGCACCGGCATTATCCGCAAAGGCTCCCATCTCCGCCAGCTCCCGGATCAGGCGCATGGCTTCCAGCCAGGAAGCAGGCACCTCCTCCAGTGACCTGGGGCGAGCCTGCTGTTCCTCCGGCGTGGCGCAGGCCAGAATGGCAAACTCCGCCAGATAGTGGGGAATGTCTGTGAGTGACACGGCAATGGGTACAATTCCCTTTGCACGGAAGGCCTGCACCGCGCAGATCAGTTCGTCCCAATCCCCCGGCAGGGAAACATCCGCGTCGGAAAAGACATCCGTGTTGACATACAGGCCCTCCCAGTAGGAGCGGACAGGAATGGCATAGACCTTCCCGTCCTCTTCGCGCAGAGCGTCGTTGACAGGCAGGTAAAGGTCAGGGTAGGACTCGTTGATCTCCGCAATGGAGACCACCTTGCGGAGGATGGGGGCAGAGTCCGCACCCGCGGCGAAGAAAAAGAGGATATCCGGCTCATTGCCGACGGCAAAATCCGCGAGTACCCCGCTCTTCCATGCTTCGTCACTGGCGGCAGAGGAATCGGTCACGGTGTTTCCCGTTTCCGCCTCATAAGCCTTGAGAATCTCTACATAAGCCTCCGCCGCGGCATCACTGCCCGCAAAGGAGCTGACCGTCCGCAGCCGGACACCCTCCGCGCAGGCGGACAGGGCGGTACCGCAGGCCAACAGGGCAGCCAGACAGACACACAGACACTTCACACAGCTTTCCCCTTTCTCCTTCAGCCTTCATCCTGCGGCAATTGCATCTCGACCACCGTTTCACACAGCTCATTGCTGAAGATATGGATGGAGGCACGATCGCCGTAGATCAGACGCAGACGGTTGGCGATGTTCGCCAAGCCCAGATGATTCCCTGTCATGGCTTCCCCGCACAGCGCAGCGTCGATCTTTGCCCGATCCTCAGGCTGAATGGCGCGGCCGGTATTGAGGATCACCATCTGCAGGCAGTCGCCCTGTCTGCAGAAGGAGAGATGGATTTTTCCTCCCCCAGCCGGTGCGATCCCATGCTCCACGGCATTTTCCAGCACGGGCTGGATCGTCAGCAGGGGCACGACACTCTCCAGCGCGTTTTCCTCCACCTCACGCGTCACGGTCAGATCTTCCCCGAAGCGCTGCTGCACGAAATAGATATAGGCCTCCGCAACCTCCATTTCCTCCCGCAGCGTCACCATCCTTCGGTCCTTGCGGCCCATGGAGGCATTCAGCAGCACCGAGAGAGAAGTCACCATGCCTGAGATGGTCGCGGAGCCTTCCATGCGTGCCTGCCAGTTGATGTCCTCCAGCGCATTGTTGAGGAAATGGGGATTGATACGGCTCTGCAGGGCTTGGATCTGCGCGTTTTTGAGGTTGATTTCCTCTGTGTAAGTCTTCTCGATCAGCTCTTCAATGTGCCTGGACATGCGTGAGAAGGCCTGACCGAGATCACCCAGCTCGTCCCCGCCCTGCATGGGCACGGTGATGCCCCATTCGCCGGCCTCTATGCGACGGGACGCATCGGAGAGCAGGGTGACGGGGTTTACGATGCGCTTTTGCACGTAGCGGGCAATCAGCAGGAGGATGGGGATCATGAGCAGGTACATGCCAACCACCAGCAGCCGGAACTGATGCATCTGGCGGTATTGCTGACGTCGGTTCACGGTCACAAGCAGACGAAGCGAATAATCATCCCCGTCGCCGGTGCGAACATAGCGCAGGTCCGGGCTGTCGAGGGTGTCCGCCAGGCCCTCCGCAAGCGCCGCATCGCTCAGCCCTTCCTCACCCCAGCCGTCCAGCTGCAGACGAATCCCGGCATCCCACGTCTCACTCAGGCTGTCCAGGTCAGAAAACAGTTCTGCCCGGTTGATCCCTAAGACCAGCATCCCGTAGCACTCCATGCGAAGAGTCATCAGGTTTCGCACGAGAAAGATCTCGTCTCCCGCTCCCCAAAAGTAGCTGCGAGTATCCAATACTTCTCCCATCGCAAGCGTGAAAGCCTGCTGCTCGCGAAGGAATCGAAGGGCATCCTCGTTGCCGGAGCGGGTGTACATATACAGCTCCGGCTGGGAGACAGGAAAATAGGCAGCGAAAACAAACAGATTCTCCCGGCTGTATTTTCGGTCGAGGTAGCTGCGAGACAGGCGGAGATATTCCGCATCCGTGATAGCTCCGCTGCTCCATCGAGTCCATGCATCGGTCAACTCACCGTCGTACACGGCGTCACGGGAGAGTCCGATGACGCGGTCGATGCGCTGGGTGGTCAGCGTCCAGGCGTTTTCCACGCCGCTGGTCAGGGCTGCCTCGGTCTTTTCCCGAATCCCCCGCAGAAGAACGGTTTGGATAAAGGTGCCCAGCAGCAGCAGGGGAATGAAGTAGCAGAGCAGCATGATTCCGACCACCTGTGCGCGCAGGCTGCCAAGCACAGACCGCAGGCTGCGCCGGGGCTTGCTTTCTTTTTCCTGCTTCATCCCACCGACCTCATTTCTGTTTATTCGTCAAAGGGAAGACCGACGGCGCGGGCCATGATGCCCACCAGCGCTTTTGCACGGCTCAAAGTGTCTGCCTCGGCGAAAATGCGTACCCGGGGTTCCGTGCCGGAAAAGCGCGTAATCACCCAGCCGCCGTCCAGGTAAACCTTGCACCCGTCCAGATAGCTGACTTTCTCCACAGGCACAGGGAAGTCGGGGAGCTTCCGTTCCTCCATCACCTCATGCAGGATGCGTGCTTTACTCTCCTCGGTCAGTGCCCAGTCGAACTCAGCCATGTGCGTCTCCCCAAAGCGGGCGTAGAGATCCTGTACCAGCTGGCTGAGCGGCTTTCCAGTGACACAGAGCATCTCGACCAGCAGACTGGCCGCGTAAAGGCCGTCCTTGCCGCTGATATGTCCGCGTACCGTCAAGCCGCCGGAGGATTCACCGCCGATGATCGCGTCATGCTGTTCCATGCCGGAGGAAATGTGCTTGAAGCCCACGGGCACCTCCACGCACACTTGCCCATAGGCGGCAGCTACCCGATCCAGCAGATGGGTGGTGGCGATATTTCTCACCGCAGTGCCGCGCCAGCCTTTGTACTCCATCAGGTACCAGTACAGCAGAGTGAGAATCTCGTTGGCGGAGATGTAATTCCCCTGTTCGTCGATGATGCCGAGCCGGTCGGCATCGCCATCCGTCGCAATGCCCACGTTCGCATTGTGCTCCCGCACTGCATACTGCAGATCCACCAGCGTGTCGGGTGCCGGGGCAGGGAGATGGCGCCCGAAAAAGGCATCGTGCCGCTCATTGATGACATCCACGTCGCAGCGTGCTGTATGAAGAATGGTCATCAATCCATTGAGGCTGACACCATACATTGGGTCCAGCACCACGCGGAGCCGGCGGCGCCGGATAGCATCGGTGTCAATCTGGGCGAGAATCGAGTCGAGATAGCTGTCGCGCGGGTCTATGAAAACGATCCGTCCCTCTTGCTGTGCGCGGTCAAAGGGAATCCGGCGGATGGAATCGGGGAGCAAGGCGTTGGCTTCCTCCTCGATGGCGGAGGTATATTCCTCCGTCGCGTCCCTTCCCCCGAAGGTAAAGAGCTTGATGCCGTTGTAGATGGCCGGGTTGTGGCTGGCCGTGACCATCGCGCCGTAGCGCAGCCCCATGCTTTTTACGGTGAACATGATCTGCGGGGTCGGGCAGCTGAGGTTGACAAAGTAAACCTTCACGCCTTCGCCGGCCATCACCTCGGAGAACCAGATGCAGGCCTCCCGGCTCAGAAAGCGGCGGTCATAGCCCACGCATAACCCATGCTCTGCGCAGCCCTCGCGCACCATGCGGCGCGACAGCGCGGCTGCCACCCGCTGTATATTCTCTTTGGTAAAATCCTCACCGATCACGGCTCGCCAGCCACCTGTGCCGAATGCAATCATCGCCTGCTCCTCCATCCCCGGCCATGGCCGGATTCTGTCCACATCTTCCCCGGTAAAGACCCGGTCATCCCATTTCCACTTCTACCAGATGGGTCCCCGCATCAAAGATGGGAATGCTCACCACGTCCTCGCCGTCCACGCGGATGCGGCGAACACCCTTCTCTACATGTTCGGGGTTGCTCACCCGGATGTCGTACATTGCGCCGCGCCAGCGGCGTTTGACACGGAAGCTCTCCCAGTCCGCCGGGATGCAGGGATCGACCGTCAGCGTGGTAATGCCGGGCCGGACGCCGAGCATGTAGCGGGTTGCAGCATAGTAGGCCCAGCCGGAGGAACCAGTCATGAAGGGATGGCGCGCCCTGCCGTGCGCAGAGTGGTCTTTGCCCATGATAAACTGGCAATAGGTATATGGCTCCGCCTGGCGGATCTCCATCTGATCGTTCTGATTTTCCGGCAGAAGGGCGTTGTAAAACTTCATGGCACGGCTGCCACGTCCCAGCATGCACTCCGCCACCCAGGCCCATGGATTGGGATGGCTGAAGACCGCCCCGTTTTCCTTCACCCCCGGATATACACGTGTCACAAAGCCCACACTGTCGTCCAGCGTGACAAACGACGGCGCGTTGAGCATCAGGCCGTAGGGGGTGTACAGCCACTCGTCCACTGCGTCCATGCAGGAAAGACCCTGCTCCCGTGTCGCAGTGCCGGACACCACGGCCCAGGTGTTGCTCTCCAGGTGAACTTTTCCTTCTTCCGCCGTGTGGCTGCCGATCGGCGCGCCGGAAGCAGTGAAACCGCGCAGAAACCACTCCCCGTCCCACAGCGTAGTTCGGGCTGTCTCCATCATGCGATCGCGCAGAGTGCGGTATTTTTCCTCATCTGCCATGCGCCCCAGCGCGTGGGCAGCATCGAGGAAGTGATTGGTCGCCCAGACCAGCAGGAAGGCCACCATGGCGCTTTCCCCGCCGCCCAGGTTCAGACAGTCGTTCCAGTCAGCGCGCAGACCTCGGGTGATGCCGTGGCTCCCCACCTGATGGTAGGAGAAGTCGAGCACGGCCTTCATGTGCTCCCATACGGTGCCTTCGCCATCGTCCGCATAGGGAATGACCTGATCGAAGAATGAAAGATTGCCGCTCTCACGGACATTTTCTATGATGGCCGGAATCAACCAGAGGGCATCATCCGCACAGGCATCCTCAATGCCGTGCAGCATGCTTTTTTTGTCGGTTCCAGGGATGACGGTGGGGGATTGGAAGCCGCTTCCGGCCTCACGCTCCAGTATTGCCGGGTCAAACAGGTGCAGCCCGTAGCCCTCCCGCATCTGTCCGCGCAGCAGCTGCCGGATGCGGCGCAGGCACATGTCCGGCTCGGCATGCGGGATGCACATGGCATCCTGCGCGGTATCTCGGTACCCGAGGCCCGTTCTGCCGCCCACCTCGATAAAGGAGGAAAAGCGGGAAAACAGCACATTGATCTCGCTCTGGTACAGATTCCAGATGTTCAGGGAGCGGTTCAGGTTTGCATGGGGCGTTTCCACCTGCAGAGCGCCCAGCTTTTCATCCCAGAAACGACGCAGCTCCGCAAAGGCTTGGTCGGTGCCTTCCTCGTCATAGCGCAGACGCGCACGCTCCGCCGCTTCACCCCGTCCGGTGCCGAGGTAGAACAGCACCCGAGCCTCCTGACCAGGCAGCAGGGTCAGCTTTTTTTGCAGCGCACCGCAGGGATTACCGCCCAGTTCAGTGGAGCCGCTCAGCTGCCCGCAGGCGACACCTATCGGGTCCCGCTCAGTGTGATATGCGCCCAAAAACGCTTCCCTGACGCCGTCAAAGCCATCCGGCACAAAGTTACCGGCAAAAAACTGGTAGGCATCCGGCTCATAGTGCAGCTCGCACAGCACAGCGTCGTTTTCTACGTGGGAGCCGGCAGCGTATAGGCTCATCTGGAAATTCTGGTTATCCATGTCGATTTCATGGAATGAGAATTCCACATAGCCGTACACACTGATCCTTCTCAGGCTGTCGGTCGTGTTGCGGATCCGCACGTCGAATATTTCGACCGGGTCCTCCCCACCCTCCTCGCGAGGAATGAATAGGGTCTGGCGTGCGTCAATGCCCTCGTATCGGCAGGAAAAGGTCGAATATCCAAGACCATGGCGCGCCTCATACGCTGCCTCCGTGAGCGGCAGGCCCGTGGGCTGCCAGCTGAGAGACCAGTATTTACCGCTCTCATCGTCCCGCAGGTAAACATAGTGTCCGGGCCAATCCATCGGAACGCCGTTTGGGCGGAAGCGGGTAATGCGGTGGTGCTGCGGACTGTCCAGCCAGCAATAGCCGCCAGCGTTGTGCGAGATCACCGCGCCCATGCGCTGCGTGCCCAGGTAGTTGGTCAGGGATTGAGGGACATCCACCCGGGCGATGACATATTCCCGGGCGGCATCATCAAAGATTCCGTATCGCATGTCTGAAGCTCCTTTTCCTCTTTACGGAGGATGAACCGATGGCCGAAGAGCGGAGGCGAGACAGCCTGTCTTCCGGCGCATGATGCTATCCATGCGAATATTTTACTCCAAGTGGTTTGCGCTTCCCATGAGTGGTCTTGTGTTTTTTTGTCTTGTCTTGGCGAGTTGAATCGCTTTATGCTGCAGGCAGGAAACCCGCGTGTACGGCGGTGTGACCGATGAAGAAATGCACACCCATAGCCGTCTCGCGGCGTACGAAGGCTTCACTGCCATCCAGATCGGAGCAAGAGTTATCCGGCGAACCTCTTCCGGTTGGCCACCGGTCATGGCCGTGAAGGCATTCCGCTCCGGGTTGGCTGTGGTGCCAAGGGCAAACAGCTCATGGCGCGTGCGGCTTCCTCCCCAGGCCATCTTGTCATGACAGCAGCCGGCAGGGTGTCGCCGCCCAGGACAAACACATCCTCTCAAGGCAAGGTGGAGAGAAGCGTCCGCTGCCGTCCTCGAGTCACATACGAATCGTCTGGTCAGGTCATCCCCGGTACAAACCTTCGATTCCACAGTCGGCATGAGTTTCCGCTTCAGAATATACTGCCATGGCGAAAGCATCCGAAGCAGGATGCTGCAGGGAATCAGTTCTGGAACGGATCCGCAGCCTCCAGGGGCAATGACGAATCTTGCCTCATTTCAGTGGTGAGCAGTTTGTTGTCATTTCCATTGCGAGCCACTTCGATCCATGCGAGGCACTTGGGGACACCGATCTCGTCTGGATCCGGCGCGCCCGTGACTGTCGGTGCTCTTCTACCTTTGTCGTTCAGGTTGCCCCCTTCGCACAGCGCACTACCCTCTTCCGTCCAGGCGCCAGCAGTCCCGGGCAAGCTGAACAAAGCGCAGCAGAGGACGCTGGCGTCTGGGTTTTTGAGGTCATCCAGGAAAAGGCGAAAAACCCCGCCAATGATCGACAAATTCGAACATTGGCGGGGCGTAGCCGAGAGCTTGGATTCAATTTTTGACTTCTACAAAGGATCTTCAGGAAACGAGCTCTCAAAGCTCTTATAGCATAAGTGTACCAGCGTTTCCGAGAGCACTCATACAGAGATGTATACCCATTCTCAGAACGATCTGGAGGATCATAGATGAGCTGCGGGCATATACGATTTTTCATAAAGCAACATGGAAGCGCATCGGCATTGCTCTTTGGCCGCAGCTCCGGCTTGCCCGATAGTAGGCGGAGCAGAGCTGGAATTTCCAGCGCAAGGTCTGCAGGGGCATCGGTGCGCTCCATCTGGTTTTCCTCCCCGCAGAAGGTGACACGGAAGCGCCGGCAGGTTTCCACAATCTGTTCTTTACCATGCTCTATCCGGGAAAAGGTCCCGGCACCACGGTTTTGCCCGCAGACGATTCCAGAGCCGAACTTCCGGGAATATGCAGTCGAAAACGGATTTAGGTACAAAGCACTGTGTCTCACCGGCGTATGTCTTGAAGCGCTTGCTCAAAGATCCCGCGAATGTCCCCCTGCGGACAGAAAGAGGGCAAGGTGGCTACGCCGACAACGCCCCCATGGTACTCAGCCTGTTTCCTCCGCAGGATTAAAACGGAATCAGCGAGAGGGACACATCATCTCCCCCCGTTTTGGTAAAGGCTCCCCCAGTCAATTTCGCAAGCGATGGAGCAATTTCTATGCGCAACTGCACAAGCCGAGACAAGAAAGGGCAATAGTAGATAATGACATAGCACATGTCCGTTACATATAATTTACTCACCGAATAGAACATGATCCCACGTCGGAATGGAGGATTCACATGGCATTTCAGAAAAGCCTGGCTCACAGCGCCTCGGCGCAGACAGGAGAGAGCAGGTCGGAGGGGTTGGGTTCCGCCAAACGAAAAAAGGCCTTCTGGCTGACCACCATGATGCTTCCAGGCGCTATCTGGCTGCTCCTCATCCGCTACCTTCCCATGTTCGGCATCGTGATTGCGTTCAAGGATTACCGGGCTTTCCGCCCCAATACCTTCTGGAACAACATCGTGAAAAGCGAGTTTGTGGGGCTGAAGAACTTTGAGTTCCTGAAGTCGCCGGATACGCTGATCATGATCCGCAATACCCTGGGATATAACCTTCTGTGGATCGCACTTGGTCTGGTGATTTCCGTCACCTTCGCCATCATGATGAGCGAGGTCAGCAACCAATTGCTGGCGAAGACATACCAGACACTGATGTTCTTCCCATATTTTCTCTCTTGGGTTGTGGCCAGCTATTTTGTGCTTGCCTTCCTCGACCCCACCAGCGGCATGATTCCCGCCATGCAGAAGGCTGCAGGACTGAAGGTCACCAATTTCTACCATGACACGACTTGGTGGCCACTCATTCTCACCATCTGCAATCTTTGGAAGAACGTGGGTTATTCCTCCATGCTGTACCTTTCCGCCATCACTGGCATTGACACCACCCAGTATGAAGCCGCGGCAGTGGACGGCGCCAGCAAATGGCAGCAGATCTGGTATGTCACGCTGCCCAACATCCGCACCATGATGATCATCCTGCTGATTATGAACATCGGCAAGATCTTCAACGCGGACTTCGGCCTATTCTACAACGTCCCCCAGAATTCCGGCTCCCTGTACCCGGTGACGCAGGTGGTGGACACCTATGTGTATCGTGCTTATGCCAATACACACAATCTGGGCATGAGCTCAGCAGCGGGCTTCCTGCAGAGCGCGGTCGGCCTGGTATGTATCGTCGGCGCCAACAGCATTGTTCGCCGGATTGACCCTGATAGCTCGCTGTTCTGAGGAGGTGTGGATGATGTCTGCTGTATCAAAGACCCGCCGGCGCAGCATGCAGATGAACCGTTTCGGACCGGGAGCACAGGCGCTGTTCCATATCGTGCTCGGCCTGTTTTCCTTGCTGTGCATTCTGCCGTTTATCTTCGTTGTGATTATCTCTTTCTCATCGGAGGACAGTATCCGTGCCATCGGCTATTCCTTTCACCCCCTGTCATGGTCGCTGCAGGCGTATGAATATACGCTCCGATTGGGTGATCAGCTGTGGCGCAGCTATTTCAACTCCTTCCTGATTACCTTGATCGGCACCGTGCTGAGCGTGGCCATCTGTGTGCTGTACGCCTATCCTCTGTTCCGAAAGGATTACCGGCTGCGCGGCTTCTTCAACTTCCTGAGTTTCTTCACGATGATTTTCGGGGGCGGCCTGGTACCGACTTACGTCATCTGTAAAAGTGTCCTCGGCCTCTCGGACAACTATGCAGCCCTCATCGTGCCCATGCTGTTCAGCCCCTTCAATGTCATCGTGATGCGGACATTCTTCCAGACGACGGTGCCTCCGGATCTCATCGAGGCGGCGACCATTGACGGAAGTGGCGAATATGGCACGCTGCCGCGCATCGTCTTGCCGGTTGTTACGCCCGGCATTGCCACCATCGCCCTTCTGAACGCGCTGGGCTACTGGAATGAATGGTTCCTCTCTCTGCTCTATATCAACAAGAACATGAGCATCATCCCCCTGCAATACCTGTTGATGCGGATGCAGCGCAACGCCGATTTCCTGGCAAAAAATGCCTCCATGCTCGGCGCGGACGCCTCTCGAGCTGCCCTCGAGCTGCCCTCGCAGACGCTGAAGATGGCTCTTGTGGTCTTCATCGTTGTTCCCATTGCCTGTGCGTATCCCTTTTTCCAGAGATATGTCGTCGCCGGCCTGACCGTTGGCTCCGTCAAGGGATAAGCGCATCCCACTTTCCATTGTCCA
Organism: Clostridia bacterium; assembly: GCA_017460395.1. Taxonomy (GTDB): domain Bacteria; phylum Bacillota; class Clostridia; order Christensenellales; family Aristaeellaceae; genus UBA2943. The sequence goes on along the minus strand of JAFUBA010000142.1, from coordinate 2,396 downwards.
ATCCTATGCGAAAAGCATAGAGAATAAAGGAGGTATCCTCATGAAAAAGATCCTGTCCATCATGCTGGCGCTGGCTATGGCGCTGTCCCTGTGTTCCTTTTCACAGGCGGCTGACCTGCCGGTCATCACCATCCTCTTTCACGGCAGCAACGTCTCCGATGACACCGCCGTGCTGGAGCGTGTGAACGAGTACATTGCCGACAAGGTTGGCGCGAAACTGGAAGTTGTCTGGGGCACCTGGGGTGACTTTGACGACAAGGCCACCAACGCGCTGACGACTGCTGACAGCGACATCGACATGGTGTTCACCTGCTCCTGGAGCGCAGACGAATACAACAGCTTCGCCAAGAAAGGCTACTTTGTCAAGCTGGACGACCTGATTGAGGAGTATGGCGCTGACCTCAAGGCTGCGATCCCAGAATCCCTGATGCAGGCTGCGACCATCGAAGGCGCAGAGGGCAAGGGCATCTACGCGGTCAATGGCTTTAAGGACACTGCCACCCAGAATACCTGGGACGTCAACGTGACCTTGCTGAGCGAGCTGGGCTACACGCTGGAGGATGTGAAAAATCTTGGTTTCTACGGCTTCGGCGAGATCTTTGCCAAGGCTAAGGAACTCAAGGGCGACAGCTTCTATCCCTTCCTTGTAGAGCCCATGGTTGCAGAGCGCATGGTGACCAATTCCATCATCATCGCGGGCGACGCTGGTTCTGTGAACCTGCTGAGCCTCTACCTCAATCCGGATGATGTCTCCGCCGAAGGCGCGTATGGCAACACCATCCTGAACAAGTTTGCCACGCCCGAGTATGCTGCCTTCGTCGAGAAGATGCACGAGTACTATGAGGCCGGCTATATCAATCCCGCCCTCGCTGTGGCGGAAACCTCCAATGACACCCGCACCAATGCTCAGCTGACCGGCGATTATCTGATCGGTACCCAGAGCTATGCCTACGGCTATGAGTATGCCGCAGACGTCCTCTCCCGCGGCATCGAGGTCGCCTTCGTTCCCTGCACGGATGCCTACGTTGACACTACCGCCTCTCAGGGTGCCATGGTAGCCATCAATTCCGCCTCCAACCATGTGGAGGAGAGCTTCAAATTCCTCGCCCTGCTCAACAGTGATCCCACCCTCATGACCTTGCTCAACTATGGCGTTGAGGGCATCCACTACACGCTGGATGAGGATGGTCTGGTGGTCTTTGACGAAACTGCCCGCTCCACTTATTCTCCCTGGACCAACGGCATGGGTAATGTGACCATCCTGCCTGACACTCAGAGCGAGGGCAAGGGCTTCCGCGAAGCCTTCAAGGCATACTACGCCGGCGCAAAGGCCATCCCTGCACTGGGCTACGTGTTTGACAACAGCGAGGTTGCCAACCAGATGGCTGCGCTGAGCAATGTTGCCGCGCAGTATGCACTCGCGCTCGACTGCGGCGCGATTGATCCTGCCACCGAGCTGCCCAAGTTCCTCGAGGCACTGGATGCCGCCGGTATGCAGGCCTATCTGGATGCTGCGAACGCACAGCTGGACAACTACCTGAGCAAATAAACCGATATCCCTGGAGATGGGGCCCTGGCGAACCAGGGCCCTGTTTGATTGTTGTAGAATTCTCATTCATGGCTCGATCTCAATTTCGGCGCCATGATTATTCTCCACAGCGGATCTGCCGTGTTCTTCAAAATGATGCTGCTCAACTGGCGCAGGAATACCGTTTATCCGGGCTCGCAACGAACATGCTGAAGCGCCATGGGTATGCGGACAAAGCTTCACAGATGCCGCAGGCAAAATACGAAACTGCGCTGCACAATGTGAAGCTTTCTGTGATTCAAAAAAGCATATGACCAGCCCTTCAAGTTTCCCTCATGATTTCATGGCAACAGAGATACATCATCCGCATTTAAGCCTGATGATCGGGAAGCCCGAAAAGCAGAGATTGATCCTCGTGGATCGTATTGTATGGGGCAATTTCCTGCATCATTGCTTCCCGGTTATCTACCGCTCGGAGGTATCTGGCGTAACGCGCCAAACCATCGTGGATTTGCTCCGGTGTCAGTTCCATGTGATATAGTCCTACGCGCATGGCGAGATAACTGTATGTGGTCTGCCACTGTCGGGCAATTTCGGCGGCTTTGCTGTTCAGCACCCGGTTGCGGCGCAGGAAGCTGTCAGGAATAAAGTCGAACAATGCCTCGCAGTAAGCAAAGCTTTTGGTCACTGCGTTCATGATGGGTTCGTCCTGCAATCTCGTTTTCTCCGCTGCGCCGGCAGCGTCAAAGTAAACTGTGCGTTGATAAAAGCCAATCAGCGCACGGCCATCCGCAAGCACCTCCGCGTCCCGCTCGAGCACGTCCAGGATTTTCGTCATCAAAAAGGAATAGACGTTTTTGCGCATCTG
>JAFUBA010000141.1 GCA_017460395.1 Clostridia bacterium | reverse complement strand
GCGTCGTCCGCCAGCTCCACGCACTCGGGAGACAGGGCATATTCCACCCACAGTTTGGCGGCATTCTCATGCTCAGCGCCCTCGAAGATGGCGGTGGAGCCGATCTCATAGGAGGTGCCGTCAGAGGGGATGATCAGATCAATGTTGTCATAGCCCTGCAGGATCTGGTAGACGCCATCATGCAGGAAGCCGATACCGATGGTGCACTCGCCCACGCCCACCTTCTTGGAGGGGCCGGAGCCGGACTTGGTGTACTGGGCGATGTTCTTGTCCAGTTCCACCAGATATGCCATGGCCTCGTCGTGGCCCTTCATCTGCACCATGGTATTGATGACCAGCTTGGCGGTGCCGGCGGTGTTGGGGTTGGACAGCCAGATCAGGTCCTTGTACTCTTCCTTGAGCAGGTCGTCCCAGGTCTTGGGGGCTTCCAGGCCCAGGCGCTCCAGTTCTTCGCGATTGGTCATGAAGCCCAGGATGCCCTGGTAGATGCCATACCAGTAGCCTTCCGGATCCCGGTAATAGCTCTTGAGCAGGTGCTCGGCATTCTTTGCCTCATAGGCCATCAGCAGGCCCTGGGCAGCCGCTTCATTGTACGGATCGTTCGTGCCGCCGAACCACACATCGGCAGAAGGATTGCCCTTTTCCTCGGCAATCTTGGTCTGCACTTCGCCGGTGGACAGGCGCTGATAATTCACCTTGATGCCATACAGCTCCTCAAAGTGCTGGCAGGCCTTGATCAGGTAGGGTTCCTCGCAGGAGCCGTACACCGTCAGTTCGCCGTCTTCCTGGGCTGCGGCCACCAGATCAGGATCCGCACCTACGCGGTCCTCTGCGCCGGCTGCGCTCGCAAGAGACAGGAGCATCAACAGAGCCATCAAAAGAACGATCAGCTTTTTCATGATAAAACCTCCTCATATTCGTTTGCCTGATACGTACACTTGTCCACAGCAAGGCAGAAAAACACGGAAAAGGGAAAGACAAAAGCCCCTGCTTTCACCTGCTCTTCATTTTTTTCCTCGCTTCGAACACTCTGGGGCCATTATACGCTTTACGCTCCGATGGTGTCAAGCCACGTCTGAAGCTGCCCGCACAGCTCCTGCACGCTGTCCGCCTGGTAATCCGCCATGGCCCATTCGCTCTCATCGCCATAGCCGTACCTTGCACAGTACAGCGGCAGTTGGCAGCTGCGCCCGGCTTCAAAGTCTGTTGCCCGGTCCCCCACCATGACGGCGTGGGTCGGCTGAAGCTCATCGATCAGCATTTTCAGGATGTCGGGCTTGGTTTTCCCCGGGATCGCAGCCTGCACCCTGGCAAAGTAGTGTGCCATCCCGGTAACCTCCAGGCTCCTGAGAATGTAGGCCTGCTGGCCGTTGCTGGCAATGGCCAGCGTGGCCCTCCGGGAGAGACACTCCAGCATGTCCCGGGATCCGGGATAGACCTGAAGAAGCTCCGGGATCAGTTCCTGCTCGGCCCGGATGCGCTCCCGGATAAACGCAGGCCCCACCGCCGGATCCAGGCCCAGAACACCCACCGACTGCTCATGGGTCGGTCCGTTGCAGGCGCGGATCAGTTCCTCGTCTACCTCTCCATGGCCGATCCGCCTGAGCGCCAGGCGAACCTCTCCAAGACACAGCGCCATGCTGTCCCCAATGGTGCCGTCCCAGTCAAAGAAGATGACAGGTTTTATGTTCATTCGCATTCCATTTTTCCATCTTTCCAGTTTCAATCGATACTGATCAACATTCGTGTCTCAGGCGTTCACCCTGAGGATCACATTCTCCTCCCCATAGCCGGCCCTGAGTCTGTCAAGGCATGCCGCGCATGCATCACACCACATGGCGCGTGGCGGAAGAAGCATGTGTTTCGTCTGTGGGTCAAAGAAATAGACGGGCACAGACCCGGGGTAGAGCTGCAGCGTCTGCTGGCACTGCATGATCTGGCTTTCCGGCAGCCTCACGAAGAGCTTTCTTGGTGCGTTCTCCGCCATGGTGCCGTCATCCTTTGCAGGCGGAGCTTCGTGCCGCTGCGGCGGCGGCACCTGGATCCATCCGCCCCTGGTGGTCACGCTTCTCACCGGCGCGCTGACAGGCGCCGCCTTCTGCTGGCGCTTCTGCTTTGCCCACTCGTCCATGTCGACGATTCTGTCCACCAGAATCTTGGCGTCATCCTCATCCTTCATGGACACTTTGCCGGACACCACCACGAAATCATCCTCTGCGATCCTGCCCTGGTACTGCTCATAGACCGTGGGAAACAGAAGTCCTTCGATGCTGCCCGTCAGATCTTCCAGGGTGATGATCCCCATGAAGCCGCCCTTTTTCGTGGCTCGTCCGCGCACGCTCGTCAGGATGCCGCCCATTTCCACCCGCTGTCCGTCCAGGCTCTGTCCGTGATCTTCCTTCTCCACCTCGGCCTGCAGCCGGGCCGTATTGAAGGTAAGCATGTTCATCACGTCCATATGATCGTCCAGGGGATGGCCGGTGATATAGACCCCGCTGATCTCCTTTTCGTTGCTCAGGCGCTGGCGGAGGGGATAGTCTTCCATCTCGGGCAGCTCATGCTGCCTTGCGGCACTCATGGCGTCCGCCACGTCCCCCAGCATGTCAAACAGTGACAGCTGTCCCTCCACCGTGCGCTTTCTCCGGTTGGCATTGCTCTCCAGGGCATCCTCATAGACGGCCAGCATCTGGGGCCTGTTGGCACCCAGGCCGTCAAAGGCACCGACACGGATCAGGAATTCCACCACCCGCTTGGATACGACGCTGGTGTCAATCCGATCACAGAAATCGAAAATATCCGTATAGGGCCTGTTTTCCCTCTCCGCCACGATGGCATGGACTGCATTCTCGCCGGCCGATTTCACGGCGCCAAGCCCAAACACGATGCCAAGCTTCCCGTCCTCCATCTTCACCGCCGAGAACTTCCAGCCCGACTGGTTGATGTTCGGCGGGAGCACCGGGATATCATGGGCGCGGCAGTACTGAATATACACCGCCACCTTGCCCGTGTTGCCGTACACGCTGTTGATCAGGGCCGCCATATAGCTCACCGGATGATAGCGTTTGAGCCAGGCGGTCTGCATGGCCACCACACCGTAGGCAGCCGCATGGGATTTATTGAATGCATAGGAGGCAAAGGAGATCATTTCATCATAGATCCCATTGGCCACATCCTCCGGAATGCCGTTGCGCACACACCCGGGAATCACGATCCGGCCCTGATCGTCCGTCTCCCCGTGGACAAAGACTTCCCGCTCCTGCTCCATGACCTTGTGCTTCTTTTTTGCCATGGCGCGGCGCACCAGGTCGCTTCTGCCGTAGCTGTATCCGGCCAGATCCCGCACGATCTGCATGACCTGCTCCTGATACACCATGCACCCGTAGGTCACATCCAGGATGGGTCGCAGCTTTTCTGTAGAATACCTGACCGTGCTCTGGTCGGCTTTGCCCTCGATGTACCTGGGGATCGAATCCATGGGGCCCGGGCGGTAGAGGCTGATGGCTGCAATGATATCCTCAAAGCAGGCGGGCTTCATGTTCGTCAGGAACGAGCGCATGCCGCCACCTTCCATCTGGAACACGCCGTCTGTCTCGCCCTGAGAAATCATCTCAAAGACACCGTCATCCTCCAGCGGGATATCTTCCACCCGCATTTCGACGCCCTCCACCGTCCGCATCATATCCAGGGCATCCCGGATCACCGTCAGGGTTCTCAGGCCCAGAAAGTCCATTTTCAGAAGGCCCAGATGCTCGATGGTATCTTTGGGGTACTGGGTCGTGATGACGTCGTCATTTCGCTGAAGGGGCACATACTCTATGACAGGTTTTCCGGTGATCAGCACGCCGGCAGCATGGGTGGAGGCATTGCGCGGCATCCCCTCCAGGGTCAGTGCGGTATCGATCAGATGATGGACGGAGGGCTGATCCTCATACATGGTTTTCAGGTTCGGGTTCAGCTCCATGGCCCGCTCCAGGGTGATCCCCAGCTCAAATGGCACCGCCTTGGCCACCACGTCCGTCTCCTGATAGCTCATGCCGAGCACGCGGCCCACATCCCGGATGACACCCTTGGCCGCCATGGTGCCGAAGGTAATGATCTGACACACGTGGTCTGCGCCGTACTTTCTTGCCACATACTCGATGACCTCGCCTCTGCGTTCATAGCAGAAGTCCACATCGATATCCGGCATGGACACGCGCTCGGGATTGAGGAAGCGTTCAAAGAGCAGCTGATAGCGAAGCGGATCGAGCGTCGTGATGCCAAGAGCATAGCTGACGATGGAACCTGCAGCGCTTCCGCGGCCCGGGCCCACCATGATGCCATGGGACTTGGCGTAGTGGATGAAGTCCCAGACGATCAGGAAGTAGTCGACAAACCCCATGGACTCTATGGTGTTCAGCTCATACTGCATCCGGGTGTACGGCTCGTCGTCCTCTGTGGCCTCGGGATAGAGGCGTTTCAGGCCCTCCACGCACAGCCGCGTGAGCATCTGCAGCGACGTCTCTCCTGTTTCGATCGGAAAATGCGGCAGCTTGGTCTTTCCGAACTCAAATTCTACCTGGCACCTCTGCGCAATTCTGTGGCTGTTGTCCACAGCCTCCGGGACCATGGCAAACAGGCGCCGCATTTCCTCCTCGCTCTTCACATAGAGCTGGGTTGTGTCCTGACGCATCCTGTTTTCATCATCCAGGGTCTTGCCTGTCTGAATGCACATGAGCACTTCCTGGGCCGCGGCGTCCTTCTCTTCCAGGTAATGGCAGTCGTTGGTGGCCACCATGGGCACGCCCATTTCCCTGGCAATGGCAATGAGCTTTGGCAGCACCCGCTTTTCATCCATCAGGCCATGATCCATGAGCTCAATGTAGAAATGATCTTCCCCGAACATCTCCTGCATGAAGCGGATGTACTCATGCGCCGCCTCGTCCTGCCCTGACAGAAGAAGCTTTGGCAGATCACCCGAAAGACAGGCCGTGAGGCAGATCAGGCCCTCGTGATGCTCTGAGAGCATGTCATAATCAATACGCGGACGATAGTAATAGCCATCGACAAAGGCCTTCGATGAGAGATACATCAGGTTTTCATAGCCTGTATTGTTCTCGCACAGAAGAATCAGATGACTCATTTCCCGGCCTTCCGGCGTCTTGTCCAGATGATTTCTTGCCACGTACATTTCGCAGCCGATCACCGGGTGGATACCCGCCTCGTTCATGGCGGTATAGAAATCAATGCACCCGTACATGACGCCATGGTCTGTGATGGCACAGCTGTCCATCCCGAGTGCCTTGAGCCGTTCCACCAGCTTCGGAATGCGGCAGGCACCATCCAGCAGTGAATACTCCGTGTGCAGATGCAGATGTGTAAATGCCATGTTATCCTCCAGCCCGCTCCGGGATCCATTGGATGTTGCGCCAGGACCCGAATTGCAGGCATTGCACAAATGAGCAAACTATGGTAATATACCGCTCGCAGTCCGGAAAAAGGCTGTATCTGGAGCGGTATCGAAGCGGTCATAACGGGGCTGACTCGAAATCAGTTTGTCGGTAACTCCGACACGTGGGTTCGAATCCCACCCGCTCCGCCATTGACCCGTCTGAAACTCAGGTTTCAGACGGGTTTTCTGTATGCCTGAAAATGATTTGAATGAAGACCGTGTGATGCTCAGGCCTTCAGGATCAGACACTCTTTCCCCTTGAAGCCCAGGCCATACTTCAGGATCCGTTCCTTCGCAATGCCCCGGGCCAGCAGGTCTGAATCGTATTTCTGTTCCTCAATTTGCATAAGGCCCTCTCTGGCCGTATCTTCCAGCGTTTTCTCGCCCCTGCGGGGATTGAACACTTTGAACTCCAGAATCACTGCGGGCTTGCGTATGTCCCGGGGCTCCAGGATCAGATCATATCTTCCATAGCCGCTTTCCCGGTTGGACCTGAGGAGATAGTCTCCTTTTGTCTCGACCAGAAGACCGAGCACGAAGCCATGATAAAAGTTCTCCGGCGTCTTATTGCCAGATTTACGACCTGTATCGAAGAAGCTCATGGTTTCCCGCATGATGCTGTTCAGATAGTCTTCCATCTCCTCGGTGTTTCCCGCAAACATCGCCCGAGCAAAATCCTTCACACCGCCGCCAAAGGCAAACCAGTCTTCAATCATGCTCTGAAACATCATCTGGACTTCCAGATTGGTCAGCCTCAGACGATAGACCGGTTTTCCTGTAGCCTCGGGCTCCTGGCTGCCGGGAGCCTGTGCCACGCTCAGGTAGCCTGTCGCCAGCAGCAGACTCCAGATCGCATCCGGTTTTGTATCCAGCTGATTGTAAATGATTTCCTCATCCAGGATCACTTCAATGGTTCCGCCATCCATCATCGTTTCAAACTGGGTTTTGATCTTTCTGTCCCCCTGCTGGATCAGGCGGCTCACCATGCCGTTCCCGCTGCTGTTGGCCCAATAGGGCTTCAGAACGCCCTTATCCAGATAGTTCGTGATCGACCACGGATTGTAAATGTCCGTGATCCCTCCGAAAGTAAACCCGTCGTACCAGGCTTTTGCTGTTTCTTTTTGTCTGCCCAGCCCCTGATGATCCAGCGCGTCGAATACCTCATCCTCCGTGAAGCCAAAGGCGGTCGCATATTTCGTGGAGGTCGTGGTCACAACTTCCAGATTGTTCAAATCTGAAAAAACAGATTCTTTGCTGACATACGTAATACCTGTCATGATCCCCCGCGCCAGGGCGCTGTTCGATTTGAAAGCATTGCCATACATGATTCTGATGAACTGAACCATCTGATCCCAGTAGCCATTCAGATACGCTTCCTGCAGAGGTGTGTCATATTCGTCCAGAAAGATCAGCACCTTTTTATCGTATATCTTCTCCAGCAGCATACAAAGCAGATGGATCGCGAGTGCAGCTTTCGTATCAGACATCGTTTCCCTGATGCTTTGCAAGGCTTCGATTTCGTTTTTCTGGAATCCGTCATATGCATACAGTTCTGGATAGCTGGCAAACAGTTCCACCATCTTCGCCTTCATCTGCTCCATCGTATCTGCGTATGTCGCGCCTTTGATCCCCGCAAAGCTGAGAAAAATCACAGGCCATTTCCCCTGCTGCCCGCGCATGTCTGCATCTTCCCAGATCTTCAGCCCTTCAAACAGCTCGCCGCGATTCGCGTATCGACCCGAAAAGAAGCAGTTCATCATGGACATGTTCAGTGTTTTGCCACAGCGGCGGGGACGGGCAATCAGGGTCACCACATCCTCATGATGCCACCATTCACGGATGAAATCCGTTTTATCCACATAAAAGGCGTTTTTGATTCTCAGCTGCTCGAAATCCTGTATCCCTGTGGCGACAACCCTGATCATTCACGTTTGTACCCTTTCCTGCTGCTGTTTCTCTTCCTCACATCGCGGCTTCAGCCCACGGCCCTGCACGGGAAAAGAGACTAATCGCCACCTCCAAGACAGGGTATATCATGGAAGAACGCATAGAAGACCAGAAAATAGACCACGAATGAAACGACATAGGCCTTGAGCCCGAGGAACGGATAAAGCCAGTGACCGAGGATGACAATGATCAGCGGAAGTGTAAGGAAAATAGCCAGGCCAAGAAGCCCAGTAAACAAATCACGCCACATGGTAACACCTCCCATATACTGCACAGGCACAAAATAGCACCGATCGCTGTCTCCGTCAAAGAAGGCAGAGATGAATGAAATCAAAGATCTGTTTCGGATCTTTGTAATGCTCAGTACGGCACTGTCTCAATGGCAGATCCCTGCAGGTCCATCTTATCACACTTTTCATGTGCCCAAAAGATGCCTTTGGGCGAACATGCGTCCGGAATGCAGACGCTCGCAGCCGCGTCCCGTCCTGCCAGCCGGCCTTTTCCAGCTCTGAAAAATTAGAAATTTTACGCAACGTCAAACCCTTAATTCACAGGGGTTTGACGTTTTTTGTCGTGTGCCATTCACAAAATTTTAGAGCAGCTAAAGTGCCACCGCCTGTGAAT
>JAFUBA010000140.1 GCA_017460395.1 Clostridia bacterium | reverse complement strand
CAATCCTGACTGATTGTGATGGCGCAGAGAGCCTTGTCGGCAAAGTAAAACGGCTGATCTTCTCCGAACCTTTACCCTATATGGAGGCAATTCCCGGATGACGAATTTCCTAAACTATGGTACGATCCCAATGAGCACTACGGTATTGCCGGCTGATTCCCGAAAGGAGGAAACAGAATTGAATCAGCAGCAGATTACCGCGTTATATTGCAGACTCAGCAATGAAGACGACCTGGATGGAGAGTCCAACTCCATCCAAAATCAGCGAGCACTTCTCCAGAAGTATGCGGATGACCACGGCTTTACCCACACTCGCTTCTTTGTGGATGACGGCTACACCGGCACCAACTTCAACCGTCCCGCGATGCAGGAGCTGCTCTCCCTGGTAGAAGCGGGGCAGGTCAGCACGATCATCGTGAAGGACATGAGCCGGTTTGGCAGAGACTATCTGCAAGTGGGGCACTACACCGAGATCGTATTTCCCAGCATGAACGTTCGCTTCATCGCCGTGAACGATGGCGTGGATTCCGAGCACGGTGACAGCGATTTCACTCCGGTCCGCAACCTGTTCAACGACTTCTATGCCAAGGATACCAGCCGGAAAGTCCGGGCGGTGATCAAAGCAAAGGGCATGCGTGGCGAGCATCTCAACCGTCCACCCTACGGCTACCAGGAAGACCCGGAGCAGAAAGGACACTGGATCATTGACCCAGAGACTGCGCCGGTAGTGCGGCATATCTTCGATCTTGCCATGCAGGGCAAAGGCCCGGAGAGTATCGCGGCAGCACTTGAGCGTGAGCAGATCATGACGCCGACAGCCGTATACAACAGCCGTCATGGAAAGCCCCTCCCAACCCATCCCTATCGCTGGAAGGACGGAACCACCATCGGTATATTGGGGCGGATTGAGTACACAGGCTGCACCTGCAACTTCAAGACCTACTCCAAATCCTACAAGCTGAAGAAGCGTATCCCCAATAAACCAGAAGATATGGTTATCACGGAGAATACTCAGGAAAGCATCGTGCCGAAGGAGCTATGGGACAGGGTGCAGGAGCTGCGGAAGGAACGTCATCGAAGCATTCAACGTGCAGAAAGGGAGAGCATGTTCGCCGGTATCACCTTCTGCGCAGATTGCGGAAAGCGGATGCACTTTGCCACTTGCAAGAGCTATGATGGGAAACAGGATCACTATGTATGCTCTGCATACAAAAGCGGCCGCGGTGAATGCTCCTGCCACTACATCCGGGAGGAAGTGCTGCGGGACATCGTGCTGGAACGCATTCGCGCTGTAACGGCCTACGTCAGAGAGGATGCCGAGAGCTTTCAGCAGGAATGGATGCAATCCACCCGCAAGGCACAGGACAGCAGCATCCGCCAGAACCAGAAGCAGCTGGCTCATGCGAAAAAGCGGCTGGAAGATATCGACAAACTGATCTCCCGCCTGTATGAAGATCACGTACTCGGCACACTCTCCGATGATCGCTATCAGAAAATGATGGCGGGTTATGAAGAAGAACAGGTGCGGCTCCAAACCGAGATCACCGTCATGGAAGAATGGATCGGTCAGCAGCGTGAGGATAGCGATAACTACGACCGGTTCTCTGCCTTGGTGGAGAAATATGTGGATATTCCCGAACTGACCACGGCCATCGTGAACGAGTTCGTGAAAAAAGTCATCGTCCACGAAGCAGACAAATCCTCTGGACACCGCAAGCAGATGGTGGAAATCGTCTTCAACTTTGTCGGTCAGATCGAGATTCCCATCCTGACCGGACCGATCACCCTGGAAGCATCCCCAAAACACAGGAAAACCGCGTAGCCACATCGACTACGCGGTCTTCCCAAGGATTAGTTCCTTATGAATGTTAACCCTTTGATTACAAGCATTTCAAAGGCTCATGATAGGGTGGCCAAGTGCCAATGTCGGGATATAATTTTCAATCGAACAGCGATGCATCTTCACGAAATAGGCCTAATGGATGAGGCTGCTTTATGTTACTACTTAACGACACGACATAAATCCTGCTCAGTTCTAGCCTTGATATCTGCCAGTAAAAGAATAGAATATTGATGTTAGCGTCAACTAATCACAAATAATGCTTTGAACAACAACGATTTGGACTTTCCTGGATGATTCCAGAGGATGGCGGTGATACCAGCGAGGCAGAAGCCTGAAAGCACCAAAACCTCGCAAAAGCATTCTTATTTAGCCGATAGTTAGTACTTGCTAACAAATCCAAGGAGAGCATCGCATGGACGCGCATGTCTCCATTGAACGCTTTCTTGGTTGGCCTCGTATCCGTCATTTTGTGAAGCCAGGCATATTTGCGGCACTGATGGCCCTGATCGGTATCCCTCTGGAGGCGCTGTGCTATGCGGGCACCCTCGTATTTTTGGCCGGTATGCTGGCGCCGGCGGTATCAGGTCAGACGGAGCTGCCGGTCTGGGAAATCGAGCTGGACCTGCTGCCGCTGCATCTGGTACAGGCATGGCTCCGCATTCCCGGAGCGGAAAACAGTGCGGGAACTGTGGCGTTTGAGGGACTGTTGTTTTTGGTTTGGGAAAGATATTGGGAGGAAATGGCATGTCATTCACATACGAATTGCTGAAGGGGCTGTTCCGGCTGAGCGGCTTCAAGAACAAGAGCTTTGCCGGAGGTGCGGAGGCCATCATTGCCAGGGCGAAAGCGCAAAACGCAAAGAACCATATCCCGACACTGCGGGATGCTGAAATCCAGGTGGAGCGCATCACCATCGACGGCTGTCCTGTATTGGCGATGACCCACAAGCCCAGGGCAGAGCGCGCCAACCTCTTCCTGATCGGGGGCGGCATGGTCAGCGCGCCGCGGCCCGGCTCCGTCAAAAAGGCACTGCGGGTCGCCAAGGAAAGTGGACTGGATCTTTATGTGCCCTATTACCCGCTGTGCACAGATGATCCGCTGAGCCGCGCTTATGAGATGATCCTGAAAACCTATCAGGAGATGCTGAAGCATTACGAAGCGAACAACATTTCTTTCCTTGGCACTTCCTCCGGCGGCAATCTGGCGCTGGGTATGATCCCTTATCTGAACGATCTGAAAAGCGATCTTCCACGGCCCGCTCTGATCCTGGCGCTCTCGCCCGGCACCTGCGTAAAAACGGAAGAAGAATGGCAGCGGATGTTGGAGCTGGACAAAAAGGACGTGGTGATCCCGGCGCAGTACATGAAAACGGCGGAGACCATCATGCACCACGGGGACGACACCGTGCCAGAGTACATGATCTTCCTGCAGACCGGCGACTTCACTGGCTGCCCGAAGGTGATCTTCAATTACGGCACGGATGAATGCCTGTATGCCATCGCACCATCCTTTGAAAAAGCCATGAAGCGGTATCATGTGGATTATCAGATGGTGGTCGGCGAGGGGATGTTCCATTGTTATCCCGTTATCCCGGTATGCCGGGAGGCGAAGGAGGGCTGGAAATGGATGATCCAGACGCTGAAAGGGGCATGGCAATGAAGGATCAGTCAATCCGGCAGTACGTCAGGCTGTACCGGAAGGCGCTGGAGAAGCAGGGCTTTCCCGATACAGAAGCGAAGGCCGGGCATTATGAGGAAAGACTCAGCAGCATGCTCTCGTCTCCCCGGTTTCAGGAGCACAACGTGTATCCGAGCATGAATGTGGAGCTGATCTACGCCGTGATCGCCATGTGTCTGGAACTGCGCGGTTTCGGGCTGACCGACAAAGAAATCATGACATTTACAGAGGTCGTATTTGCCAGGCGCAGGAAGTTTTTTGATACGCTGATCAGGATGATCGACTTGCTGCCAAACAGCTTTCAGATCGCGAAGAAGTGGAACATCAGCGACCATGCAAAGCGGGTGCAGGATCACAGCATCATCTACGATGATTTCACTGTGTCGGAGAACGTGGTGGAGTACAGAATCTCGAAGTGCATGTACGCGGAAATGTTTGATACATACGGCATCCGCGGGTTATGCAAAATCTTCTGTAACACGGATACCCGTTCCTATGCAGGACTCAGGCGGCATGTGCGATTCGTCCGGCATTCAGATCTGTCTGACGGGCCCTGCTGCTGGGACGAGGTACATCGGAAAGGCTCCAGGTGATTGCCATGATGGTTCGGAAGACATCCATTTTTCCGGTAGAGCGATCGGATGTTTTTGCCCGGCTGCAACGGTTGGAAACACTTCAGATGATTGCTGCACCGTATGCTACCTTTACACCGCTGGACGGTCAGACAGACAGCGTGTGGCGTATTGGAGGCGTGTCCTCCTATCGGTTCCGGCTGTTTGGCGCGATCCCTTTTGGCACGCACACCATACGCATCGAGCGGTTTGACGAGGACGAGATCCAGAGCAGGGAGAGCAATGAGCACGTTCGGGTATGGGATCACAGGATCACCCTGAAGGATCTTGGCGGGCAGACCGAATATACCGACGAGGTGGATATCCGGGCAGGCTGGAAGACCTTTTTCGTCTGGCTATGGGCAAAGGCATTCTACGCACACAGACAGCGGAAATGGATCAAATTGTTGGAGGGGAAAATCAAATGAACTGGCCAAGAATCATCGTGGACGGACTGGCGATGTCCATCCTGTTCAACGCAGTGGCCTGCGTGGGCTTTCTTTTGTGGCCCCAGGCGTACAGTGTCATGTTTCCCAGGGAAATCAAGGAAGCCGCGGCCCCGTATGTGGACAGGCGAGATGTCAGGAAAATGCACCTGCTTCTCTATCCGCTGTATCTTGTGCTCGTCATCTGGTGGGGTGTCAGCGCGGGACTTGCCGGCGTGAGGGGCTTCTGGCCGCTGTTCTGGACGGGCTATGTGGAGATGACCATGGTCAGCATCAGCGATTTTTTGATTCTGGATTGCTGGCTGCCCCGCAAGGTGCGGCACATGATCCGCGGTGCTGAGAGGTGCAAGGCGTGGGAGCGCAGGGCATGGCTGAAATCCCTGGCGATCCCGGAGCACGCGCTTGGATGGACGTTCCTGGTTTGCCCAGCAGCTGCGCTGCTTGTGGCAGGTGTCGGGAGCCTGTTCTGACGGAGGAAAGCGTGATCGTTTGACAGCTGGTCCTTTTCTGCGCACTGGTCAAGCTGGCGGTGTGTCATACTGCATTCCCGGGTACAGTTGTAGCTACATACCCCCGAAAAGCCTTGCCGCACCTGGGCTCTTGATTTCCCAAAGGCGAAAAAGCGCATATTTCAATTTCCTGGGCATTTTTTGCTCGGCTTTTTCGCGGCATTTTTTTGATCCAAGAGGCCTTACAGGATCAATTGTACCCTTCAACTCTCCGCAAGGGGACCGTCGTTCGTAATGAGCCATTTCGATGGACAGAGTTTCTCATCTGATTGTTGCAGCTCGGATACGGTTTGGAAAAAAGCTCCCCATAAAAAAATAGAGGAGGACCCTCAGATCCTCCCGCGGTCCCATGCCCGTAGGTTTAGGAACCTGATCATTGCTAAATCATAAAGGGCTGGATGGCAATTGTCAAAAGGCGTTCTTAGCCTGGAAACAAAAAATAATGGCGGGGAAATTCCCCGCCGCTCGGTGGACCCGGGTCTTTCGACCAGCCCAAACCAGTTTCCTGATCTTGCTTTCATTGATACCAAATGGCGAAAAGATTGTCAAGAGGCATTTTGGCCTGGAAACAAAAAGTAATGGCGGGTGTCTTACCCGCCGATTTGTGGACCCGGGTCTTTCGACCAGCCCAAACCAGTTTCCCGATCTTGATTACATTTGATACCAGATGGTGAAAAGACTGTCAAGAGGCATAGTTGGACTTTTCAACTACAGGGTGGAAGCGGGAGCGGAGGTCCACAGAACATGCTCAATCATCAGGCAGGCCTACTCCCTTAACTCCACTCTTTCGCCGAAAGCTATTTTACCACTCGATTGTTGCAGATGCCCCTTCGCTTCTGCCTGTTTTCTGATGAGGCTTTCGTTTGTAGCTACACAAGAAGTTGATCTATCGGTGTCAAAAAAATTGACACCGATGCAAACAAGGGAATGTGCGGTGGCCGTACCACTATGCCGCGGGCATTAGCCGGGCCCGGATTCATATGGTGAGAAGGGAACCGCGGGGTGGAAGCTGAAGTGGAGGTTCACAGATGCACTGATACAGCTCAAGCCTCTGAAGGCATCTTGCTCCGGCTGCGAAATTCACGTATGCGGCCTGGTGTAGGATCTGAGAAATTGCATGCCCAAAGCCTTACAGATCAGGGCAGTCACAGCTTGCTGTATTCCTCATCGGACACGGGTTCGCACCATTCGGTGTGTCCATCTACGCCCGGCACCTCGATGGCCAGGTGCTGGAACCAGCAGTCCCTGGCTGCACCGTGCCAGTGCTTTACGCCTTCGGGAATGTTCACCACATCCCCGGGTTTCAGGGCACGCGCAGGCTTGCCCCATTCCTGATACCATCCCTTGCCGGCCACACAGATCAGCATCTGTCCGCCGCCTTCTTTGGCATGGTGGATGTGCCAGTTGTTGCGGCAGCCGGGCTCAAAGGTCACGTTGAAGGTGGGCACCTGCTCGGTGCTCAGGGGAGCAAGATAGCTCTGACCGATAAAATACCTGGCAAATGCGTCATTCTTTTCGCCGATGGGAAAGACGGACAGATTCTTTTCGTTCATTTCTGTTTTCTCCACTTCTGTTTCTTTGCATCTGGTTTCTCATGCACCATGGGTCGGGCCCGTGCGATGATCTCATCTTCATCATTCATCGCCCATGCGTCCGAAGACTGCCACAGCGTCGCCCGGGGAGATGACTGCCGACACGGCACCATAAGCCACCCATCTGGGATGTTATGCGCCGGGCTGGAGCGGGCCATAGTAATAGCTGCTGGTGGCACCGCCGTCCATGAGGAACGTGGAGCCGGTGATGAAGGCACCCCGGTCACTCATCAGGAGCTCGGCCACATTGGCCACCTCGTCCGCTGTACCCGGGCGGCCGGCAGGGCATTTGGCGAACATGTTTTTGTAGAAGTCACCTCGCGGGCCGTTGAACTCGTCGATGGCCAGCGGTGTCACGATGATCCCCGGTGCGATGGCGTTGAGCCGGGCGCCGCGCTCACCCCACCTGACGCACTCTGCCATGACGCGCTTTTCATTGCAGCGCTTGGCCAGCTGGTAGGCATGCAGGGTGTCGCGGATGTTCTGCGGCTGAAGGAGCGAGAGGGAGAGCAGGCTTTCTGTCGGCGTCATCGCCAGCTGCCGGTCTTCCTCTGCGCTCAGCTGGGGCATGCGCCAGCCGGACTGGCTGGAGATCGTGACGCCGCAGCCGCCGCTTGCGATCACCTTGCCGACCTCTTCCAGCAGGACGGCCGTGCCGTAGAGATCCACCTTCAGGATGGCCTCGATGGGCGCCTGGCTGGGGGATACACCTGCGCCGTTGACCAGGTATCGGATTTCCCCGTACTTCTGCGCCTCAGCGATGATGGCCAGGATGCTTTCACGGTGACTCAGATCCATCTGGAAGGGCTCCACATCGAAGCCTGCCTCGTTCATGATCTTTGCAATGGCCATGGCATTCTCGATCTTCCTGTCGCCCAGGACGATCTTCTTGCCAAAGCCAAGCCTGCGGGCAATCGCCATACTGATCTGACCGGCGCCGGTGACGAGCATGACTTCCCTGTTCATGTTCAGATCCTTCCTTCACTGCTCAAATGTCTTTGCCACGGTTTTCAAAAGGTCCCGGATCGGCAGGTGCTGCGGGCAGACCTTCTCACACTTCCCGCAGCGGATGCACTCGGAGGCCTTGCCGTGCCCTTCGCCTGTGATGACGTGATTGTAGTAAAAACCCGTGTTCCAGTTGTGGAAGGCCTCGTGGGCGTTGAGGGAGGAGAACATGTCCGGAATGCGGATGCCCTTTGGACACTGGCTTTCCTCCACACAGTAGCGGCAGCCGGTGCAGGGGACCAGGTTCAGGCTGTGGAAGATCTCATTGACCCTGTGCACGGCGTCCATCTCAAGGTCAGTCAGGGGATGGAAATCCGCCATGGCAGAGAGGTTATCCTCCATCTGCGCCATATCGCTCATGCCGGAGAGCACCATGGCCATCCGGGGGAAGGAGGCCGCAAAGCGAAGGGCATAGCTGGCATTGCTGCCGCCGTGCAGCTCCCGGAGGATCCGGTCTGCAGCCTCCGGAAGATTCACGAGGCTTCCGCCCTTCACCGGCTCCATGACGATGACAGGCTTTGCGTGCTTTTCGCACACCTCGTAGACCTTGCGGGCCTCCACGGAGGCGTCCTCGTAGTCCGCATAGTTGAACTGGATCTGGACGATCTCGACTTCGGGGTGCTCACTCAGGATCATGTCCAGGACGTCTGCCTTGTCGTGGAAGGAGATGCCGAAGTGGCGGATCTTTCCCTCCTTTTTCAGCTCCATGGCGGTCTCGTAGGCCAGGCAGCGCCTGTATTTCTGGTAATTGTTCCTGTCCTGGGCGTGCATGAGGTAAAAATCGAAGTACTCGACGCCGCAGGCTTCCAGCTGGCTCTCAAAGAAGGGGCGGATGTCCTCCTGCTTTTTGAAGTAGGGATCGGTCAGCTTGTCGGTGAGCAGGAACTCGCTGCGCTCATGGCGCTTTGCCACGCAGTCCCGGATGGCGGTCTCCGACTGTCCGCCGATGTACCCGTGGGCGGTGTCGAAGTAGTTGAGGCCGGAGGCGATGAAGGCGTCTGCCATGCGGCAGAATTCATCATAGTCCACGTGCCCATCCTTCATGGGCAGCCTCATGCAGCCAAAGCCGAAGTTTCCGTGGATCTCAGGGAAAAAGGGATTTTTCATCATGATGGGTTCCTCCTCAGTCGGTCAGTCCGATGCTGTGAAGCCACGCGGCCACGTCACTGGCGGTGCCGTCCGGGTCGCTCTGGGCCCTGCTGCCGCGGACGGCGAGGCCCTGAAGGATGGTGGCACCAGTCATGAGTTCCGCAATGACACTCTGACTGCCGGCCTGCCCGCTGCCCTCGTGGGTGTTGAAGGGGACCACCGTTTTGCCGGTGAAATCATACGTTTCCATGAAGGTGCAGACGATGTTCGGGATCCCGCCCCACCAGATGGGATAGCCGATGAACACCGTGTCGTACTGTGCAAAGTTTTCGATCTCGCCCACATACGCCGGGCGTGCGCCGGTGCGCTTTTCCTCGGTGGCGACGTCCAGACAGGAATCATAATCCTCGGGGTAGGGCACGGCGGGCACCAGTTCAAAAGCATCTGCGTTCAATTGATCTGCGATGATGGTTCCCATCTTCGCCGTGTTGCCCTCATCGATGACGCCGACGCTGTAGTTTTCCCCCGCGCGGGAGAAGTACACCACAAGCACGTGGGCCGGCGTTTCCTCGGATAGCCCGGGCATGGCACAGAGGAGCATCAGGGCGGCGGTGAGCAGGCAAAACAGCTTTTTCATCAGGAATTCCTCCCTTGTCGATTCAGTTTCGAATGAAGTTTGTGGATATCCGCTTTTCTTCCTGCATGGGCAGGGGGATGCCGGCCTTTTCGCCATTCTCCTTCAGCTTCAGGAGCCAGGCCATGTTCCTTGCGAGCTGGCGCATGATCTGCAGGCCTTCCGCATCCTGCATCACCTCTTCGGGCGTGTTTCCGTGGACCATGTTCCAGTACCTGGAGGACACGATGGGCATCTGCTGGTGCAGGAAGTACTTGTTCATCTGGTCCAGCGCGGAGGTGGTGCCGGCGCGCCGGGCGGAGACGATGGCGGCGGCAGGCTTGAAGCGGAAGGGGTGAGGAGACCGGGCGGAGGCGGAGAAGAAGACCCGGTCCATGAAGCTCATGAGGCTCCCGTTCATCCCGGAATAGAACACAGGGGAGCCAAAGATGAAGCCGTCGAAGCCTTCCGCCAGGGCGGTAAACTCGTTCACCTGGTCGTCAAAGACGCAGCGCTGTTTTTTACCGCACTGATAGCACCCGATGCAGCCCGAGATGGGCTGATTCCCGATCCAGTAAACTTCTGTCTCAATGCCTTCCTGTGTCAGCGCTTCCGCAATCTCATGGAGTGCTGTGTACGTGCAGCCCTTTATGTGGGGGCTGCCGTTGACCAGCAGTACCTTCATGTCTGTTCCCTCCGGATGTGTTGTTGTTCTGCCGTGCATGGGCTGCCGGGAGTACCGGAAGCTGTCTGAACATCGTCCGCATGACGCCGATATGGATGAGGCGTCAATATGTACTGGCCTCAGACAGCGAAATGAGCCAGCGGTCATCTCGAAAGACCAGCGTCAGGTCCTGCCTGAGGCGCCAGGTATGCCAGATCCCGCCGAACACGGCTGCGCGCACAAGGCTTCTGCCGCTGAGCGTGGCGGTGCCGCACTGAACGGAGACCTCAATGCCCTCGTGATCCGCGGATGCATAGTTCAGGGTGCCGTCTTCCACGGCCTGCAGGAAGTCTGCCTTCTTCTGCCGCATCCCGGTCATATGCACCAGCACGAAGGCATCATCCAGCACGCGGTCAAGGGAAGGGATGTCCTTCTCGATCATGGCGCGGTACATTTGGGTGTAGAGTGCGCGGCACTTTTCCTGATCAGACATGGCTCCTGACCCACGCGGCGACCCTGGCTTCGCTTCCGGCAGATTCTGCGCCGTGAATGCTGAGCCCTGAGGCGACGGCAGCGCCCCTGCAGATCTTTTTCAGCTCCCGCTCGCTGCGGCCCATGCCGCTGCCCTCGTTGGTGCAGAAGGGCACGATCTTCTTACCGGTCAGGTCAAAGTGCTCAAGGAAGGTGTACACGCACATGGGCATGGTGCCCCACCAGTTGGGGAAGCCTACGAAGATGGTATCGTATCCGTCGATTGTGTCCGGGTACTGTTTGAGCTCGGGGCGGGCGCCCTCTCTCAGCTCTGCCTTGGCCTCCTCTATGCAGGTCATGTAGTCCCGGCTGTACTCGCGCACGGTCTCGATCTCGAACAGATCGCCGCCCACGGCCTTCTGGATGTACTCTGCCACCCGCTCGGTGTTGCCCTTCGCCAGGTCCACGATGCTGCCGTTCCAGTAATTCTGCCCCTTGCGGGAGTAATAGACGATCAGGTTTGCCATGATGCTTTCCTCCGATGCATGTCGCTGATGACATGCCTTTTTGTGTGTCCAGATTTGGGTGCGTGCTTATTATAAGCGGGGGAGATGCGGCGCATCAATCTGGATTTTGCGGGTTATTAATAAGAAAAACTTATAAATGCAAGAGAACCATGGCAAACAGCTGATTCCGCGGATCCGGGTGCAGGGCTTACTGGATATGCGTCCTCAGCATGTCGGAGAACTCCCTTTGCAGGGAGAAATCTGCCTGCTTGGGCCAGAAAGCGTACATGCGGCGCGTGAGGGGGACGCCGCCGCGCAGCATGGGCAGACGGACATTGCCGCCGGCAGCCGGGACGTCCTGGTCACAGGGCAGGAAGCCTGAGCCGGAGGAAACGTCCAAAAGGGCCGTCTCCATGTTCCCGGCAAAGAGGATGTCCGTGGAAAGTCCCATCACATCGCGCCAGTAGGACACCTCGGCCTCCCGGTAATCAGGCCCGGCTACCAGGATGCACAGCAGCTGATGGAGCTGATCCAGCTCGATGCCGGCAGTGGATCCCGCGCAGAGATCCTGCCTCACCATGGCATACAGCGGCTGATCCATGAGGAACTCATTGACCCACTGATCGCTCAGTGCTCTGCGCTGGTCGTTGACCACCATGTCCAGATGCCCGGCAAGCAGCCACTGGAAAATCTCCTCGTGCGTCCCCGTGCGGATGCTGACCGTGACATTGGGGTGCGACATGGAAAAGTTCCCGATGGCGCTCTGCATGAGCTTGCCTGAAAAGCCATTCAGCACGCCGATGCGCAGGTTCCGGTGCTCGCCCTTTCCGATTCTCTGCACTTCCCGGATCACGGACTCCATTTCGCTGACCTGCTGCCTGGCACGCTGGTAGAAGTAGCGGCCGGCAGGTGTCATCTCGAACGTCCGTCCGTGACGGTCCAGCAGCTTCACGTCCAGCTCACTTTCCAGGCGCTGGATCTGTTGGGAGATGGCGGACTGGGAGATGTGGCAGATTTCTCCGGCCTCAAAGAAGCTGCCGCTTTCGATGACGGCAATAAAGTATCGCATCTGGCGGTACATGAACGTCTTCCTCTCTTTCTGAGCATCCGTGAATGCAAGGGGAACAGTGACGCAAATGGGTCTACTTCCTGCTGCTTTCGTATTCCAGGCAGACATCCCTGACCATCTGAGTGAGCGTATATGCCACAGGCGTCAGGTCGGACAGGTCATTGGCGATGATCCCGATGTCCATCTGGACGGGCGGGGTGATGGCGTATCGGTACAGCGTGTTGGGCGTGGCGTTCAGCACCAGCTCCGAGAGGATGCCGATGCCGTTCCCTTCCTTCACGAGGTTGATCACCGTCTCCGCCTGCTGAACGGTGAAACAGTGCTCCAGCCGGACATTCTGATCAGATGATGCCTCGACGACCGTCTCGTAGCCTGCGTGGCAGAGGATGTAGTTTTCTGTGTTGATGGACAGATCGACGGGCACATCCTCCTGCTGCTCCCGGGTGACAGCGAGCATGCGATCCGCGAACATCACCTCGAAGTCAAGCTTCCCGAAGGGCGAGGACGTAAAGCCAAAATCCACCTTGTGTTCCTCGACGGCCCTGCGGATCTCCGACGCGCTTCCCTCGATCAGGTCCAGCGTGACACAGGGATATTTCTGGCGGAAGCGGAAAAAGACCTTTGAGAGGATCACCGAGGTCAGAATCGGCATGCTGGCAACGCGCACCCTGCCGCCGAGAAAGTTGTTCTCCCGGAATGCGGCCTGGTAGATGCGGTTCTCCGTATCCGCCATCTGCCGCGCAAGCAGGAGGATCTTCTGGCCTGCATCCGTCAGAATCAGCCCGCTGCGCTTGTCCCGGAAGAAGAGCTTCACCTTCAGCTCGTCCTCGAGCGCCCTGATGGCGCGGCTGACGGCGGGCTGGGAGATGTAAAGCTCGCCTGCGGCCTCTGTGAAGCTGCCCCGCTCGGCCACCTGGATGAAGACGCGCAGGTTGTGGTTCATCATAATCATCGCGTTATGACCTCATATCAGAATTTGCGTTAGATCTTATGAGTATTTTATCATAGAATGCCACATGGACAAAAGACCAGGAAAGGTGAGGGACACATGATGGACAGGAAGACGATCGTCGTGGTCGGCGCCGGCAAGGGCATGGGCAACCACATCGCCAGGGAATTTGGCAGGAAGGATTTCCGCGCTGTGCTGATGGCGCGGAACCAGGCAGCGCTGGACGGGTACGTGAAGGCATTTGAAGAGGAAGGCATCGAGGCCTTCGGAATTGTCGCGGATGCCGGGAATCCGGAGTCCCTGACGAAGGCCTTTGACGAGGTGAAGGCCCGCTTCGGAAAAGTGGATGTGCTGGCGTACAATGCGTGCATTCTGGAGGGCGGAAAGCCGTCTGAGCTGTCTGCGGCCGAGCTGATGCGCCACTGTCAGGTGGACGTGGCCAGCGCACTGCACTGTTCGCTTCAGGTGCTCCCCGGCATGCGGGAGAGAAAGTCCGGCACGATCCTCTTCACGGGCGGCGGACTGGCGCTGTACCCCATGCCGGAGTACACGGGTGTCTCCATCGGCAAGGCGGCGCTGCGGGCACTGGCGATCACCATGAACGCGGAGCTGAAGGACGAGGGTATCTTCACCGGCGTCGTGACCATCATGGGCAACATCGCGCCCGGAACCCACTATGATCCCGCGGACATTGCCAGGGTGTATTGGAAGATGTACACGGAGCGCAGCGATGTGGAGATCATCTTCAAATGATGGATCCGGCATGGACCTTTGATGGAAAACCGTATATGCCAGAAGACTGCCTGTGATCCTTCCGGAGCGTGGTGATCGCGGGTACAGACATGCGGGGAAATGGTTGTATGCCCGGACGGGGAGATGAAGGAGGAAGGCCGGATTGAAAAAGCGGGTGCTTGGAAAGAGCGGGCTGGAGGTCTCATCCATCGGCCTTGGCTGCATGGGCATGAGCTACGCCCACGGGCCCATCCCCGGGAAGAAGGACATGATCGACCTGATCCGAAGCGCGGTGGACCTGGGCGTGACGTTCTTCGACACGGCGGAGGGCTACGGCCCCTATACGAACGAGGAACTGCTGGGCGAGGCGCTGCAGCCCTGCCGCAGGAATGTGGTCATTGGCACAAAATTCGGCGGGAGCAGCCGCCCGTAGCATATAAGGGCATGTGTCGAGGGCTCGCTTCGCCGTCTCAGGACAGATTACATCGACCTCTGCTATCAGCATCGCGTCGATCCCGATGTGCCCATCGAGGAGGTCGCGTGCACGATGCGGGCGCTGCTGGGCGAGGGCAAGATCCTGCACTGGGGCATGTCGGAGGCCGCCGCGGACACGGTGCGCCGCGCCCATCGGGTGTGCCCCGTCACCGCGCTGCAGAGCCAGTATTCCATCTGGTGGCGGGAGCCCGAAGAGGATATCATGCCCATGCTGGAGGAGGAGGGTATCGGCTTTGTCACCTTCAGCCCTCTTGGCAAAGGCTACCTGGCGGGTGCGTTCAACGCCCGGACCAGGTTTGCGGAGGGCGACGTCCGCAACATCTTCCCTCGCTTCTCCCCGGAGAACATGGCCGCGAACCAGCCCATTGTCGACGCGATTCAGGCCATGTCGGACAGAAAAGGCGTCACGCCATCCCACATTGCCATCGCCTGAATTCTGGCGCAAAAGCCCTGGATCGTACCCATTCCAGGCACCACAAAGCTGTTCCGGCTGAAGGACAACCTGAAGGCCGTGTACGTCACATTTTCCGAAAAGGAAATGGCGGAGTTCCATGAGATCATCTCCGGGATTGAGATCCACGGCGACAGATACCCGGAGAGCTATAAGTCCGGCATTGGAAAGTGACAATAGCCCGGGAGATATATTGTCGCCATCCCTGGCAGCAAAGGAATGCATGAACGGGGACTTGCGGCAGGAACCATGGGAAAAGCGCTGCGCGGGACGGCTTCCACGATCTGCCACCGGGCATCGCATCTGTGCTGAACACCTTTTGGGAGCGCTTCATGCTTCCCTGCACCGTCTGCCCGCAGAAGCCTCCCGGTGTCGTGAAGCGTTATATCCCAATGACCGGGACCGGGCAGAGGAAGGCCGGAGGGATCATGATGTGAGAGGCCTGGAGATACGGGCGCACTGCGGCTTTGACGAAAATCCGGATGTGTTGTACAACTTCAGCCTGACGAATTTTTGCCCGGGACTCTCGGGTCGGGTAGCGCATCGCGAGGAAGAGGTAGCCAATGGACGAGGTCACCCATGTGATGGAAAATCAATTAGGGACCGAAAAGATGAGCCGTCTCATCATCAGAACGGGCATCCCCCTGATGCTGAGCCTGCTCATCAATTCGCTGTACAACTTTGTGGATTCTGTGTTCGTCTCCCGCATCTCAGAGGACGCGCTGACCGCGCTGTCCCTGGCCTCACCGGTGCAGATCCTGGTGTCCGCACTGGGCCTTGGCAACGCGGTGGGCCTGAACGCGGTCATATCGAAGGCGCTGGGCGAGGGAAGGCCCGACAGGGTGAAGAAGGCCGCCAACGCGGCGATCTTCATCGGGCTGTGCTCCTGGGCGCTGATCTGCACGCTGTGCGTGCTGTTTGTCCGGCCCTATTTTGCCTGGCAGTCCGGCGGCAGTGAACGCATCGCGGCCTACGGGCGGGAATACCTGACGGTCTGCATGCTGTTTTCCCTGGGACAGATGGGCCAGTGGGTGTTTGATCGCTTTGTGATCGCCAGCGGAAAGTCGAAGCTGTTCCTGTTCACGCTGTCTGCCGCCTCGGTCACGAACCTCATCCTGGACCCCATCTTCATCTTCGGACTGTTCGGCCTGCCGAGGATGGAGGCGCTGGGGGCGGCGGCCGCGACGGTCACAGGGCAGTTCGTCGGCATGATTGCGGGCATTCTGATCAATCGCAGGTGGAACCGGGAGATTCCCTTTTCCTTCACCCTTCGGCCCGACGGCGAATCCCTCCGGGCGATCCTGCGGGTGGGCGTTCCATCCGCGATGGTTCAGATTCTGACCTCTGGCGTCAACATTGCCATGAATTCGATTCTGCTGGCCTTTTCCAGCACGGCGGTGGCCGTCTACGGCATCTGTGCCAGAATCCAGGGCATCGTCACAGTGGGTGTGCACGGCATCGACAACGGACTGATCCCCATCGTCGCCTACAATTACGGGGCGGGCAGGGGCAGCCGCATCGACGAGGCCATCCGCTGGACCATGCTTGATTCACTTTTGATGTTTGTCCTCTTCTTTGCCTTGCTGGAGCTCTGTCCGACTGCGGTACTCAGGCTGTTTGACGCATCCGATCACATGCTCGCCATCGGAAGGCCTGCGCTTCGCATCCTCGCGGTGGCCTACTGCCTGTCCATACCGAATCTTGTGTTCGCCTCGGCGCTCCAGGGCCTGTCTCAGGGCACACGCAGCATGCTGCTGATGATGACGCGCCAGGCGATCCTGCCCTTGGCGTTTGCGGCAATCCTCAGCCGCACCCAGTCCCTGAACATGGTCTGGGTGTCGTTTGTGCTGGCGGAGATCGCCGCACTTCCCCTGGCGATCCGGCTTTGGCGGGGTGCGCAGAAACTCTACCGCTGAATGATGCCACCAGAAAGGAGCTTTATTGTGGAAAACGACCTGTATGAGCTTGCCAGAAGACGCCGTTCCATTCGCCGCTACGGCGCAGAGCATATCGATGACGGGATCATCCGGGAAATCATGAAGGTGGCGCTGACCGCGCCGACTTCCTTCGGCCACAGGCCGGTGGAGTTTGTCGTCGTCCGGGACAGGGACATGATCCGTAAAATCGGCGCCTGCAAGCAGATGGGCGGATCTCAGATCAATGGTGCGGACGCCGTGATCGTCGTGATGGTCCATACGGCAGACAGGCGCCAGGCAGAATTCTGGATCGAAGATGGCGCGATCGCCTCTGCGTACATCCTGCTTGCCGTGGAACAGTACGGCCTGGGTGCCTGCTGGGTCCATATCCGCAACCGCATGGGCCAGGCCAGGACCTCCGATGAGGAAATCCGGGCCCTGCTGGGTGTGCCGGACGGGTATACGGTCCTGAACCTGGTCGCCATCGGGGAAAAGTGCGAGGAGAAACGGGCCTATACGGACAGCGACCTGCACACGGAGCATGTGCATTTGGAGAAATATGAATCTCAGCTGCCGCACCGGAGCCAGAGGGCGTGAGGAGACAACCCGCATCCATGATCCTTCCTGAGGTCCTGAGAACGGGTACAGGATGTGCCAGCTGTTTCGCGGCTTCTGGACACCCGCAGGACCCATCTCAGGTATTTCGTCTTTCTGGGACGGATCCATTGATGATACTACAGCAGTATGACAGCGCACGCTTCCCTTCCGGAATGGGAAAGAGCGGATACACATGGCTCATTTCTTTCCCGACGATCAGCTCGTGATCATGTCCGGAGGCGCTGATCTTCTCGTACATCTGGATGATGTCCGGGTACAGGATCTCATTGGTGCCGACAAAGATGGTGATATGATCCAGCCCTTCCACATCCCCGAACAGGGGACTGATCCTGTAATCGTCAGTTCCCGTGTCCCCGGCCCACCATCTGCCATATACACGCAGAGATGTCGAAAGAAAGACATCTCTCTTTTCGTATTCCCGGATCTTGGGATTCTCAAGATTCACGTCGACCCACGGAGAAAAAAGAATTGTTCTGTCAGGCTGCGCGATGCCCTTCCGGGCAAAATATTCACAGAGCGCGAGCGCAAGCCCGCCGCCTGCCGAATCACCCATCAGGATGATCTGCCTGTCCGGGTGCTGATTGCGGGACTGCACGTACACTTCCTTGATCAGGTCATACGCTTCCCTGTAGGTTGCATAGGGGACCAGTTTGTAAATGGGCACAACGACTTCAGCATCACACATTTTTGCCAGCCGATCCGCTGCCTTCCAGTGAAATGTTGTGATCTCTCCCGCATAAGCGCCGCCATGAAGGTAGATGATCGTCCTGCGCTGCCCGGCACCATTTCGAAGAGAATAGACCGGACAGCCGTTCACGGACGACTCCGTGCAGTCGGATGAAAGCCTTAACGACCGAGGCTTTGTATACCTCTCGGGTGAGGAGCGGTCTGTGTTCTGCAGCTCTTTCTCTATCTCATCGTCTGTTCGGGCCTTATAGGCCATCTTCAGGTAAATCTCTGCGATTCTTGCCATAAGGGAGAGGTGTCTCATGCTTCCGTCCTTTCTTCAACTACTGGAATCCTGCTCTGTTGCAATCTGTTTGCCGAATATGCCTGCAGGCCGTCTCTTATCCCTCCGGATCCTTCCGGGAACGGGTATGCTGCGTGCAGGCAGCAAAGGCACAGGCGGCTTACCGGCGACTGAAACCATGGGTCATGCCTGCTTCGAAGACCTGCCGGAGCAGATCTGTCAGATCGTCTCCGAAGGTGCCGTTTCATCCCGGGGCTTTGACACCGCGGTTTCAGATCTTCTGACTGCCGGTCGACCAGACATGCTTTTCCTTTGCGTTTGCCGGTCTGTTCTGCGCCATGACACCGGTCAGCGGGTGCGGCACATAGGGTTCCTCCAGATACGCGATCTCATCCTCTGTAAGCTCCAGCTCCGTCGCCTTCACGGCGCCGTCCACATGATGGTATTTCGTGGCCCCGACCACAGGGGACGTCACCTTCGTCAGAAGCCAGGCAAGCGATACCTCGGTCATGGTCACGCCGCGCTTTTCTGCGATCTCAGAAACCCGCTCGATGATGATCCCGTCCTGGTGGGCGGTGGCGTCGTACTTGAACCTGGCGTAGGCATCCTTTTTCAGCCGTTTGGAGGTTTCACCGGGCTTTCTCGAGAGCCTGCCTGCGGCCAGGGCACTGTAGGGCGTCAGGGCGATGCCTTCCTCCTGGCAGAAGGGTACCATTTCCCGCTCTTCCTCCCGGAAGATCAGGTTGTAATGGCCCTGCACAGAGATGAACTTCGCCCAGCCTTCGCGCTCCGCGATGGCGTTGGCCCTGGCCAGCTGCCAGGCAAAGCAGTTGGAGATGCCGATATAGCGGGCCTTGCCGGATCGGACGACCCGGTTCAGGCCGTCCAGGATGTCCTCAAGGGGCGTCTGCCAGTCCCACATGTGATAGACGTATAGATCCACATAGTCCATGCCGAGATTCTGGAGGCTTTTGTTGATCATCCGCTCAATGTGCTGCTGCCCGGTGATGCCGCTCTCGATCTCTTCCTGCGTGCGGGGCAGGAACTTGGTGGCCACCACGACGTCCTCGCGTCTGGCGAAATCCCGGAGCGCGCGGCCTACGTACTGCTCGCTGGTTCCGCTCTGATAGGCGATCGCGGTATCGTAGAAATGGATGCCCATCTCCAGTCCGTGCCGGATGATGTCCCGGGAATGCGCTTCATCCAGGGTCCAGGCGTGCTGTCCCTGAGCTGCATCGCCAAAGCCCATGCAGCCCATGCAGATCCGGGAAACGGTGAGATCGGAATGGCCAAGGATTGTGTACTTCATGTCGCTGCCTCCGCTTTGCTCAGGAGCTTTTTCAGAAAAGAGCAGGTCAGGTCATAGGCAGACTGATAGACATAGGGAATCTTTGCCTGCTCCATGGCCTTTCTCTGCTTTTCCGTGACGCTGGTGTAGGGATAGATCCCGTAGATGAAGGGGAAGAAGGCGTACAGGAACTGCCGGCGCCCGGTTTCGTCCATCTCGGGGATATATTTTTCAAGCATGCGTTCGACGGTCTCAAGGGACGCACCGTAGGACACCTTGAACTCCGCGAGCCGCTCGGGGCGGGCATTGGCCTCCATGTCAAAGTGGTTCATGGAGAGAAGGCGAAGAAGACGTGGCCTGTCTGTCAGGGTGCGGGAGAGAATCTCTGCGAGGGCATCCCGCGACAGGTGATCCTCCTTCTCCATGACAGCATGCATCGCC
Organism: Clostridia bacterium; assembly: GCA_017460395.1. Lineage (GTDB taxonomy): Bacteria > Bacillota > Clostridia > Christensenellales > Aristaeellaceae > UBA2943. Next base: position 39,843 of record JAFUBA010000140.1, on the reverse strand, counting down.
GAGACCCACAGATCATATTCCTGCTGCATCAGTGCCAGGAAGATTTCTTCCTTCGTCTCAAAGTAGTTGTAGATCGAGGTGCGGGTGAAGCTGGTGGCGGCGCCGATTTCTTTGATGGTGATCTCCCTGAAGCTCATGTGCTCGTAGAGCCTTGCGCAGGCCTCGATGATTTCCTCCCTGCGGGCGGCCGTCAGCCCGGGTGAACCCCTTGACATGAGCATACCTCCTCTTCATGTAAACTGACACTGTGTCATCTTTGAAAAAAATACCACAGAGCTGACACCGTGTCAAATATAGGGATGGCAGCAGAAAACGATGGGACATGCTGCATCTTGTGGCGGGACATGGCGCCGGGAAAGATCCAAGCGGATGCGTGTGAGACAGAGAGAAATGTCCGGGTTCATCTCTTGAGGCAGAAGCCCACTGAAAAGAACATGGCATCCGCGGCCGCAGCAGACATGCTGCCATCACCCATCTGCTGAAAGGACGGCAAGGCGCCAGGCCGTGTGCCCATGAGATGGGCGACGTTTTCACAGCGCTCAGGGAGGAGATGAGCTTGTGGCATTTGTTCGACATCTGTCGGGGCGGCGGGAACAGCGGCTTGCACTCCGGAAGATCGCCCGGTACAGGGGACAGAATATAGCTGGATTCCCCGCAGGAGCCCTGCATCGGGTAGATCCTGGCCATGATGTTCGGCATTTGCGGGGAGAACGTCACAGAAGCGTCAAGGTGCGGCGTCTGGTGCTGCACTGGAGGGATCACAGACTGCGCGGCACGGGCTTCGGGATATGACGATCCAGATGCCGGAGGAGAGCATCTGGTGCTTCAAGGCATGGATCCAAATAGGCATGAAGAAGGATCCTGTGGCATGAAACTTGCTGACCTTTCTGCACAACGCTTTTCTTGGCGTACTGTTTCATGTGGGAGAGCAGAAACATCGTCTTTCTGCCCGGGCTTCCTGCGGGTGGTTCGTGTAACAGGAAGACACATCTATGATGATACGGCATCCATCCAGGCGGGCGGGTGCCTTTTTGCCGTGCCTGCGGTATGCGGGCCTCCGGCCGGCACCGTATACTGATTTTCACAAGGATCCGGAACGGATCCTGACTGAAAATCGTATATGCCCGCAGACGATCCTTGATCTTTCCAGATAGCTCGGAGAACGGGCATAGAATATAAGGGCTGTAGGTGTCTGATAAGACCTGTGCAGAAAAATGCTCTGGTTTTTGGCTTCCCGTGATTGATGAAGGGTGCCGTGGCATGGTATACTGCCCCCTGATGATCTGATGTTTCATCGGCCGCAGGGCCATCTGGCCTTGCGTGCCGCGAAAGACTTGAAAGGGCGTGTTTTCCTTGCCGCAGCTGTCGTTTTTCGATGACCTGTTCACCCCGCCGGAGACCTTTGATGATATCTCTGCGCTCGGTGACAGCATCTACGAGGGAGAGAAGGACAAAGACTGGTTCACTGACAACGATATCACCGGCGGAAAGAGCTACTCCTTCTACGGCACCAAGGTATTTGAGTTCCTGCCGAGGAAGACGCAGAAGTCGGCCACACGTCTGAAGGTCTGCAAAGAAGTGTACGCCGACATGGGCCTGGGTGAGGCGTCTGCCCAGTTCACCACCGTGCAGATCGAGTCCGAGGAGGACATGGAAAGGCTCCGGGCGGCGCTCAGAAAGCGCAAGCAGGTGATCTTCCGCAATCTCATCTCCGAAACCTTCGGGTGCTGCAATGACTTCATGCGTTGCTCGGAGGCGGAAGCGTGCATCCACAAAGAGGACAGGTTCTTTAACGGCTGCATGTACAGATCAAACCTTGAGCAGGGGAAGATCTTCTACGGCCCGAAGCGCAACGTGGACTGAGGAATGATCTGCCCTTTTGGGGAAGTATGGGGAACACATGAAGATCCGGGACGACAGCGGGAAGCCGTCGTCCCGGGAGAGGGGAGACGTTCCATGGGCATGCCGGAATCGTATGTGGTGCTGGACCTTGAGACCACGGGCCTGAGCGCGCAGAATGACAGGATCATTGAGATCGGGGCCCTGAAGGTGCAGGGCGGGGAGATCCAGGAGAAGTTCCAGAAGCTTGTGAACCCGGAGCGTGAGATTGGGGGATTCATCACAAGGCTTACGGGGATCACGAACGAGATGGTGGCAGATGCGCCGACCATTGAGGAGGCACTGCCTCAGTTCCTGGAATTTGCCGGGGATGCTGTGATCCTCGGGCACAACGTGGGCTTTGACCTGCGGTTTGTGAGCGCGGCCTGCGAGCGGCTGTACGGCAGGTCCTTTTCCAATGACTTCATGGACACCATGATGATCAGCCGGCGTCTTTTCCCGCAGGAGCGGCACCACAGGCTGCTGGATCTGGTGATACGCTTTCATATCGCCGAGACAGAGGAGCACCGTGCCCTGTCGGATGCCCTGCAGACGCAGGCATGCTACAGATACATGGTACAGTACATGGACGGACACGGGATCTCCATGGAGTGTGTCCGCGCCCAGGGACCGAGGCTGCCTTCGTACTATGGCAACAAGTGCAGTGCGAGGGACATCGTGGCGGACGATGGAGCCGTGGTGGATGAGACGTGTGAGTGCTACGGGCGTGTCTTCGTCTTCACGGGGACGCTCGCGAAGCTGGAGCGGAAGGATGCCATGCAGCGGGTGGTGAATCGTGGGGGTATCTGCAAGGATGGTGTGACCATGAAGACGAACTACCTGGTCCTCGGAAGCAATGACAACAGCATGCTGATCAAGGATGGGAAGAGCACCAAGCAGAAGAAGGCAGAGGAGCTTCGGGAAAGAGGACAGGACATCCGGATCCTTTCCGAGCAGGATTTCTATGCATTGGTGGGGCTGGATGGATGAAAAGGGTGCGAGGTGCCAGAAGGCGATGCCCACAGCGCTGTATCGGTGGGGATATATGGCCTGCGGGGTGGGTATCAGAGGTAAAAAGCTCCGGACGAGGAGCGTCCGGAGCATGATGCACTGATATTCTACGGTGGAGAGGTCAAAGGCGGCATGAAGCCGGAGTCATTGGAAAAATGAGCAACTACCATGTGAATAACTTTGTGACGTATTACGTGTGAAAAGACAACAAGCGGTACTGTTATACTCATCGCCTCTACAGTCAGCCACAGTACACCTGTTCCATTCAGGCGATTGACTTCATCGTAGATGAGATCAAGAAAGATCCGGATCACATCCTTGATGTATTGAAACAGAAAAACTCCAGACCGTGAAGTCTGGAGCCATTTGGCGCTAACCCCGGGAGCAAAGGATTCTAAGCGAAAGCGCCTACTCCCATTCGGGAACCCAGCTTTCATCCCTCACAAGTTAGCATGTTTATAATAAACCTGTCATAACGCTTTATCAAGGCAAACGACATAAATTGACAAATTCTACAGAATGATTTGTAAATGCAACTTAAAAAATGTATTGAATTTCGTTTTGCAGATGCTAAGCGGAATTTACATGATCCATGTATATGGCCCTTATAGGACTATATGTATACCTCTGGTTGAGCCGGAGTCCATGACTGAAAGGGAACCATCCAATGCTGAAAGTATTCTTTGGTGATATGCCCGGGTCGATATATAACACATCCGTTTTCTTTAAGAATGACTATGAAGATGACTGGATCACAGATCCGTTTGTCATGGAGATGATCCGGGACGTAGACCATTCCGAGGTGCTGTATAGCGGGGTCATCGACAGCCCTGTGATGGGGAAAATTCCACCCACCAGTCTTTCCGGCAGTGTGAAAACGCTGATTCTTGTGCTGTTTGAGCCGGGAAAGGTATTCAATGCATCCACCTGCGGTGACAACTGCGCAAGGTGGCTTTTGAAGATCGCTGAGCAGGAAGATCGCACCATCAACCTTCGGCATGTGATGGACTTTGGCGATGGGCCCTTTGAGATTGAAATTCTCAACACAGGGACCATCGTTCATAACGCCCGCGAGTATGTGGACATCGCAGTAGACTTTGTTTGAATCGATGGGCAGAAACGAGCGCATGTAGTGCAGGATGATATATTCTGCGGGAGTTCATTGAATGGGCTGAAAATAGCAATAACACGGCAGCGTTTACGTCTGCAGACAAAGTCACAGAAAGAGCTTGGATGCAAAGGTGGTCTGAGATACATGTCTCTCCGGTCAATCGACATCGTGAATGTTCTATGCTTTCGGCGGCAGCGCGCTGATCGACAAGATCGAGAGGTAGATGGTTTTCATCTCGACTTCTGTGACGGCGTCAATGTGCTCATCGGGGGAAACGGGATGGGCAAGACATCCCTGCTCAAGCTGATCTATGCTGCAACCCAGATGAACGGGCAGGGCACGGAACCTGAACACATGAAGAGCCTGTTGTACTACTTTTCAGATCGGCTGAAAGGCCTGGAAAGCCTGAAAAGCTACGGCATCGGGCATGATGACAGCTTCGTCAGGGTGACATCTCACGACAGTCAGAAGGTGTACTCGCTGAAACAGGGAGGAACCTATTTCCCATCTGCAAAGTATGATGAGAAGATTCCCTCTGTTTACATCCCTGTGACAGAGATGCTATGCCATTCCAAGGGATTCCTGGCCATGAACCAGAAGTATGGTATGCCCTTTGACGGCACCGAGATAGATATCATCGTCAATGCATCACTTCCGGAAACAAGGACTGTAAACGACGAGAAGGACGAGATCCTTCAGACAATCAGCACCGTCATTCAGGGCACCGTGATCCAGGAGGATGATGTCTTCTACATCTTGAGGGAAGATGGACGGAAGGTCGACTTTTCCTTGGAGGCGGAGGGACGTCGCAAACTGGGACTCATCTGGAAACTGATCCGCAATGGACTTCTGGAACCTGGGTCCGTCCTCCTGTGGGATCTGCCGGAAACGCACCTGGACCCGGAATTGTATCCCATGCTGGCAGATCTGCTCCTGAAAATCCAGCACCAGGGCGTACAGATCTTTCTTGCAACCAACAGCTACAATCTGGCGAAATACCTGGAAATCCGCAGAGGATGCGTAGAAGATGTGCTGTTTCACAATCTGTATTGGAAAGAGAATCAAGACGGTACTGTGCAGCTGGATTCTATGGATCCAATCCGTGTCAGGACTGTCGGCAGTACATCCGGCACGTGTCTTGAAGATCTGCCTTTCAACACGCTCATGGATGCGGACAATGCTCTGTTGAATGAGGTATTTGGGTTGCGAGAGGGATAACCTGCTGAACGGCTCGACAATTCCCTGCCGGGACAAATGATCTACATGATGATCCTATCGAGCAAAGGGGGATACAGGCATGATGGTTGGCTTTATCATATGGAGTTCTGTCGCGCTCCTGATCATTGCTTTCGGAATCTGTGCATGGCGCGCAAAGAAACCTGCAGGCTTCTACACCGGCTCTGAGCCTCCGAAAGTGAAGAACGTGACGAGATACAATCACGCCGTGGCGGTCCTGTGGTTCTCCTACGCTGCGCTGTTCGAACTGTCGGGGATCCCATTTCTCTATCAGGAGCAGAATTCACCGGCCTTCATTCTGACGATGCTCGTTGTGGTCTTTATCACCATCGCCCTGATGATCGCCTACAATCGGATTCTGTCCGTGTATCAGCAGGATTGAGCATATCAGAGCTTGATTCATGGGTAGCCACAGTGAGGCTGTCATGCACGGGCATGGCAAGATGCGAGGCGGAGAACATGGAACACTACATTACGGGCATCCATATTGACGGTCTGCACCATGTTGAAAGCGCCGATATCGAGCTTGGCCAGGACATGAGAAAACACCTGATCCTCACGGGTCAGAACGGTACAGGAAAAACCACCTTGTTTCAGGCCATCAGGCAGTATCTGAGCGCACTCGGGGACCTGGCAGCTGAAGAAAGATACGATGACGTGAACGCTCAGGCGGCCTTTCCAGGAGCAGGAAGGGCAGAGCGGGCACCACAGGGGACTCCCGATCTGGTCATCGATCCGGATACTCAGCTTCCAGACGGAATCATCCTGAATTTCAGCGGGGACACCGATCTGCTTCACTGCATAGCTGAAGGCAAGTTCATCATGGCATATTTCCCGGCGGACAGACAGGCTCAGTTTTCCGTGGCATCCGCCGGGGAGAAAGTCATTCCGAGGGCCATGTACGGGATCAAAGACCAGCCGGCGGCAGACTTCCTGCAGTATCTCTCGGATATGAAAATGCAGGAAACAATTGCACAGGCAGCGGACAATCATCGCAGAATGGAGGCGATCCGGGACTGGTTTGCACGGCTTGAGACCGCAATGCAGCACCTGATGGCCGATCCCGGTATCCGTCTCTGCTATGACGCTGCCGTCTCCATGTTCTATATCACCCGAAACGGGGACCAGTCCTTCGGGTTCCATGAGCTGTCGGGTGGGTATTCATCGGTCATATGGATCCTGGCGGATCTGCTTATGCGGGTGGATCCACTCTGGCTGCAGGAAGACCGGACGTTCAACAGCTCCGCAGAAGGGATCGTCCTGATCGACGAGCTTGAAGCGCATCTGCATCTTGAGGTGCAAAGAAGCGTACTGCCCGCTTTGGCTGAGCTGTTTCCGAATCTTCAGTTTATCGTGACAACTCATTCGCCCTTTGTGGTCACAAGCCTCAAGCATGCAGTGATCTATGACCTGGGACGGAAGATCACAATCCCGGATGGCCTGTCTGATGTGACCTATGAAGGGGCTGTCGAAGGATATTTTCATGCAGATACATTTTCCAGAGCACTGCGAAGGAAATATGAGCGCTATGAGGCGCTGGTGGCAAAGACATCTCTGACAGACGATGAATACGATGAAATCATGAGTCTCGAGCAGGATCTGGATCACATGCCGGCCTTTCTCTCCGGTGATATCGCCATACAGTATCGGAGACTGAAGCTGGAGTTTCAACTGCGGGAGGATGCGAAGTGAAGGCCTGAAGAAGGCTCCAGAGAAACGTGCTGGCATATGCAAGGCGCACGGTCCGCTCAGAGCACCTGTACCAGATCTTCACCTGCGTGAAGAACAGGGAAGCGGAGCTGCAGGGGGATGCCACACGAGGTCTCCGGGATGCTCCTCTATGCCTGGACGGATGAGGATGAGATACCGGAATTTGAATACAGGATGTCCGGTAACAGAATCGCGGCCAGGACACTGAATCTGGACGGGGACTTTGACAGCATCCGGGCACAGCTGGATGACATCGCAGGAGAATACCTCGGGGCTGAAAGAATCGGATAAAGCTGAAGGGATCAGGCGGACATCATGTGCAGGAGATTTTCCTGGAGGAAGGAGGCAGAGAAAGATGGATATGCTTGGCTGGATCGACTTTTCAGGGGATGAGCGGAACAAGGTCCTGGGCGTCATCCACTCTCTGGACGAGCCGCAGGCCGTGGACGAACTGGGCATCGGCCCGATCCGGGACGGCTTTTCAGACTGCTTTTTCCCAGGTACTTCCACCGTTCAGACGCGGGCCAAGTATTTCTTCATCGTTCCCTATATCCTGATGGAGGCAGTCAGCGTGAAGGAAAACTCGGGCGTCAGAAAGACGCTGGACTGGATCGACGAGAAAGAACGACGCTGCAGGGACATCCTGTTGAAAAGATCACCGGATACCGAAGGTGTCATTGGGAGCCGTGACACAAATGGATGGGTCAAGAGGACACCTGCCAATATCTACTGGAACGGCATCAAACGGCTCGGCCTTTTCACGGAAGATCTGACGATCAGGGAATATGTGGCTCAGTCTCTTCTTCTGAAGGAACAGAGAAAGGCCAGGAATGAGGAAAGGGACAGCCGGGACAGAGAACAACAGGAACCGGATGACCGGGACGCGGGCGATCTTGCTTCCGTCCGGTTCTGGAACCTCGAGAATCTCTATCATAAAGGATGGAGAGAGAGCCTGACCATTGATCTTCTGCCTCAGGAGGCAGATGTTCTGAAGACAAAGATCATCACCGCGCAGCGGGACAGCCTCTTTGCCTTTCTCCTGGAACATGACATCGATCCGGATGGGTACGACAACTTCGCCGCGCTCAGGGAAGGTATCGGGGACAGGGCGGACGAACACCTCAAATCCATGATGAAACTTGCCTGCGACTTCAATGATCTCCTGTCCATCCTCACCACCAGGTATAATCTCATCGTCTCAGATGGGAAGAATGCGCGGGCGGAGGAAAACTGGACGAGGTACAAAGGGAATCTCCAGCACCTCAGCAGCGTAGACCTGGCTGCAGTCTTCTCCAGCCTGCACATTCGCCGGAGCGATCTGAAAACCTTTCTCCGGCAGGTACAGTCTGCCGTGAGGGCAGGCGATATCGAGACGGTGGATCAGCTGATCCGAAAGCGCGAATGCGCCATCAAGACGCCGAAGAGGGCCAAGACCAACCGGGTGGGAGAGTTCTCAGAGCTTGACTGGATCGGCATCGACAGACTGGACTACAGATTTGCCGCAGCCAGGAGGATCATCCGGGATATTCGGAATGCGGAGGCAGCACATGCTAAAACCGGCCAGTGACAGAATCAATTACGGCGATACACTCAGACCGCCGGACGGGTACAGACTGGAACATGCCATTGGGACAACGTATTCATTGGACCTTGAGACGCTGACGGCTGCTGCCATCTCGCTGGGGCTGAAGGAGGACACGGACAGCAGGCTCCTGCAGGATAAAATCGGCATGCTCAGCGGCATCCAGAAAATCTCCGACAGGATTGTAATCTTCTGCGAGGCGGGGCAGATCAAAGTGCCGGAGAAGAAGCCACCTCTGTTTTTGACGCTCGAAAAAATGGTGGTGCCGGTCTGTGTGCCCATGGATCCGGACACCCAGAAGGATCCGGCTTTTCATGCGAAGACATGGGCGCTGGAATACGGGAACGACGACGGTCACAAACAGTATCGGTTCATCGTGCTCAGCCGGAACATGACCTTTGACCACAGCTGGGATGTGGCCTGCTGTCTGAATGGTGATACGGCTGTAGAAGAAGGGATAGATGCAGAGCCCCTCTCGGATTTTCTTTTCTACCTTCGGGAACTTCTGAACCCGGATCTTTCGGGCTATGCGCACCAGGAGCGCGATCTGACCTATATGGCAGAAGTCGTCAGGCAGGTCAGGTTCCGGCTGCCTCATCCCTTTCATGAGGGCAGGATCATTCCCCTCGGCATTGGGAAACAGCAGCACGAAGAGCCTGTCCGACTGCTGCTGAAGCAGTATTACAATGAACTCGTGGTGGTGTCCCCCTTTTTGACGGGCAGCGTGATCGAGGGACTGAATCATCCGGGCAGGGCACCGGAGGATGCCATCCGGACCCTGATTACCCGTCGGTCGGAACTTTCCAAGCTGGCCGGCGGCCAGGCGTCGAACTTTGACGTGTACGTCATGAAGGATCACGTCATCGACGGGGAAAGCGCGCTGTCGGAAGGGGAAGAGGACCGGACCGAACAGGAAGAAGAAACCGAACAGACTGAGCCAAATGAACAGGCATACGGCTCGCAGGACATTCATGCAAAGATCTACCTCAGAAGAAAGGGAACCAGGACCGATCTGTTCCTGGGATCCATGAACGCCACCTACGCCGCGACAAACTACAACGTCGAAATGATGCTGCTCCTTCGCACAACGAAAGGAAAGCTCAACGGGAAGAAGTTTCTTTCAGACCTTATGGGGGATGACCCGGATGGGCGAAAAAACCCGTTTGAACAGGTAGAACCTGGGAATGAAGAGAAGGCGGATGAGAAGTCCCTGCAGGACAGGGTGCAGGAGCTGATAAAGCGTGTGTGCAGGATAAACATGTCTGCAGAGATCACCTGCCGCGGCGAAACATATGACATCCATGTGCACGCGGCACTCTCCGAGGCGCCTGACGGGAAGGTCACGGTGAGCCCGTTTCGAAGCGGAGAGAACAGGGCATGCGAACTCTGTGAGGAGATGGCGTTTCAGGGTCTGAAGCTGCTGGAGGTGTCGGAATTCTATACCGTTTCCGCCACGATGGAGGACTGCACGCTGCAGCGTGTCATCATGATTCCGACATCCGGGATCCCCGAGGAGCGGGACGCGGAGATCATCCGGGACATCATCAGCAACCGGGGTGAGTTTATCGACTATGTGGCCTTCATTCTCGGCGATGATTACGTGCAGGCATTTCTGGAAAGCGGAAAGGCAGGCGGAAGCTCCAGTACATGGAATGCGAGGAGCCGTCTGCCTGCCATCTATGAAAAGATGCTCAGGATATCCGCGATTGATCCTCTCAAGCTGATGGATATTCAGGCAGTCACGGACGCGATTGAGAAGGAAGACATCGTGCCGGGTGAGTTTCGGGAAATGTATGATGTCTTTCTCCGAACACTCGGCATAAAGCAGGTGTGATGATGGAACTGACAGAGCTGAAGAAAAACGCTCAGGAGAAGATGGACGAGCTCAAGGATTTTCAGCGGGCCACGGTCGACAGGATCGATGCGCTCTTTCGAAGCGGGCAGCACCGTGTCCTTGTGGCAGACGAGGTTGGCCTGGGAAAGACCCTGATTGCCAAAGGTGCCATCGCGAAATGTGCTGTGATGCAGCACGAGACAGGCGACGATCTGTTCAAGATCGTCTATATCTGCTCCAACCAGGTGATCGCGAACCAGAACATGCGAAAGCTCGGCGTCACGGACACGGAGTCGGGTGTCGTCGGAAGCTCCAGACTATCCATGCAGCACCTCAGGATTGCGCAGCAGGAGCAAATGGACAAACAGAAGAACAGGTTTTTTCAGCTGATTTCCCTCACACCCGGCACATCCTTCAATATCACGGCCCGCCAAGGGACACAATCGGAGCGGGCCCTGATCTACGTGATCCTGAGCAGAATTCCCGAGCTTCAACCGTATCTTTCGGATCTGAGCCTCTATCTCTCGTGGAAGGTCATGGAATGGGACCAGAGAGTGGCTGACTTTGAGCGCGAGGTGCAAAAGCTTGAATCTTCCGGGACTGGGTATCCTGCAAACATCCTCGAAGAGATGAAGAAGAACAGCTCGTATACCTCCAATATCGAGGCTCTCTGTCAGCATCTGGATGCATACCGGCGGGCAGAAACGACGTTGCGGCCGGACATGGTTCTGATCAGTAGATTGCGGCAGATGTTCGCCGAGGTGAGCATCGAGATGCTGCATCCGGACCTTGTGATCATGGACGAATTCCAGCGCTTTCAGAACCTCATTGACCCACAGGTCCAGGAGACGGAGAGCGGGCTCATTGCAAAGAAGTTCTTTGAAACAAAGGATCTGAAGGTCCTGCTGCTCTCTGCCACGCCCTACAGGCTGTACTCAACCGCGGAGGAGATCGAGGAAGAGCAGGATGGACTCGACGCCTGGGAGGAACTGAAAAAGGTCATGGATTTCCTGCTGCACGGCGGGGACAGCATGGACCGGTTTACAAAGGTATGGTCAGACTACTCCCATGCTTTGCACGAGGCAACGCAGGGCGATACGGCTGTGCTCAGACTCAAGCAGGCAGCCGAAGATGAGATGTATTCGGTCATGTCCCGCACGGAGCGCATCTCGGTCATGGATACGGGCGATTATCTCGATGACAGCAGTGTGCACAGCCATCTTCGCATATCCCCCGGGGATATTCTCACATATGTTGAGATGGACAGGGTGCTCCGTGAGATCGAAAGCGGCCGTTCTATCCTGGTGGATTATGCCAAGAGCTCGCCCTATCTCATGTCCTTCATGGACAACTATAAGGTCAAGACACATGTGGAGGAAATCATCCGGAAGCGCCCGGAGATGGCACACAAACTGCAGAGCGACTACCTGTGGATCGACAGGGAATGGATGGAGCACTACGGGAAAATTCCCTCCAACAGTGCACGACTGGACGAACTGAAGCGGCAGATCTTCCGGAACCGTTCGGAACTCTACCTGTGGGTGCCCCCGTCCAGGCCCTATTATCCGCTCGAGGGCGTGTACAAAGACAGCCGGGGCTTTTCCAAGATCCTTGTCTTCTCCTCCTGGGCGATGGTGCCCCGCATGATCGGGACCATGATTTCATATGAGGAAGAGAGAAGAACGGTGGGCGTGCTGGCCCGGAATGAAAACATCAAATCGGAGCACAACGGGTATTTTGAGGATGCGAAGGTGCGGTATCCTGCAGAGAGGCTCACTTTCAGAGTCTCAAACGGCGAAGCGCAGGGCATGTACCTGTTCTGCTTGATCTACCCCTCCAGGGTACTCTCGGAGATTTACAGCCCGCTGTACTTTTTCAGCAGAGGATACACTCTGCGCAAAATCCGGGAAGAACTGGTACACGCCATCGCCAGAAAGCTCAGTCCGATCCTGGAAAGGTATCAGCAGCGAGGGGCGGCCACAGACAGAAGAACGGACAGAAGATGGTACTACATGGCGCCGATGCTGCTGGACGGTGCCGAGTATGTCAGCGCATGGATCGGAGATATCTGGAAGTATGCGGGCGAGGACGACGCGAAGGAGACGGCGGAAACGAGGGGCTTCAGCACCCATCTGGACAGGCTGAAGATTTTGCTGGAGAATGCAGAAGCAGAACTTGGGGCTGTGCCGGATGACCTTTCAAATGTTCTTGCTGACATGACGATCGGCTCGTTTGCCGTATGCGCATACCGCTCAAACGGCGGAAGCGGCAGGCGGGCAACCGCGCTTGCGAGGCAATTGATCAGACGCTTCAACGGCACGGAGGCAACTGCTGCCGTGATCCTCGCCTATGGGGGCGAGGAGGACTTTGCAGGCGACGGCCACTGGAGGAATGTGCTCCGATACTGCTGTGACGGCGGTTTCGGCGCAATGCTGGACGAATACATTCACATGATGTCTGGCGGAAAGGGGTTCAGCGGGACTGAGGAGGAGAATGAGAGGATCCACAGACAGATGCTGAGCGCCCTCAGGATTCACACGGCCAGCTATCAGATTGACTCCTTCCCGGTATTTCAGAAAAGAATGTGCGGAGAGGATGATCAGAAGATCTCCATGCGGACGCACTACGCCGTGGCGTTTTCCGGCACAGCGAAAAACGAGGATGAGCGCGCAGACCGCAAGGAAAACATACGAAATGCCTTCAACAGTCCCCTGTGGCCTTTCGTGCTGGGCACGACATCCATCGGACAGGAAGGGCTGGATTTCCACGTATACTGCAGGAAAATCATGCACTGGAACCTTCCAGGCAATCCGATTGACATTGAACAGCGGGAAGGGAGAATCAACCGCTACAAGTGCCTTGCGATACGACAGGATCTGGCAGAGCGTTTCGGGGACCGAGAGTTTCATGATGATGTCTGGCAGGAACTGTTTGAAATGGCGGAAAGGGAAATCCGGACCCCGGAGCAGTCAGACCTTGTGCCGTACTGGTGCCTCGGGAAAGACCAGAAGGTCAAGATTGAACGTATTGTGCCCATGTTCCCGCTCAGCCGGGACGGGAGCAATTATGAGCGGCTCATGAAAGTGCTGTCCGTATACAGGCTGACGATGGGACAGGCAAGACAGGAAGAGCTTGTAGACTATTTTTTGAGAAGCGAGATTTCGGATCGGGAGTATATCAGACAGCTCACCATCAATCTCAGTCCCTATGCACGGAAAAGCGATGCATGGAAAACTGAGATGCGCACGAGACATCTGGACGCCGGATCAAAGGAACACCAGGATGACACGGATGCGCCAGGGATCACAGACACGGAAGCCCGGGAAGCATGACGGGATCTGGAACGAATGATGCATGATTGCAGTTGACTCACGCAGCTCACCACGTGGAGGTGAAAGATTTGGACAATCAAAGAAGACTCCTGCTGATTCAGCAGTACCTTCTTGACCACACAGACGATACGCAGGACATATCCTCCAGGGACATCCGGAAGATGCTGATGGAAAAGGGCATGGATGCACCGGACCGTCGGACGATCGAAGCGGATATCGATGATCTGATCGATCACGGCATGGACATCCACAAGGAACACAGAAACGGTGTCCCCACCCGGTACAGGGTCGTGGGCCGCGACTTTGATACAGTCGAGCTGAAGATCCTGATCGACGCCGTTGCGGCTTCCCAGTTCCTGAGCGAGGAGCGCAGCCGGAGGCTCATTCAGCACCTGGCAGAGCTGGCTCCGATGCGGGACAGGGAAGGGCTCTGCGCAGAGCTTAGGAGCCTCGGGAGCATCAAGCATGCCAGCGGTCATGGGATCTACAATGCAGACGGCATCTACCGGGCGATCCTGGAAAAGAAACAGATCCGGTATCAGATGATTGATCTGCGTGTCCCGGATCTGGAGCCTGTTCCACATAAGAACGGGAAGGTCTACACTGTCTCACCCTATGCCATGATCTGGCACGATGACCGCTATTACCTGATCGCCTACGAGGAAGAGCGGGACATGATCATCACCCCCAGGGTTGACCACATCGGCGAAGTGAAGATCCTGGATGATCCAATCCGGCCGCGGCCCGAGGACTTTGATATCTCCCGCTACTACAACCGCAGCTTCAGGATGTATACAGGCCCCGAGATGGACGTGGAGCTCATCTGCGACAACTCTCTCATCGGTCACGTGGTGGATCACTTCGGGCGGGACTTTACCTGTATTCCGGTCTCCGACACTGCCTTCAGAGCTACGGTCCGAACATCCATCGGACCTACGTTCTTCAGCTGGCTCTTCCAGTATGCGGGGAAGATGACGCTCGCAGGCCCACGAGATGCCGTGCTCGCCTACAACAGGCAACGCCGGCTGATCCTCAAGGGACCAAAGGAACAGGAAGAGGATCAAACGGCAGGGGAGCCGCAGATGACAAGCGATTGGACATGCAACCTGTGAAGGACAGTGACTTTAGTCAGCTCTCTGTTCGCAGCATGAGGTGTGGTGAACCGGTCAATATGACGATTATTCGCAAATTATGTACAGTGTTTATATGTGGTATTGGGGACGGATGAGAAGCTGTCCCGGTAATACAGGCGATGAAAATGTATTTTGAAAAGCGTCCGAAAGATTTTCAGGAGGATTAATGCATGCTTGGAGCTATTATTGGTGACATCTCAGGCTCCCGGTTTGAGTGGAAAAATCTCAAATCGAAAGATTTTGAACTGCTCACATATCATTGCCATCCTACGGATGACAGCAACATGACATTGGCAGTGGCACAAGCGATACTGCTTTCAAACGCCGATGTTAATGCATTGCCTGCAATTGCTGCTTCATCCATGCAGGAACTTGGTCGGAAATATCCTCACGGCTATGGTGGGAGATTCAAACAATGGCTTCAGACTGATAACCCTCAGCCCTATGGCAGCTGGGGGAATGGCTCTGCCATGCGCGTCTCTCCCTGTGCTTGGGCAGCTTCATCTATGGATGAAGCACTCTTGCTTTCAGATGCGGTTACCAATGTCACACACAATCATCCTGAAGGTGTGAAAGGTGCGCGTGCCATCACAGCAGCCATTTTCCTTGCAAGACAAGGTGCAAGCATACTGGAAATCAGGGACCACATTCATCAGGCATACTACCCTCTGGATTTCACTCTGGATCAAATTCGTCCAACCTACGAATTTGATGTTTCCTGTCAAGGGAGTGTTCCACAGGCGATTGAGGCGTTTCTCGAATCCACCTCCTTCGAGGATGCGATCCGAAATGCTATTTCCATTGGTGGCGACAGTGATACAATTGCAGCCATGGCCGGCAGCATTGCAGAAGCATATTACGGGATTCCTGCAGCAATCCGGGATCATGTGCTGACTTTCCTGGATGAGACACAGCTTGGTATCCTGAATGCCTTTGAGAATAAGTATGGTATCGCTCTTGAGAAGCAGATTCAAAATGGCATCGCAAGACCGATTCATTATCAACCAACAGAGAAGAAAAAAACTATGAATGAAGATGCACGTCAGGTTTCCATGCTGGAAGCTATTGAAACGACCGAACAGGCTGCTACATCCGAAAATGTCGAGAGCGAGGATACTAGTGCGAACAAACTGTTCAATCACCTGTACCAGGCTTGTAACGTGCTTCATGGGCATATCAGTCATGAGAATTTCAAAGAGTACATCATTCCACTTCTGTTTCTGCAGCGCATTTCCGACTGCTATGATGAGGAAAGCCAGGCAGCCGCTCAGCAGTATGGCGAGGATGTTGATCTGTTTGACGAAAGTGAGATTCATGCCTTTATTATTCCGGCAGGATGCCATTGGAATGATCTTCGCCAGGTCACGGAGGATGTGGGGCAGGCCATCGTCGATGCGATGATGAACATTGAACATGCCAATCCAGACACCATGGCTGGCCTATACTCTGCATTCGATGACGCCAGTTGGACGGACAAGGGTAAACTGTCTGATGCCGATCTGAAAGATCTGATTGAGCATATGAGCACAATCAGGAAAGGCAACAGCAACTACTCCGCAGATATCATGGGCGATGCCTATGAGTTCCTGATCAAGAAGTTTGCTGACCTCAGCAAAAAGAATGCCGGTGAATTCTATACGCCGCGCTCAATCGTCAAGCTGATGGTTCAGCTTTTGGCTCCGAAAGCCGGGGAGTCGGTGTATGATCCGGCCTGCGGTACTGGGGGAATGCTGATCGAGGCGATCCGGCAGATGGACAACCAGCAGGCCGCCTACGGCCGTATCTTTGGCCAGGAAAAGAACCTTTCTACCTCCGCCATTGCAAGAATGAACCTGTTCCTGCATGGTGCGAAAGAATTCACGATTCTGCGGGAAGACACGTTGACTCATCCACAATTTCTGGCCGGGGGCACAATTAGACGCTTCGATTGTGTTTTGGCTAATCCTCCGTTTGGGCTCAAAGGATGGGGTGCTGAGGCTTTCTCTGCTGATCAGTGGGGCCGCAACATCTGGGGCTGTCCTCCAGACTCTAACGCGGACTATGCCTGGCTCCAGCACATGGTCTGCTCTATGAAGCGTGACACGGGGCGATGTGCGGTTGTTATGCCGCAGGGGGTTCTCTTTCATGGAGGCAAGGAAGGTGAAATCCGCAAACAGCTGATCGAATCCGACAAACTGGAAGCGGTCATTACATTGGTAGGCGGTGTGTTTTATGGGGCTGGTGTTTCTGCCTGTATTCTCTTCCTGAACAACAATAAGCCTGCCAGCCATCAAGGCAAAGTCTGCATGATCGATGCCAGCACAATATACACGGCAAAACGAGCTCAGAACATCATGTCTGAGGAGGACATCGCACGTGTGTATCAGCTTTGGCAGGATTATCGAAGCGTGATTGATTACTGCGCTGTTGTGGATTTGGATACCATCCGTGAAAAGGGTTATACTCTGTCCGTCAATACGTATATTGAAAAGACCCAGGCACCGACGGTTTCACCGGCTGAGGTACGAAAGAGATTCTTTGAGGCGATAGAAGAAGTCAAGGCAGCAGAGGCTGCTTTAACGAAGCTCCTGGAGGAAGGAGGTTACATCCATGGCTGATCGAATTCCTATGTCTGAGTTAGAGAGCTATTTGTGGGGTTCTGCAGTACTTCTGCGCACCAACATTGATGCCGGCAGTTACAAGCAATATATCTTTCCTCTGCTATTCTTCAAGCGCCTCTGCGATGTATATGATGAGGAAACCGCACAGTTTGAAGCACAGTATGGTGAGGATGCCGATCTGTTTGCAGATGACCATTCCTTCATCATTCCGGAAGGTCATCACTGGAGTGATGTACGGCAGATAACAGAAGACGTTGGACAGGCCATCGTCAGCGCCTTTCGTGCTATAGAAAAAGTGAACGGAGACAAGCTGACCGGCATCTTCGGGGATGGCGCATGGACGAACAAAAATAGGTTACCGGATCGCCTTCTGAAAGATCTGCTGGAGCATTTCTCCAAGCTGACACTTTCGCTGGCAAACTGTCCGGAAGATGAGCTGGGGCAGGGATATGAATACCTCATCAAGAAATTTGCGGATGACAGCGGTCATACCGCACAGGAATTCTATACGAACCGTACCGTTGTGCATCTGATGACGGAAATGCTTCAGCCGCAGAGCCAGGAAAGCATCTATGATCCCACCTGTGGCAGTGCCGGCATGCTCATTTCCTCTATAGCCTGGATTCGTGAGCATGGGCAGGAATACCGAAACGTGCATGTATACGGCCAGGAAATCAACGACCTTACCAGCGCCATTGGCAGGATGAATCTCTTCCTGCATGGCATCAATGACTTCCAGATTGTGACAGGTGACACACTGAAAGCCCCCGCTTTTGTGGAGGGTGGACGTGTGCAGCAGTTTGATCTGGTGCTGGCTAATCCACCCTATTCGATCAAGCAGTGGGATCGTACTGCCTTCGAAAACGATAAGTATGGCCGGAATTTCCTGGGGACACCGCCTCAGGGCCGCGCTGATTATGCTTTCTTCCAGCATATTCTGAAGAGCATGAAGCCGGTGACTGGCCGTTGTGCTATTCTGTTCCCGCATGGCGTGCTGTTCCGCGAAGAAGAATCCTCGCTTCGGGAAAACCTTGTGCGGAGCGATCTGATTGAATGCGTTATCGGTCTCGGACCGAACCTGTTCTTCAACGCGCCAATGGAGGCCTGCATTGTGATTTGTAGGACATTGAAGTCTCCTGAGCGGAAGCACAAGGTACTGTTCATAAACGCAGTTGACGAGGTTACCCGAAAAAACGCTCAGAGCTATCTGGAGGATGAGCACATCTCTCATATCGCAGGCGCTTATCTGAGTGGATCTGACGAGGAAGGCTACTCTCGTCTGGTAGATGATGAGGAGATCGTCGGAAATCGGTATAACCTCAGCATTCCCCTCTATGTCCGCAAGAAAGGTGCGGAGCCAGTACCACTGAATTTGCAGGAGTGCCTTGATTCCTGGCAGGAAAATGCTGCGCTCATGTATAGTGCGCTTGAGTCTGTGGTTAGCATGATCGAAGGAAACGGAGGTGATAAGAGTGAGTAAGGTTCGGTTAGGAGATGTTGCTGCCGAAGTACGTGAGACTTCAAAAAGCCCAGTGGGATTGCCGGTTGTCGGGCTCGAACATCTCATTCCAGGCGAAATTACGTTGACGCAGTGGTCAGAGGCATCTGACAACACCTTTACCAAACTGTTTCACAAGGGACAAGTCCTTTTCGGACGACGTAGGGCATACTTGAAGAAGGCTGCTATGGCATCGTTTGATGGGGTGTGCTCTGGGGACATTATGGTGATTGCAGCCAAACCAGATAATCTACTGCCGGATCTTCTGCCATTTGTCATCAGCAATGATGCCTTCTTCGATTATGCCATGGAGAAGTCAGCCGGGTCGTTGTCTCCGCGCGTTAAGTGGGCGCAGCTGGCAGAGTATGAATTTGATCTACCGGAAATGAAAGAGCAGCAAAAGATTTCTGATTTACTGTGGGCTATGGAGCGCACACGGAAAGCCTATCAGAACCTTATTGCTCATACAGATGTGCTGGTCAAATCAAAATATGGCAGCAGGGTAAACCGTGAACACGCTTGGAATGGTGGTGATATGTGTGCCTAAAGTTAGATTCGGAGACGTAGTTCAAGAAGTCAAGCACAAGATCGACCGCAACAACAATCCATATGAATTCTATGTTGCTGGTGACCATATGGATACGGCAGACCTGACTATACACCGTCATGGTTGCTTTGCTACAGATGATGTTGGACCAGCGTTTGTCCGCGAATTTAAGAAGGGACAGGTTCTGTATGGATCAAGGAGGACCTATCTAAAGAAGGTTGCTGTGGCAGATTTTGATGGAGTAACTGCTAACACCACATTTGTTCTTGAAACGAAGAATCCAGACATTTTCCTCCAATCGCTGCTACCTTTTGTTATGCTAACGGACAGCTTTACAGAATGGTCTGTCAAGCGCTCAAAGGGATCCACTAATCCGTATGTCCTTTTCTCTGACCTTGCTGATTTTGAGTTTGAACTACCTAACATAGAGGAACAACGGCGTGTATCAGACGTATTATGGGCATCTTTTCACCTTCGAGAGCGCTATGAAGGACTTATCCAGCAATGTGATGCCCTCGTTCAATCGCAATTTGTGGAGATGTTTGGGGATGCTGCTATTGATGTATGTTGTTGGCCAGTCGAGAGGATGGATAGTGTTTTTTCCATTACCTCAAGCAGTCGAATCCTGAAGTCTGAATGGAAATCTAATGGGAACATTCCATTTATCAGGGTTAGAGATATGGTGCAACTGGCAAATGGTGAGCCACTGACAAATGAATTCTTCGTTTCTGAAGAGTTTTACAATAGCCGTCCAGAAGAAGAAAAGACACGAGGCGGAGATATCATAGTATCTGCGACAAGTACCATCGGTAAAACATATGTGATAAAGGACGGAGAAAGGTTCTATTTTAAGGATGCCGATGTTCTTTTGTTTAGAAAAAAGAAACCAATTAACGGTACGTTCTTCACGTATGGACTAAATATGCCGACTTTATGGAACCAAATTGAGTCGGGATTGGGATCAACGACAGTAGCACATTTCCTGATTTCAAAGGCCTGTAAGCTCTTACAGCCAATGCCGCCAATGGAGCTGCAAGAAAGATTCGCTACGATAGTAGATCAGACCGACAAATCAAAATTGGCAATCCGGCAAGCCCTCGAATCCCTTGAAAAGAGCCGCAAGGCAATTATGACAAAGATTTTTGGCTGATTTCAGCTGGTGAAGGATGTTGGTACAGCAACAAAAGGAGTGTATCAACATGAAGGAACAATTCATCAACGAGGTACTGAGAACCATGCAAACAAGTCTCAATAATGCACAGATGCTCCAATTGCAGACAGTTCTCCAGCAGGAACTTGCACGCGTGGAGATAATACCTCTAGCAGAACAGGCCAAACCGGATGAAGTAACAAACGAGCAACTACTCTCTATGTTCTTGGATGCAAAGCGTGTCGAAGGCTGCAGTGATAAGACCGTCCGTTACTACGAGAATACCCTGAAGAAGTTGTTCTCAGGGATCAACATGCTGATGGTCCAAGTCAAGACGGAAGACTTGCGTAGCTACCTCTCAGAGTATCGGCAGCGCACGAGTTGCAGTAAAGCGAACATTGACAACTTAAGACGGATATTTTCCAGCTTCTTCTCCTGGCTTGAGGATGAGAACTATATACTAAAAAGTCCTGTTCGTAGGATTCATAAGGTGAAGTCAGAGAAACAGGTCAAGGAAACCTACTCCGACGAAACATTGGAATCGTTGCGTGACGGATGCACCTGTCTCCGAGATTTGGCAATGATTGACCTTCTTACCTCAACTGGTATACGTGTCAGTGAACTGGTCAAATTGAACCGAGATGATATTAACTTTGAAGGGCGTGAGTGTATCGTTTTTGGCAAAGGCAGTAAGGAAAGACCAGTATACTTCGATGCAAGAACAAAGGTCCATCTGAAGAACTACTTGGACAGTCGTACCGATGACAACCCCGCTTTGTTTGTGACGTTGCAGAATCCCCACAAACGTCTAGAAATCAGTGGTGTGGAAATCCGTGTGCGTGAGCTTGGCCGTAAGCTGGATGTAGGCCGTGTACATCCGCATAAGTTCCGTCGAACCCTAGCTACTAAAGCAATCGACAAAGGTATGCCAGTGGAGCAGGTGCAGCGCCTGCTTGGACACTCCAAGATCGAAACCACCATGGAGTATGCCATGGTGGACCAGAATAACGTGAAACAGAGCCACCGGAAATTCCTGAGTTGATTGCCAATCGCAATTTGTGGAGATGTTCGGGGATATGGAGACCAATCCTATGGGGTGGCGCGAATCCACGATTGGCAAAGAGTGTTACTACATCAAGGATGGCCCACATAAATCGCCACCTTACGTCGAAGATGGCACTGGTATTCCATTCATATCTACGAGGAATGTCGTGAACGGTGACGGAATTGACTGGAGCACAGCGAAATACATCTCTGAAAGCGATTATGAAGAGTGCATCAAGAAATGTAAGCCTGAGGAAGGCGATATTCTATACTCAAAAGGTGGCACCACAGGTATTGCAAAGCTGGTTGATACAGATAGACGATTTGCGAACTGGGTACATGTTGCTGTTCTGAAGTTTGGAGAACAACTCAATGGACGATTCTTTGAGCGGATGCTAAACATGGACTACTGTTATCAACAATCACAAAGACTTACGAAGGGGATAGCAAACCGTGACTTTGTTCTTAGTGCCATCGCGCAGGTAAGGATATTTGTTCCACCAATCGAGCGTCAGCAACAATTTGAGTCGTTTATCGTTCAGACCGACAAATCAAAATATGATAGCAAAGTAAGCCTTGGAAACAATTGGATTGGTGGTGACATGTGTGCCTAAGTACCGTTTTGACGAGATTGCCATCAATTCCACCGAGAAGAAAAAGCCGGTTGAGGCCGACAAAGACACATATATCGGCCTTGAACATCTAGATTCTGACTGCTTGGAAGTTACGCGTTGGGGCTCTGATGTTGCTCCTATTGGCGACAAGCTGGTCATGCGAAAAGGAGACGTCCTCTTTGGTCGCCGTAGGGCTTATCAAAAGAAAGTGGCAATAGCTCCTTTCAACGGCATCTTCTCCGCGCACGGTATGGTGCTTCGGCCAATAGAGTCTGTCATCAGAAAGGAATTCTTTCCGTTTTTCATTAGCTCGGATTATTTCCTTGACGCTGCGATCAATATTTCGGTTGGTTCTCTATCGCCAACAATCAACTGGCGTGACCTTGCCAAGTTGGAGTTTCAAATTCCAACATTGAATGAACAAGAGGCTATCTCCAGCATTCTGTGGGCTATGAACCGGCTGAAGGTGGCCTATACTGACCTCCTTCAGCAAGCTGATGCCCTCGTTCAATCGCAATTTGTGGAGATGTTTGGGGACCCTATAGAAAACCCGAAAGGATTTCCTGTGTACCGTATGGATTCTGTCGTTCGTTTTGAGGGTGGTAGTCAACCAGAGCGAAAGTATTTTGAGTTTGAACCACGGGAAGGGACGGTGCGATTAATCCAGATTCGAGACTATAAGACTGATCGCTTCATAACATATATCCCAAAGGAAATGGCAAAACGTTTTTGTAAAGCGGACGATATCATGATTGGACGATATGGGCCACCCATTTTTCAGATACTGCAAGGAATTGAAGGAGCCTACAATGTTGCACTTATGAAAGCAGTCCCGCTAATGGGAAGAAAAGAATACGTTCGCCAATTTCTAAAGCAGGAGTGTTTGCTAAGATTCCTGGAGAGTCTCAGCACCAGAACTGCCGGTCAAGATGGAATCTCTATGGATGCGCTGAAAGCATATCCCTTTCCTATGCCTCCAGAGGAACTCCAAGACAGATTTATAGTGATGGCGGCCGAACTCGACAAATCAAAATTTGCTAGCATGCTGCAAAAACAATTGCTTCAAAATGTCGCCTGCCTAGCGACCACAAGAGATCGGAATCTCGTACAATATCGATCATAAGATGAAGAGGAGGTATTACAATGCCTGGAACATTCAATGAAGAACAAGCCGAAAAGATGGTCATCGATGCATGTGTCGCTGCTGGGTGGCAGTATATCCAGGCGGATGACCTTCCCAGGGATTATGGTGATGTTCTTGTATACAGCATGGTCAAGGACGCTCTGATTCGGCTGAATCCATGCATTGCCGAGCATCCTGCCCATGCCGATACAGTGATATATAAATTGAGATCACTGATCAGCACAGTTCAGCCGCATGATCTGGTGACACAGAATGAGCGATTTAAAAAGTTCGTTTTTGAGGAAAACTCTTTTCCTTTTGCACCGGATGGCCGCTCTGTCAGCATACGATTCTTTGACTATGACAATGTTCTCAATAACGATCTCGTTGTCACCAATCAATGGATCTATCCGTATGTCAAAGGCGGAAAGAGACTAGATGTCGTGCTCCTAATCAACGGCATCCCTGTCATTATTGGCGAAATGAAGTCTCCTACAAGGCCGAGTATCAGTTGGATTGACGGTGCACAGGACATCGGGAAATACGAGAAGTCAATTCCCCAGATGTTCGTGACGAATATCTTTAACTTTGCTTCAGAAGGCAAAGCCTTCCGCTATGGCTCTGTATGTGCTCCGGTCACAGTATGGGGACCGTGGTTTGCGGGAATTGATCACACAGAGGGCAGCATCACGGAGGTGCAAGCGTCGGTCGCTTCCATCATGAACCCCGAAACCGTACTTGACCTGTTCCGGTACTTCACGCTTTTTTCTACGGATAAACGCAATCGAAAGATCAAGGTTGTTTGCCGATATCAGCAATACGAAGGCGCAAACATGATCGTCGAACGAGTTAAGTCCGGATATCCAAAGAAAGGCCTCATATGGCACTTCCAAGGCAGCGGCAAATCGCTCCTGATGGTCTTTGCTGCCATGAAGTTACGTATGATGAAAGAGCTGGAGTCTCCGACTGTCATTATCGTGAACGACCGCATTGACTTGGAAGGTCAGATCGCTGGAACGTTTACAATGGCCGATGTCCCCAATCTCGAAGGTGTGCCCTCCTGTGACGAATTGGAGACCAAGCTGAAGAGTGATATCCGGAAAGTTCTGATCACAACCATTTTCAAGTTCGAGAAGGTCACCCATGCGCTGAATTACAGGGATAATATCATCGTGATGGTGGATGAGGCACACAGAACACAGGAAGGCGACCTGGGTGTAAAAATGCGAACAGCTCTGCCCAATGCTTTCTTCTTTGGTCTGACTGGCACACCCATCAATCGGCTTGATCATAATACCTTCCTGACGTTCGGCGCGCGGGAAGATCGCAGCGGCTACATGTCCCGTTATTCATTTGCCGATTCCGTGAAGGATGGGGCAACTCTGCCACTCCACTTTGAACCGGTACCGGTTAAACTCCATGTGCGTCAAGACGTGATTGATGAGGAATTCGATCGTCTTGCTGCCGAAGCACGATTAACAGACGAACAAAAAGCCAAGCTTGCACGCCGTGTCCGCGTTGAAGCGATCATGAAGGACCCTACGCGAATCCGCGCTGTCTGCGAGCATATTGCCAAGCATTTCATGGAGAAGGTCAACCCTAATGGGTTCAAGGGACAAATCGTCTGTTATGACCGAGAATGCTGTGTGCTGTATAAAAAAGAGCTGGACCGCCTCCTCGGGGAGCAGACCAGCACGATCGTTATGGACACAAATAACGATAAGGAGGACCGTTATAAAGAGTGGCGTCGAGACCGTGATAGTGAAGCAAAGGTACTCGATGATTTCCGAGATCCCAGCAACCCATTACAGCTTGTCATCGTAACAAGCAAACTGCTGACTGGTTTCGATGCTCCGATCCTCCAGGTGATGTACCTGGACAAGCCGATGAAGGATCATACTCTGTTACAGGCAATCTGCCGGACGAATCGTGTTTATGGACATGATAAGAGCTTCGGCTTGATTGTGGACTACATCGGTATTTTCGATGATGTGGCAAAGGCACTCAACTTTGATGATGACTCGGCAAGAAAGATTATCACGAACATAGAATCGCTCCGGAAACGAGTAGCTGAGTTCGTCGATAAGTGTATTGCCTACTTTCCGGGCATTGATCGAACCAGGAGCGATTGGGAGGGACTCCTTAACGCACAGGCCTGTCTGCCCACGGACGAACAACGTGATGCCTTTGGCGCAGATTATCGTGTTCTGAACCGAGTATGGAATGCTCTTTCACCAGACGATTGCCTTACTGCATTTAAGGAGGACTATCGATGGCTGTCTAAAGTATATGACTCCATTAGGCCCGGCGACGATTCCGGCAAACTGATCTGGGCTGCGCTCGGGAATAAGACGCTTGCGCTGGTTCATGAGAACATTGATGTCGAAGAAGAGGCTGTATCGGAAAAGACAATCGCTCTTGAAGCAGAAATGATTGAACGCTTTATGCGCGATGGAGTAGATACGGAAAAGAAAACCAAAAAGTTGGAAATTGATCTGGTCAGGTTCATTCATAAGCACGAAGACGAAGAAAAATACATCGCCTTAGGCAAACGAGTTGAGGAACTTCGTGAAAAAGTAGAATCTGGCTTGCTTTCCAGCATAGAATTCGTCAAGGCCCTGCTCGATTTGGCCAAGGAAGCTGCTCTGATGGAACGCGATAACGAACCGGTTGAATCAGAAGAAAAGGGCAAAGCCGCTCTCACAAAGTTATTCGAGTCACTCAGGACAGAAACAACGCCCGTCATCGTCGCGCGTCTTGTCAATGACATTGATAACATAGTTAAAATCGTTCGCTTTCCTGGATGGCAAAATACAAATGAAGGCAAAAAGACAGTAAAAAGAACACTTCGCGAAGTCATTATGGTGAAATATAAGATTAAGGATCGTGACGTATTCGATAAAGCATATGGTTATGTAGCACAATATTATTGAGCTGTAATGATTATCATAACACTATTTATCGTATTCGTGATGAAAAATGGCGATATTGAGATCGCTGCTGTGATATGCGCCCAGGGCTCGTAGAATGCTTGTTATCCGTTTTGCATGATGCAGGAAATAAGCACAGGAGGAAATGAGAAATGAAACAAAAGCTTGATGCAAGAATCCCAAGATACACCTCGCTCCTGACTCCAACTTTTCTTGCGCTAAAGGATCTTGGCGGTTCAGGGAGCAACAGTGAAATCCTCGATAGAGTTATTTCAAATCTCAGAATACCCACTGAGGTTACCGATATTCCACATCCAGGTAACGAAAACATGAGCGAAGTAGCATACCAATTGGCGTGGGCACGTACATATCTGAAGAAATACGGCGTCATTACAAACAGTGAACGTTCTATATGGTCGATAATGCCTGACTATGCGGCAGCGGAAAAGCTGGAGGATAAGAAGATTCTTCGTCACCTGAATGATCAAAAGAAAAAGAAAAAGGACGTCCATGTAGATCCTGCCAACCCTGAACTCCCCCAGGATAATGATCCCAGTAATGATGATATTGAGTATCCGGATGAAGCAAAGCCATGGCGGGCGCGTCTCTCAGAGATACTTCAAACAATGGATCCATTTGGGTTTGAACGGTTAACGCAACGTGTCCTCCGGGAGTGTGGATTTACACAGGTTGAAGTTACCAAAAAAGCAGGAGATGGCGGTATTGATGGAACTGGCAAACTAAAAATCAATGGAATATTCAGTTTTAACGTAGCATTTCAGTGTAAACGTTATAAAGGAGCAGTAGGGGCACCAGAGGTGAGAGATTTCAGAGGATCGCTTACCACAGATATAGAAAAAGGTGTGTTGATTACGACGGGCACTTTCTCGAAAGCAGCTCGCGATGAAGCAAGCAACCCAGGTAAACAGCAAATTGATCTCATTGACGGAGAGGAGTTTATCAACAAAATCGTTGAATATGGAATAGGTGTTCACGAAGTAAAAGCCTATGAGATAGATGAAGAGTTCTTTCGAAAAATATAATAGCTGATGAATTGTACCGTCCACCATTGCCATATATAGTGGCTTCATTTCGTCGGACAAAACTTGTCCGCCTAGCGGTATACATCGCGATCTCCGGCTATTCTGTGCACCCATTCCCGTTTTCCTGCCCCCCTGATCCAAGCCATCCGAAGAGTTGTATACTCAAAGCCGGGCCAGTGAGAGGGTGCTTGCAAAACGCCCGAGGGAAATCCTCCAGAAATCAGCGCAGATGGCCTTTCGGCCACGGCACGGTAGAATCTTTGTGAAGCGTGGACCTTCGATCATACACTGCAGCGAGCATCGGTTCGCAAGCGATGCGGCCTTCGGGGCATGTCCTGGATCTACCACACCTGCTTCTTCCGCTCCCACAAGGATTCATCCCAGGGGCCTGGACGGAAGGAAGACATATGCGTCGGCATACATCGGCAAGGACCGAAGAGTGGACCGCTGCAGAGGCAGAGAAGGAAACAGGAGGGACTGCTGGGCGAGGGGCCGGGGAACATGGCAGTCCCTGCAGGAATCCGGACGCAGACAGTCCCGGATGCCTCCGTGCCTAGCATTCACACGCGTTTCAAGATGTCACCTGGCAGTTGACCACAGTCGGCAGAAGGCCTGCTATACTGGATCCTGTCAGGCGGGACAGAGTCCCCAACGGCATAGATGACACGGCGCCAGAGCCGTTTGAAGGAGGCTACACAGGATGTACGGAGCAGTCTTGGGTGACATGATCGGCGCACCCTATGAATTTGACAGAGGATACAAGACGAAGGATTTCCCACTCTTCTCCAGCGGGTCAGAGTTCACAGATGATTCCGTGATGACTCTCGCCGTTGCAGATGCCCTCATGGAAACAAAGGGACAGTCGGATCAGGCAATCCAGTCCGCCCTCGTATTCTACATGCAGATGTGGGGAGGAAGATACCCGGACGCCGGCTATGGAGGTATGTTCTACCACTGGCTGTGGAGCGAGGAACCAAAGCCCTACGGGAGCTTTGGAAACGGCTCTGCTATGCGGGTGTCCGCCGCCGGGTGGCTGTTTGATACCCTCGAGGAGACACGCCATGTGGCGGCTCTCACGGCACAGGTCACCCACAATCATCCGGAGGGCATCAAGGGTGCGGAGGCCGTGGCAAGTGCCATCTTCCTGGCGCGGACCGGCAGCAGCAAGGCGGAGATCCTGGATTACATCACATCCACTTTCGGGTATGACCTGAGCCGCACCTGCGACCAGATCCGGCCGGGGTATCATCACGTGGAGAGCTGCCAGCAGACGGTGCCCGAGGCCGTGACGGCCTTCCTGGAGGGGAAAGACTTCGAGGACGTCATCCGGACCGCTGTCTCCCTAGGCGGGGACTGTGATACCCTGACCTGCATCGCGGGATCCATCGCCGAGGCGTACTACAAGGTTCCGGAAAGCATGATCACGGAGTGCAGAAGACGCCTGTCGGGTGATATGCTGGCCGTCATTGACCGCTTCCAGGAGGTACGGCGCCCCGGACGGATGGGTTGAATCAGGCCATACAGGCAGACCTGCCCGGCAATGCACATGTCGGACGGGCCTGCCTTTTTGGGATGCATGCGCCAGGAATCCGAAGGCCGGCGGCAGGGGACAGGGCATCGCCTGCGGTACGGATCCCGGATATGGTCCCTGTATCCCTGTCCCCGGAAAGATCCGGGAGGGGTAGAGATATATGCGACCTGATCCGGGGATCACGCAAGGATCCGGTTCGGGCCTTTGGAAAATCAGGAAAAAGCAGGCTGATGCGGCCTGCTTTTTGTCTGCAAAGATTCGGGAAAACACATCGGGGATCATCACGCACGGGGCAAAGCGGATGCGACTGGCATCTGCCCGGAAGGCCAGGTCTGTGACCGTTCCCGGAACGATCCGGAAGGCTCACAGATGGTCTGCGGGCGCATGCGATGTTCAGGATATCATGCCTGTGCCTGCCCCTCGGGCAGGGTCAGCTGTTCGACTGCCATGCGGGTGATCTTGTCCGTCTGCTTCATGATATCAAAGCCGTCACGATCCCGCTGGGTGTACCACTCATAGCACAGCCCCTTGCTGATAATGGCAAGATAATCGGCAATGACCTGAATCTCCTCCCGGGAGCAGCCCTGGAACTGCGGATCCTCCTCAAACGCCAGATGGATCTGCTCTTCGAAAATGCCGCGGCCTACGCTGCAATCGCACAGGGGATTTTCATTGTTGAGATAGGCAAGCAGGCAGTCCGGGCCCATGAAGAGATTGGCCTGCATGCTGATCACCACAATGCGGACCAGTCTCTTTCGTATATCCAGTCCGCGCAGCTCATCTTTCGCTTCCTCATACAGAACGCTCGCCTGGCGAATGGCATAAAAGCACATGAGATCGGACTTTGTCTTGAAGTGACGGTAAAACAGGCCCGTGGTGATCCCGAGCCGCTCACAGAGTTCCCGTATGGTGAGCTGGCTGTAGCTTCCATCCTCGATGACAGGGATTGCCCTGGCAAGGATATCTTCCGAAATCCGCTGCCTTTTTTCTTCCACATGTCGGGATGCCATGGCATGTCCTCCTCTCGCGTTCATGAAATCCTACCAGAAGATGCGGATCCTGTCAAAATGCTTTTGATAACACAATCCGAATTATGATACGAAACAAAAACCGAAATTTGTTACGTTTTTCTGTTGACAAGAGGATCACGGTTGATACAATACAGAAAACGGAACTTGTTCCGAAAAAAAATAACAGGAGGAATTCACATGAAGAAGCTGACAGCCCTTATGCTCGCCCTGCTGGTCCTTGTCCTTGCCGCCATGGGCTTTGCAGAGGGAACCTTCACACCCGGCACCTATGAGGCCACCGTGGCCTCTGTGGGCGGCCCTCTGACCGTAGAGGTGGAAGTGGATGAAAACACGATCCAGTCTGTGACGGTCAAAGAAATCAATGACACACCCGGTATCTACAATGTGGCCGCAGAGCGCATCCCTGCGACCATCGTCGAGTCGCAGAGCGTCAATGTCGACACCGTATCCGGCGCAACCCTGACCTCTGTATTCCTGAAGACGGCCATCAATCAGGCCCTGAAGGAAGCTGCCACCGATCTGTCCGCGTTCCAGACCAAGGTGACCTATGAGGCACCCGCACAGGTGGACCAGGAAACAGATATCGTCATTGCCGGCGCTGGCCTGAGCGGCCTGAGCGCAGCCCTGACCGCTGCCTCGGGCGGTTACTCTGTCGTGCTGCTGGAGGAGCTGTCCTATGTGGGCGGCAACGCCATTCCCTCGGATCAGTACAGCGTGCTGAACAGCGACCACTGGCAGGACGTGCTGGACACCTTCAATGCTGCCGGTACCGATCTGAAGTTTGAGGACTTCTGGGGCGGCATGATGCAGCGCATGATGCCGGCCACAAAGACCGACAGCTCCGTCATGGCAGAGATCGCCGCTCAGCTCCGAAAGGCAGCTGAGGACAAGGGCGTCATTGTCCTCACCGAAACCCCTGTGATCGACCTGATCATTGAGGACGGCGCGGTGAAGGGCGTGGTGGCAAAGCCCCTGAACCAGGATGCCTTCCGCGTGACCGCAAAGGCCACCCTGCTGACCACCGGCGGCTTCCAGGGCAACAAGGCACTGATCGACGAATATCTTCCCTATGCCACCGGCGCGATGGTCATCGGCCCCAGCAAGGGTGCAGGTGAAGCATTCACCTGGCTCAAAGATTTTGATATTGCCACCCGCGACATGGACTATGAGCTGGCCATGTTCTACTCCATCAACCCGGCAAATGGCCATCATGCGGTATGGGGAACCATCAACATGAACTTCCTCAATGACGACGGACAGCTCATCACCGATGATCACGATTACAATTCCGGCTCCATGAAGACCTATATGGCAGTGGGCAACAAGCAGTTCTATACCCTCTGGACGCAGAAGGATGTGGATGCCTCCGGCGAGGAACCGGAAGTGATGGAGGAATTCCTCCGCTCCGGCACCGTGACCGCCTTTGATTCCCTGTCTGCCCTCCTGGAAGCCTATCCGCTTGAGAGCCTCCGGGAAACCCTGACGGGTCTTGGCTACACCGAGGAGGACACCTACTACATCGCCCGCGCACGCTCCGGCATCTACGGCACCATGGGCGGCATTGCGGTGGATGACGACTTCCGCGTGCTGCTGCAGAGCGGCGAGACCATCCCCGGTCTGTTTGCGGCCGGCGAGACAATTGGCCGCAACTTCGGCGGCAGCAATGGCGGCGCCACCCAGAGCGGCTACGACGCAGCGCTCGGGATTGCCCGCGTGCTGGGTGAATAAAACAGGATCACTTCAGCATGACAGCGCAAAAGGGAAGGGACGGGGACCTGTGCCTCCGCCCTTCCGTTTTTGTGGACTTTTTATGGGCCCATTTGTGGATCCAGGGTGCAGATCGGGCGCAGCCTGTGAGCCGGGATGAGGCCCGGGAGAGAATCGACCTAAGCAGGTTGATTCTCTTTTTTTTGGATCCGCAAGCAGGCCTTAAGAGGACAAGCCGGGTGTGCGCATCATGGGCGTCGGGCTGCATGGCAGGCTGTGCCGCGATGGCAAAGTATCCGGGATGGCGATGTGAAGTCCTTTGGTCCCGGAAAAGAAAAGGGGAGTCGGCTCCATGATGCATGGAGGCACATCGCAGGACATGATGCCTGGAATGTACCACCTCCGGGAAGGTCCGGAAGGCGCAGGGACGGCATCATGGAATATACGCGGGATCTGTGATCCCGCCCGGATCTTTGTGTGAATCGGGATGTATCCACCGCCTGAATCATGCCCCATACGGTGCAGGTCTGCGCTCATGAAGCGGGCGACTCCGTCATGCGCTGCATGCCGGTCTGAGGATACTGACCAGTCTGACTGTTCTTCGCGTTTCGCATCTCGCCTGGCGTCATGCCGAATTTATCAAAAAACGACTGCCGGAATTTCTTGTAGTTGGTAAACCCGTGGCGTTCCAGAAGGTACTTGAGTGGCACATCCGTCACCAGCAGATCATGGTAGACCTTGGCGAGCCTGTAATCATTGAGGTAATTCATGTAGGTCATGCCCGTGTTCTGCTTGAAAAAATGGCAGAAGTAGTTGACCTGCAGGTGCAGCTCCTCGGCGATCATCTCCAGCGTGATGGGCTGCGCATACCTTGCTTCCGTGTAGTTGATGATCTGTGTCAGGCGCTCCCTGTTTTTCTGGCTCTTTTCCGTGGTGGCATCGGAGATGGGATGGGAAAAGCATGTGTACAGATCAAAGATGACCTCAAGAAGCTCGCTCATACTCAGAAGACGGCTGCCCGGCCTGCCGTCCTGCTCATGGGCCATGATGCTTTTCAGGTGGCCTGTCATCCTTTGCACGCTCTCCCGGTAGGCCGGATCCGTGCTCGAGGGATCGCATATGAACTGGCGGTGGGCCAGCGTGACGCCGCAATCCTCAAAGGCGCTGACGGGTATCTGCAGAAGCAGGCTCATATTGCCCTTCTGGCTGATCGTAGAATGCAGGGCATATGGATTCAGGATGATGCAGTCGCCGCCGTGCAGATGATGGGTATGCTGATCCAGCGTCACGGACAGCTCTCCTTCGATCACACAGATGACCTCCACGGCGTCATGCCAGTGAAGGGCGACATAGCTCTGGGAGACCCGTGAGATTTCAAAGTGGGCCCGTCCATGCGCCGAGAAATTGTACTCGATCAGCTCGTACTGATCCTGTGAGCGCCAGGACATGATCATCTTCCTTTCCGCGAACGTAAGATTCACCTATGCTTTGAGTAAGATTATATCTTGTGTATATGCATATGGCAAACGACAATATAGCTACTGAATCCATTGCATCAAGGGTGCAAAAAAGCAGGGGGTGAGACATGGCAAGACGGCTTCAGTTATGCATCCCAATAAAAACTTCATGAGGAGGAAAAAACACATGAAAAGGTCTCGTAAAGAGGGGCTGTTTCGCGGCCTGAGCGCTGTCATGGCCTCTCTGTTTGTACTGATGCTTTGCCTCACGCAGGTGGCAGATGCCAACACGGGCGTCATCAACCGCGAGCTGGGCACCACAAGCTTCATCACACAGTCTACCGGCAACACCATTGCGGACACGGCTTATCACAAGCCGGAATTCAGCTCCATCGCGGAGCTCGAGAAGGCCAAGCATGAGCTGGCGGTATCCATTGCCGCCGAAGGCAGCGTGCTTCTGAAAAACAATGACGGCACCCTGCCGCTGGATGTGGGCACGGAGACCGTCACCATCTGGGGCCTCAACTCCATCCATCCCACCCTGGGCGGCATGATGGGTTCCTCCGTGGATGCAGCCACGGACGCCGGACAGCAGCCCGTGGGCATCCTGGAAGCCATGGAGGCAGAGGGATTCCGGCTGAACACCATTCTGACCGATTTCTACCGCCAGGATCAGTTTGCCGGCAGTGTCCGCAGCGCGTTCCTGTTCGGTGCTGAGAGCAAAGGTCACAGCCTGAACCCCAACTTCTATCCCATGTACGAGCCCATGGATTCCTTCAATGTGGGCGAGATTCCCGGGAGCGCTTATACCGATGAGGTTCTGGCCTCCGCGGACGGCACGGCCGCCATCATTCTTCTGACCCGCGACAGCTCCGAGGCAGCGGATTATTCCGACGCCATGGCGGCAGCGGGCGGGGACAGCTTCAAAACGCCCCTATCGCTTTCTGACTATGAAAAGCAGATGATCTCCCTTGCCAAGGAGCACAGCAACGGCAAGGTGATTGTGCTGATCAACAGCGACCAGAATATGGAGATCGAGGAGCTCAAGCAGGATGCAGACATCGATGCCATCCTCTGGGTGGGCCTCCCTGGCATGTACGGCTTCGGCGGCGTGGCCGAGGTCCTCAGCGGCAGGCAGTCGCCCTCCGGCAGAATGGTGGATACCTATGCCGTGAATCTCCATTCCGCACCCTCCATGGTCAATTTTGACCTTCATACCTTTGACAACAACTCCACCGTCGCAGGAAGCCCCCTGACGGACAATGACCTGGGCGACTTCTACTATGTGGAGAGCCAGGGGATCTACATTGGCTACAAGTACTATGAGACCCGCTATGAGGATACCGTGCTGGGTGAGGGGAATGCGGCGAATCTGGCAGGCTCCTCCACCGGCAGTGCCTGGAACTATGCAGACGAGGTCTCCTATCCCTTCGGCTACGGCATGAGCTATACCACCTTTGAGCAGGAGCTTGTGCGCGTGGACGTTCAGGTGGGCGGCACCTCCACCGCCGTCGTGAAGGTCACCAACACCGGCAGCGTGGCCGGCAAGGATGTGGTGGAACTGTATGTACAGACGCCCTACACCCGGGGCGGCCTTGAGAAGGCAGCCATTCAGCTGGTGAACTTCGGAAAAACGCAGGTGCTGGAGCCCGGCGCTTCCGAGGAAGTCACCATCGAGTTTGAGGCCCAGTATTTTGCCAGCTACGATCAGGATCTGGTGAAGAAGGACGGCACCGCCGGCGCCTGGGTGCTGGATGAGGGCGACTACCTGTTCACGGTGGCCAACGGCGCCCACGAGGCCGTGAACAATGTCCTGGCCCACAAGCTGGGCAGCAGTGAAAGCCTGACCACCATCACAGATGACGAGTTCATCAGTGCAGACAAGGTGCAGGCCGTGCACCTTGGGCAGGACAGTGAGACCTATTCTGCCTCCGTCCAGAACGCGCTTCAGGATGCCGATCTGAACACCCGCATCCCCGGCAGCGTGGAATATACCGCCCGCGCCGACTGGACGAAGGGCTGGACCCCCGTCACCGGCCTGACTGCCACCGAAGAGATGATCGTGGGCCTCAAAAACGTGAGCCACCAGCTGACGCCCAACGATGACTATCAGATCATCTGGGGTGCAGACAATGGCCTTACGCTGGCCAACATGATGCAGTTCGACGATCAGGGCAACTACGTGGGCGTGCTGGATGTGGACGATCCCCAGTGGGATAAGCTGATCCAGCAGATCACCCCGGAGGAAGCCATCAACTTCATTGAGAACACCACCGACGAATTTGATGCCATCGGTTCCATCGGCATCGGCAACGTGTACAACAACGACGGCCCCCTGGGCTTCGTGAAGGATCAGGTGGCAGGCTACGCCGCCAAGTGGGACGCCTCCATGAGCCAGGAGCCCACCTACACATCCCCCGACAGTGAGTTCGCCAACTGGAGCATGGCCGTGATGCCCACGGAGCCCGTGGTGGCCGCCACCTTCAATCAGGAGCTGGTGGAGCGCGAGGGCGAGCTGCTGGGTGAGGACGGTATCTGGGCCAACGTGTCCGGCATCCAGGGCCCCGGTCTCAACCTGCACACGGCGCCTTACTGTGCCCGCTGCCACGAGTATTACTCCGAGGATGCCATGCTCACCAACCGCATGGCGCGCGCCTTCATGGTCGGCACCTGGAGCAGGGGCACGTGGAGCGTACTCAAGCACTTTGCCGCCAATGACATGGAATCCAACCGCGTGGGCGCTGCCACCTTCTTTTCTGAGCAGTCCCTTCGTGAAAACGGCCTGCGCGCCTTCCAGGGGCCTGTGACCTCCGGCAGCATGACCGGTGTCATGACCGCCTACAACCGCATCGGCACCGTGTTCTCCGGCGGCCATGACGGGCTTCTCAAGCAGATCCTGCGCAACGAGTGGAACTTCAAGGGCTGGGTGATGACCGACTACGCGGCCTTCAGCTTCGACTACATGAACTGGCTGGATACCGTCTACGGCGGTGGCGGTGCATGCCTGTGCACAACAGCGAATTTCTCTTCCTCCGAGCATGGCTCCATGATCGATGCGAAGAACTATTCCCTGGTCCTCGCAGACTCTGCCTTCCAGCACGAGATGCAGCAGGGACTGAAGTACTACATGTATACCTTTGCCGGCAGCAATGCCATGAACGGTCTGTCCCCCGACATTAAGGTTGTGCACGTGACCACCTGGTGGCAGAAGGCCATTCTGGGTGTGGACATCGGTCTGGGCGTCCTGACGGTTCTGTGCCTGGTAGGGTATGTCCTTGCGCACCGCAGGAACCGGACGGTCCGCAAGTGAAGGAGGTATTGTCATGACGAAGAAAACCATCGGCTTTTACTTGTCCATCTGCGCGTGCGTTCTGGCGCTGGTCGCCTGCGTGCTCTACGGCAGCGCCGGCCAGCTCAGCGGCGTGGTGCGGCCCCTTCTGATCGTCAGCATCGTGCTCTCGGTGATCTGCCTTGGGCTGAATCTGGTCAGGGCCGGCTTCCCCGGCAGCAACCTGCTGCCCCTCATCAATGCCGTGCTCCTGATGGCCGCCCTCGCGCTGTCCATCGGCCCCATGGTCAATACCGTGGTGTTTGCCTTCATGGGTATGACGCCCATGTCCGCAGCAGAGGGATATCTCATCTTCGCGGGTGTGACCCTGTGCGCCTGGTGCCTGAGTGTCATCGCATCCTTTACCGGAATGATCCGGAAGGCCTGATTTCAACCACCTTCATGGCGGCGGCGAAGGCGCCGTCGCCATTTTCAAAAGGTGTCTGCAGAAAAGACTTGACTTACATTCATATGAAAGGAGCCATGGACCATGGAAAAGATCACAGGCGCAAACCTTGGCAACTGGCTTGTACTGGAAAAGTGGATGGAGCCGGACCTCTTTGACAATGGGAACGGCCCCATCATTGAAGACGAGACCTGGCTGGTGCGAAGGCTCACTCCCGAAGCGCTCGCAGAGCGCATGAAGGTGCACCGGGATACCTATGTGACAGAATCGGACTTTGAAGCCCTCGCATCGCACGGCGTCAACCTGGCCCGCATCCCCGTGCCGTATTTCATCTTCGGCGACCGCCCGCCCTTCATCGGATGCGCAGAATATCTGGACAAAGCCTTTGAATGGGCAGAGAAGTACAATATCAGGATTCTCATCGACCTGCACACCTGTCCCGGCAGCCAGAACGGCTACGACAACGGCGGACTGACGGGCGTTTGCAAGTGGCACAAGGATCCCAAAGAGGTGGAGTTCGAGCTGACGGTGCTGGAGCGGCTGGCAGAGCGCTATGGCGCGCACCCCGCCCTCTATGGCATTGAGGTGCTCAACGAGCCCATCAGCTGGCTGGTGTATGTGACCGCGCCCTCCACCGGCAAGGCCGAGGACAAGGAGGAAGCCAGAGGCTCCGGTTATGTGCCCATGCCCTTCCTGAAGCAGTTCTACAGGGATGCCTACCGCCGGCTGCGCGCGATCCTGCCAAAGGATAAGGTCATCGTATTCCACGACGGCTTCCGCCTGGGTGCCTGGAAGGACTTCTTTGTCCGCGAAGGGATGGAGAACGTCGCACTGGACACGCACATCTATGTCTTCGCCATGGAGAACTTTGTGCCCATCCACAGGCCCTGGGTGTATCAGATCTTCATCAATTTCCAGCGCCGTCTGGTACGGAAGGCCTCAAAGCACACGCCCGTCATCGTAGGGGAGTGGTGCATCTCCAATAAGTATGCTCTGTCCGGCGGGACGGAGGAAGAAAAGCGCCGCCGCTTCACAGAGCTGTCCCGCGCCCAGCTGGAGGCCTGGTCCGTGAGCGCAGGCTTTATCTACTGGAACTATCAGCTGCGCAGGGACATCCATGTACCCATGGATCTGGAGTGGAAGGAAAGCTGGGACCTGCGCCGCTGCTGGAAGAACGGCTGGATGCCAAAATGGCAGTAATGCCCCGGAAAAAAGGATGACACAGGCAGCATTGTTCCGCTGGATCGTGCATCACCATGGCCCGTCACATGTACAGGGAAGACCAGGCGACCTGCCTGCGGGCCATACCTGTCAGGTGCCAGACAATGGAACACAGCCCGGCAGCAGACCGCAGGGGGAAAGTGCAGACGGCCTGTGAGATATCGGTTTCATCGACGTCACAGGCAGCCGGGGGACAGCCGTCTTCCGGGGCCTGTCTGTACTGGGCTGCGGCCATGGACCGGGGCTGCAGATGATGTCCGTTTGTCATGCGAAAAGCATCCTGCCGGCAGAAGCTGGCAGCCATCGAGTCAGGAAAAGGAAGGCTTTGGAGGAATGTCGCCATGATACAGAACCCGATTCTCCCCGGTTTCAATCCCGATCCATGCATCTGCCGCAGGGGGAATGATTTCTACCTGGCGGTATCGTCCTTTGAGTGGATGCCCGGCATCCCGATCTATCATTCCAGGGACCTGAAGCACTGGGAACTGTACGCCCATGCGCTGAATGACGATGAAACGGTGGACCTGAAAAAGCTTCCCGCCTCCAAGGGCATCTGGGCGCCCTGCCTGACATGGAGTGAGACGGACGGGCTGTTCTACGTGGTCTACGGCATCATGAATTCCATGAATGCCCGTTACTTCGATATCGACAACTATCTGATGACCGCCAAGGACCTGCGCGGCCCTTGGAGCGAGCCGGTGTATCTTCATTCCGCCGGTTTTGACGCATCGCTTCTGCACGATGACGACGGCAGAAAATACGTGGTCTCGCTGGAATGGGAGACCCGTGACGGGTACGAGAAGCCGGGAGCCATCTGCGTGGCAGAATATGACCCCGTCCGGCAGGCCGTCGTCGGCTATCCCAGACGCATCTGGCGCGGCGGCACCGACAGGGGATGCCTTGAAGGGCCTCACATCACCAGGCACAACGGGCTCTATTACCTCATGTGCGCCGAGGGTGGTACCGGGTATTATCACTGCGTCACCATGGCGCGCTCCAGCTCCATATGGGGGCCCTACGAGGGGGATCCCGAAAATCCGATCCTCACAAGCCAGCCCATCGAACACAATGAACGCGCAGACATCGATCACCTGAAGACACGCTACTACAATCCGGAGATTCCGCTGCAAAAGGCAGGGCACGGCAGCTATGTTGATCTGCCGGGCGGCGAGACATATATGACCTTCCATGTATCCCGCCCCTTTCTGCCGGAGCTGAGATGCACGATGGGCCGGGAGACCGCCATACAGCGGATGAGATGGACGGAGGATGGGTGGCTTCGAAGCGCGAGCGGCTCAAAGCTTCCCCAGGTCAGTATGGACGACCCTGACCTTCCGGAACATCCTCTTCCCGCGCCGCCCTCCATGGATGACTTTGAGGGAAACGTGCTTGGAAACTTTTACTATGCGCCGCGTCAGGTGCCCTGGCGCTTCGCGGATGTGAAATGCAGGCCAGGGTGGGTGCGCCTTCGCGGCCAGGAATCCCAGACCTCCCTGCACAGGGCGAGCCTTCTGATGAGAAAGCTCACAAGCCTCCGGACGCGCGTCACGACAAAGATGGATTTTCACGCCGAAGTCCCCCAGCACGATGCGGGTCTGATGCTCTACTATGACAACATGAATTTCCTCTATCTTCGCAGATACTTCGTAAGTTCCTAAACAAATACCGTGGCGAATGCCCCTGCTCTGTGTAGGGTCGTTCGCACTGACCTCAAATTATGTGAATACATCCGATCCCTTTACTCTACTCAACATGGGTTTATCCCATGTTTTTTTGTGCTCACTTT
>JAFUBA010000139.1 GCA_017460395.1 Clostridia bacterium | reverse complement strand
TCCTGGCAGGGGTACTGCATGCCGACGGAATCCGGGTGGGTTTCCTGCTCCAGATTGCCGCAGACAAGGTTGGCCGTTTCCGTCATGCCATAGCCGAACAGCACACGGATACCGTATGGCTTAAAGCTGTACATCAGCCTTTCCGGCACCGGAGCCGCCCCACAGATGATCAGCTTCAATTTTCCACCCAAGGCTTGAACACCCCGCTTTTGCGCGACGGTCAGCATCATTTCCGCCATCCCCGGTACAGCGA
Source organism: Clostridia bacterium (assembly GCA_017460395.1). Classification (GTDB taxonomy): domain Bacteria; phylum Bacillota; class Clostridia; order Christensenellales; family Aristaeellaceae; genus UBA2943. The sequence goes on along the minus strand of JAFUBA010000139.1, from coordinate 6,049 downwards.
TCATGGTGGTGGGCTTTGCGCGGGCCATTTCCTTGAACAGATCCCGCATATTTCCGCAAACCGCCATGTGGGAGCTGGTATAGAGGCCGGACAGCATACTGAAAACCATGCCGAATACGTGGGTAAAGGGCAACGCCGCCACCATGGTTTGGCCAAACATCGTGCCGTCCCGATAGGTGCCGTTCAGTGCGCCACGCATAAGGGCACCATGATTCAGCATCACGCCCTTGGGCGTGCCGGTGGTGCCGCCAGTAAAAAAGATGACCGCACAGTCATTTTTCGTCACGAAGGCGGGAGGCTCGCCATTTCGTTCCAGGAAATACGCAGGAACAATCGGGATACTCAAGCTGTTGGTTTTTTCAATGAGGGTCGGGCCTGTAATGATCGCTTTTAACTCATAATGCTGCACGGCATGGATGAGTACGGCCTCGGACAGCGCGGATGGCAGCATGACGGCTGTGTGTCCTGTCGTCGTCAAGGCCAGGAACCATTCTACGGCGGCGATGCTGTTGGTATCGAACAGACCCACATTGCACCGCGGCGGCAGATGCAGCTCCTCCAGCACATGGCGGCGGCGTGACACACGGATGGCAAGCTCGCTGTAACTGACCGCCTGATGCTGATCAGACAGGGCGATGCTGTCACCGTAATGATCGGAGACGTAATCCAGGAACTGTACGGTGGTAGACAGGTAAGGAATGGCGTTTCTTTCTTCCGGCGGCAGATGCTCTTCAAAGTAATGCATGGCGCAGCACCCCTTTTGATGAATTGGTTTCTACGGTTTCATGTTATCTGTCTTTGATCGGAAAAACCATACACAAACAGGCGGCCTTGCTCAAATTCTGAACAAGACCGCCTGTTTGATGAAAGAAGATGATTAAGCTTTTTTCGCTTCGTACCGGCTCATATTTTCCAAAGAATTTCGGAAATCTCCATGGATCATAGCCGCTGTCGTGGCGGCTACCTCCTGGGGGGACGCCGCCATATTCCGCTGGATCCATTCCATTACAACGCCCATGAAGGCATAAGCGTAGAAAATTGCCACTGTATGCTTCCCTTTTTCGCTGATTTTGATCCCCGCCGCCTGCTCCTCTACCACGGGCAGCAGCAGCGCCTCCACCTCCCGGCGCATATACCTTTCCACCATCTCCCGATCAATGGCACGGTATGCGTTCAGGATCAGGGATTGATGGGCTTTCAGCACCTCCAGCAGATTCAAAAAGCCCTGCTGCCAGTTATCATGGGTGCGATTTTCGGCGATGGCAGCGTGCAGCGCTTCCTGCAAGGTCCAATCCGCCAGATCATAAATATCCTTGAAGTGATAGTAGAAGGTCATCCGGCTGATCCCGCACGCCTCCGTAATATCATTGATGGTGATTTTCGTGATCTGCTTTTTCTGCAAAAGCTGTTTTAGGGCGTTTGCGAGGGCTTGTTTGGTGGCATCGCTTTTCATGATCCGCTTCCTCCTTCAAAACGGGTCGTGCGAAAATTGCTGTCATCAGTTTACTGTAAATCCGTGCGGATGATATAAACAGTCACGGTTTTCATATTTTCGGGGCGCAGATCATAGCCGCTGTTTTGCGCGTTGTCGCGGGTTTCTTCATAAATGCGCAGCGCCTTGGGCAGATCGTTCGTCACATATGGTAGCAGTTTCTCCGCCACATCCTTCTCAGCATCGGTCAAGGTATCCTTGAATTTTTGCGTCCCATCCGTATGTAGGACGGCAGCTCCATCTTTCAATTCCACGGTGCCATCGTAGAGGGAATCAGCGCCTTCGGAGAGCGAGGCAGCGCCGGTAGCTAAGGTTGCCGCCCCTGTAGACAAAGTAGCAGCGCCAGCGTTCAGCTGGGTCAAGCCGGTGTGCAGCTGGACAGCGCCAGCGGCAGCCTGGGATACACCGTCCGTATAGATTTTGAGACCCGTCACGAAGGTATCGATTTGATCCAGCTGCGCTTTCAAAGCGGTCAGGCTTTCATACGCTGTTTGGGCGGCTGAGAGCTTGGCGGCAATGGTTTCATCGGAAGAAAGATAAGACGCTGTATTTTCTTGAATCAGCTGTTCGATTTGCTGCTGTACGGCAGCATCGATCTGCGCCTTCACTTCCTCGGTTGCCATCTGCTGTTCGACGGCAGCGGTGATCGCGGCGGCCTGTTCAGACGATACAAGACCAGCCTGCACCGCCTGCGCGTATTGCTCCGATGTCATATCCTGCCCGACAGATTGCAATACAGCCGCCAGCACTTTTTCTTGAACAGCCGTTTCCACAGCGGAACGCACCTGATCAGCGTTGGCTTCCACCTGAGCCCGTACCGCCGTTTCCACCTGGGCTTGAGCGGACGCACGCAGGGTTTCGGGATTCAGCTGGAGCAGCACCGCATCCAGCACTTCAGCGTAATTCTCTGCTGTCAGCTCGGGGATCTCAATCCCGGCGGCGTCCAGGCCGGAGGAGGCAAGCTGTTCATTCGCCGTGGACAGGATCGCCGCGAAAATCGTCTGCGCGCCAGTATTCAGGGCTTCATTGTTGGCAATGATGGTCGCAAGGCCTGTATCCAGAGAGGAGGCGCCTTCTTCCGCATCCGCCGCTCCGGTGGACAGCGTCAAAGCCCCAGCAGCCAATTTCGCAGCACCAGTGTTCAGCTCCTCCGCTCCGTCCTTGAGGGCGGAAGCACCATCCGACAGCTGCGCAGCGCCATTCGCCAGCGTCTCCGCTCCATCGTTTAATTGCGTCAGGCCGTCATTCAGCTCATTGATCTTTGGAGCAATGTCCTTGGTCTTTCCACTGGTTTCGGGCAGGGCTTCGCCGCTCTGCAAAGCGGTCAAAAGCGCTTTGGCCTCATCCAATTCCGTGTGAAGATCCAGGTCGATCCGATCCTCCAGCTCTTTGCACACCGCGTCGATGGGGTCGGAGGTCGCAAAGGTCATCATCCAGGAAAGCTCCGCATGATCAGCGTGGAAGGCAGCCGAGAAGGAGGCGGGCAGCTTCAATTCCTCATCCATGCCGGGCACAGCCCAGCCTACCAGCACCTGACGGCCCAGGGCGGTGATCACAGTAGCATTCTCCAGCTGGAGATCGGTTACGCCTTCCTCCGGCAGCGGCAGCACGGTCACAGCCAGGGCGGGAAGCGGTTCATTCGTCTGATAAGCGACAGTCAACACCGCTTCGCCGGTTTTGTCCTTCAGGCTGTTTGCGGCGATTTCTTCCCCATCCACTGTCAGGGTCACAACGGGCAGGATGGCGGGCGCTTTGTCGGATGTGCCTTCATAGGTAATGTCCTTGCCCTGGGCCTGCCAGGTCAGGGCTTCACCGTCCAGGGTGAAGACCTCCTTTCCGCCAACATTCTGGATAGCGGTCAACAGCGTACGATCCACGATCTCGTCCAGACCATCGGCGTTTTCCAGTCGGATATTGTCGGTCACGCTTTGTACCGTTCCATCCGCGGCGGTGACAACGTACACCCGTTCATGCTTGGTATTTTCCGCCAAACCGGGCACGCAGCCCAGCAGCAAAACTGCGGTCAACAGCAGCGAAACAATCTTCTTCATTTTCGGTTCTTCCTTTCCTTTTTATCGGGCAGCCTTCATATCCAGAGTAGAATGGACAATCACCTTGTCCAGCAAAAGCAGCATCGCGGGCAGGAGCAGCAGCACCACGGCCACGCTCAGCAGCGCACCTCGGGCGATCAGGCGGCACATGGAGGAAATGATGTCCACATTGGAATACAGGCCCACGCCGTAGGTGGCGGCGAAGAAGCCCAGGCCACTGACCAGCACGCTTTGCGCAGCGGAGGATACGGCTTTTTCCACAGCCTCTTTTTTGTCCATGCCGGACAGGCGGTTCTGCTTATACCGGGTGGTCATCAGGATAGCGTAGTCTACCGTAGCACCGAGCTGAATGGTGGAGATCAGGATAGGCCCCACGAAGGGCAGCTCCGTACCAGTGTAATACGGGATGCACAGATTGGCGGCAATGGCCAGTTCAATGACAGCCACCAGCAGCACCGGCAGGGAGAAGGACTTTTGCACCAGCAGGATGATTACGAAGATGGCGATGATGGAAATCAGGCTGACCACCGTGAAATCGTGATCGGTGCAGGCAATTAAGTCTTTTGTGCAAGGTGCCTCCCCGATCAGCATGCCGCCCTGATCGTACTTCTTCAAAATCTCGTTCAGGCTGTCGATTTGGGCGTTGACCTCGTCAGAGGAAATCACATAGGCGCTGTTAATCAGCATCAGCTGATACCGATCCCCCTTCACCAGGGACAAAACATCCTCAGGAAGGATGGATTCCGGAATGCCCGCCCCCAGCAGGCTGTCGATGCCAAACACGCTTTTGACGCCGTCCACCTGCCGCATCTCCTCGGTCATGTCACGGACGTCCTTTTGGCTCACATCGCTGTCCACCAGCAGCAGGTGGGTCGTCGCCATATCGAAGGTTTCTTCCAGCTTCTTGTTGGCGATGACGGACTTCAGCTCCGGCGGCATCACCTTGCTCATGTCATAGTACACATTCACATGGTTGTAGCCATAAAAAGCCGGGAAGATCATAATCACCAGCACCACGGCCAGCACCTTGTAATGCTTAACCACGAACCGTCCGATGCCGCCCACGTCGGGCAGCAGCGGCTTGTGGCTGGTCTTTTCGATGGCTCCATCCAAGAGGCGGATCACGCAGGGCAGCAGCACTACCGTGCCCAGCACCCCCATCACCACTCCCTTGCTCATGACGATGCCCAGGTCCTTCCCCAGGGTAAAGCTCATGAAGCAGATGGAGACAAAGCCCGCGATGGTGGTCAGGCTGGAGCCCAGGATAGAGGTAAACGTCAGATGGATGGCGTTGGCCATGGCCTCATCCTTGTCCTCGGTCAGAGCCTTTTGCTCCTTATAGCTGTGCCACAGGAAAATGGAATAATCCAGCGTCACACCCAGCTGCAGTACGGCGGCTACCGCCTTGGTGATGTAGCTGATTTCTCCTAAGAAGTAATTGCTTCCCAGGTTCCACAAGACGGAAACGCCGATGCAAGCCAGGAAGATGAGGGGCAAAAGGAAGCTGTCCATGGTAATCATCAGCACGATGGCACACAGCGCCACGGCAATGCCCACATAAATCGCTTCCTGTTCCTCCACCAATTGTTTGGTGTCTGTGACAACCGCGGACAGACCGCTGACGAAGCACTTTTCGCCCGCCACATTCCGTACCTGGCTGATGGCCTCCATGGTTTCCTCGGAGGAGGAACCTTCATCGAAGAATACAGCGGAGAGCATGCAATCCCCCCGCTGGAACATTTCCCGAATATCAGTGGGAATGATTTCAATGGGGAACATGCCCTTGGTGATGGACGCGAAGCCGATCACGCTGTCCACATGGGATATCTCCTTGAGAGCATTTTCCATATCAGCCTGCTCGCTGATGGTCATGCCCTCCGTGACCAGCAGGGAAAAAGCGCCTTTCCCGAAATCCTGAAGCAGGATTTCCTGGCCCTGCACCGTTTCCAGGTCCTGGGGCAGATAATACAACAGGTCATACTTGGTTTTCGTTGCGGCCATGCCCAGAATGGAGGGCACAAGCAGCAGCAGACACACCACGATGACCAGGATTCTGCGTTTCACCAATCCCTTTGTGAATCCTTTCACATCTGTTACCTCCCAACACAGTTACTCTTTCAAAACATTGTGTTGACAATATCAACATAATGAATTATAATCATGTATGTGATTGATTTCAATAATCAATTTGATTATCAATCGTTTGTTAAACAACACTTGACACTCCGGAAAAGATTATCGAACAAAAAACCATGAAATTGTTGAGAAAGAAGGCTGAAACTATGATGAAAGCTCCTGCGGCGACGGAGAAAAAAGAAGACCGTCGGGTACGGCGGACCAAAAAACTGCTGACCCAGGCATTGACCCAATTATTGCAGGAGAAACAGATCAACGAGATCACGGTGAAGGAGCTGACTGACCTGGCGGACATGAACCGGGGCACCTTTTACCTGTATTATAAGGATATGTTCGATATGCTGGAGAAGATCGAGGACGGGATGTTTGA
>JAFUBA010000138.1 GCA_017460395.1 Clostridia bacterium | reverse complement strand
GACATCAACCAGGTCGCCGTGGCGGAGGAGGTTGCAGACGAGTTCGTGGAGGAACTGAAGAAGGCGTACCTCAAGCAGATCGGTGACAGCCCGCTCACGCACCCTGAATACCCAAAGCTGATCGGCAAAAAGGCCTACGACGCATGTGCCAGTGAGGCTGCGGCATACAAAGACCGGATCGTCTTTGGCGGACACGGGGATGAAGCGACAGAAAAGTTTGAGCCCACCATCATCTATCCGGTCGGGATTGACGAGCAGATCGTGCAGCACGAGCTCTTCTGTCCCCTGCTCCCGGTAGTAAAGTTCAGGGATGCAGACATCGACGGGCTTCTGTCCACCATCGCCCAGCGCGAGCACGGCCTTGCGCTGTACCTGTTCACGCGCGATACAGCCTGGGCCCGGAAGGTCATGTCAACCCAGCAGTACGGCGGCGGATGCATCAACGAGGTCTGCCTCCATCTGATGGTCAAGGGTGTACCCTTCAACGGCACCGGCCACTCCGGCATGGGCGCCTACCACGGTGTGTGGGGCTTCCGCGAATTCACCCATCCCTCCACAGTGCTCTCCGGCAGCCGGCACTTCAACCTGCCGCTTCGGGAGCATCCCTACGGTGGGAAAAAGAATGCCTACAAGTTCCCGGTGCTCCGCCTCTTTGAGCGCTGAGAAGATGAAACAACATGTAAAGGAGTGATCCCCGATGGGTTCTTCTGCTGGCAAAAGAGCCTGGTGCCGCACATTCCAGGCCGTTATGAAAGTTGGAAACTACTTCCTCCCCTGGAGGATTCCCGAAACCCTGTCCGGCGAGGACAGCGTGCTTGAGCTCCCGGATAAACTCAAGGCAGCCGGCCACGACAGCGTCCTTGTGGTGACGGACGAATCCCTGATGAAGCTTGGACTTCCTGTGCCCATGCTGAATAAGATGAAAGAGATGGGACTGAACGTCGCCGTCTACTCCTCCGTGCAGCCAAATCCCACGGACAGAAACGTGGAAGACGGTTTCCGCATGTTCCGCGAGAAAAACTGCAAGGCCATCGTGGCCTTCGGCGGCGGTTCCCCCATGGACTGCGCCAAGGGCATTGCAGCCAAGCAGGCGCATCCGAAAAAGGCTGTCCGACAGCTCCAGGGGCTCCTGAAGGTGCACAAAAGGATCGTCCCCTTCTATGCCGTGCCCACGACGGCCGGAACCGGGTCTGAGACCACGGTGGCAGCGGTGATCACCGAGGAGAAGACGCACCACAAGGCATCCATCAACGATCCCGTCCTGATGCCCCGCCTTGCGGTCCTGGATCCGAAGCTGACGCAGGGACTTCCGCCGTTTATCACCGCAACCACGGGCATGGATGCCCTGTGCCACGCGGTGGAGAGCTACACCAACGGCACGTATCTCACGCACCTCGAGCGCGAATATGCGAAAAACGCCGTTCGCCTCATCCATGAGCACATCCTGGCCGCCTATGAGGATGGCAGCAGCATCGAGCACCGTCAGGCCATGCAGTGGGCTGCCTTCTATGCAGGCAGGTCCTTCACCCGCGGCTGCGTCGGCTACGTACACGCGGTCGGCCATACCCTGGGCGGTCTCTACGGTGTCCCCCACGGCCTTGCCATGAGCATGATCCTTCCCTGTGTCCTTCGCCAGTACGGTGAAAAGGTGTTCGGGCGGCTTGCCGAGCTTGCGGACGAATGTGGCATTCAGGGCCGGAGCGATGCCGAAAAGGCAGAATCTTTCATCTCCTGGATCGAGGAAACCAACCGGAAGATGCAGATCCCGAGGGGCACGGATGTCATTCAGGACAAGGACATTCCCCAGATCATCGCCTGGGCAGACAAGGAGGCCAACCCCCTCTATCCCGTTCCTGTCATCTGGGGTGAAGACGATTTCCGAACCCTTCTGGAAACCCTCAGGAAGCAGGCCTGAACCAGACCGGAGTCATCATGGAAGCAATAAAAACTTCGCTTACACACGCGCTGCCCCATCTCGGGCAGCGCATCCTCAAGACCACCCTGGCCGTCTTTCTCTGCCTGATGGTCTACGTGATCTTCGGCCTCCGCGGGGAGAACCTGCCGAGTGAGGCAGCGATCACGGCGATCATCTGCATGCAGCCGCTGGTCAGCGACACAAAAGAGTATGCCTTCAGCCGTCTCTCCGGCACCCTGATCGGTGCCGTTCTCGGCATGCTGTTTCTCGTGATCTTCTATTCCTTCCCCGTGCTCGCGCGCAGTCCCCTGATTCTCTACGGCCTCATGGGTGTTGGCGTGATGCTCTCCCTCTACATGGCCGTACTCATGCACAGGCCGGATGCTTCCTCGCTGTCCGCCATCGTGTTTCTGTGTATCGTGATCGCCTACCCTGAGATTGACGAGCCCTACATTTCGGCGCTCACGAAGGTGGGGGACGTGCTCATCGGGACCAGCATTGCGATTCTGGTCAACCTCTTCCGTCTCCCGCGCACGAAGGACGGTCACCTCATCTTCTTTGTCAAAAGCCGGGACCTTGTGCCGGACCGCTTTGCCACCGTGTCCCCCACGGTGCTCTTTCTCCTGAACCATCTGTATGGCGACGGAGCACGCATCTGTCTCATCTCGGAGCATGCACCTGCCTACTTTACGCTGCAGATGAGCGCTGCGAAAATCAGGACGCCCCTCATCGTGATGGACGGTGCCGCGATCTTTGATACCCAGGCAAACGCCTATCTCTGGTCCTGTCCCTTCGAGGCGGATACCTTTGATGCCCTCGAGGCAGCACTGCAGAAGGTACAGATCAGCTACTCGGTCTACGCGGTGCGAAGCCACATGACCCTCGTGTCCCACAGGGGAGTAATGCGGCCGGAGGAAGCTGCGGTCCAGCGGCTCATGCAGTCGTCCTCCTACCGGATGTACCTCGATGAGGGCGAGGAGATCCCGGGCAAAGTCGTCTGCATCAAGATCATCCTGTCCCGCAGCGAAACGCAGGATCTTGTCACGCGTCTTGAGCCTCAGATCCGTGACCTGCCTGTGCGTTATGTCATCCGTCCCCAGAACGGCGTCGATCGAACCGACGGGCTGTATATCTACTGCGCGGATGCCACCGTAGAAAATGCCAGGGCCCATCTCCTCTCGCGTCTTGAAAAGGATGATCCTGCCCTGAAGGCGGTAGATCTTACCCTCTCGAAGCCCTACGAGACAGAGAAGGATGCCGTCCGTCTCCTCCAGAAGGCGGGACGCCTGTATGAACCCGTATCCATGATGCCGGTGAAGAAACGGCTCAAGGAATGGGGCGAAAGCGCTGCCACGATTGGAAAGAAGATCCTGGCTTTCATCCGCGCATAAAGTCTGATATTCTGCCATATACAACACACATACCGAAAGGAGCGAATCATCCATGGCTGTCAAAGACAGATTTCTCCGCTATATCCAGGTGGAAACCACCTCGGACGAATCCTCCGCAACCTGTCCCTCCTCCCCGAAGGAGTGGGATCTGATCCATCTTCTGGTGGATGAACTGAAAGCGCTGGGGCTTCAGGCTCGCAGCGATGAGCACGGCTATGTCTATGCCACCATTCCCGCCAAGGGCAAGGATGGGTGCATCGGGCTCATTGCCCACATGGACACCTCGGATGCCGTGAAGGGCCCCACCCATCCCGTCTGCATCCCGGACTATGATGGCAGCCCCGTGACGCTGAAGAACGGGATCGTCATCGATGATGCCTTCCTCCCCGCCCTTCGCGGCCAGGAACTGATCGTGACCGACGGCACCTCCGTCCTCGGCGCAGATGACAAGGCCGGCGTGGCAGAGATCATGCAGCTGTGCGAGGAGCTGACCCGCTCGGATGCGCCGGACCACTGCCAGGTGGCGGTTGCCTTCACGCCGGACGAGGAGATCGGCCGCGGTGCAGACCTCTTTGACGTGGAGCACTTCGGCGCTGATTTTGCCTACACCGTGGACGGCGGCGCCGTAGGCGAAATGGAATACGAAAACTTCAATGCAGCCAGCCTCATCGTCACCGTGCGCGGTCTTTCCTTCCACCCCGGCGATGCCAAGGGAAGAATGAAGAACGCCGGCCAGATCGCCATGCAGTTCCACTCCCTGCTGCCCGCTCACATGCGCCCCGAGCACACGGAAGGATATGAGGGCTTCTATCACCTGATCCACATGGAGGGCGACTGCGAAAAGGCAGAGCTGACCTACATCATCCGGGACCACGACCGGAGCCTGTTTGAGGAAAAGAAGGCACTGTGCCTCAGAATCCGGGACCTTCTGAACCAGGAACACGGTGAGGGCACGGTGGAGTGCCTTGTGAAGGATTCCTATTACAACATGCGCGAGAAGCTGGAGCCCAGAATGGACATTCTGGACCGTGCACGCGCCGCCTTCGAAAAGGAGAACGTGACGCCCTCCGTGCAGCCGATCCGCGGCGGCACCGACGGTGCACGACTGAGCTTCATGGGTCTTCTGTGCCCGAACCTTTCCACCGGCGGCTATAATTTCCATTCCAGGAAAGAGTGCATCACAAGAGAGGCTCTCGAAACCATGGTGAAGGTTCTGAAGAACATTGTGACGGCCTGAGGGCTCAGTTGAACAAAGAAGACCCTGTAACGGCGGTCGAAAAATCCCTCCTCGCAATACATGAGGAGGGATTTTCTCTATGAGCCTTCGCGATCTTTCATACTTCGGCTCCGCCACGATGTCCACGGTTTAATCGTCACTCCAGTCTCCCCAGTCTCCCCAGTCTTCATAGTCATCAGCTGGGAGGATCGGATTCCCGCTTGCACTGATCGGAGGAGTGATCACTTCTCTTCCAGATGCATATACAGACTTCAAGAGCCGGTCTGCCACCGTCTCAAGGGGGCTCTGATGCTTGAAATATTCCTCCATGGCATCTGTGGTGATCTCACGATGCACTGTACCAGGAACATACACAGCATCCCATGGGGAGCCACTTTTGATTGAAAGCTCGCGGAGACCTGATGCGGAAAACTTTCCGTAATGGGTAAACACATCCAGAATCGTGCTGAACTCATCTGCGGTGAACTGACTGTAATCGACTGGTATCGCATGAAGCGGTCCGATGCCATAGATTTTGAAGTCCGCATCAACAGCTGGAACGACAGGACCCTGATCCCACGCTTCTATTCTGCTGTGAAACAGGGGCTTCCCGTATCTGACGAGGAACCAGCACTTGGGCATAATAAAGCATCTTCTGAAGCCTGAGATTCGTCATGAGATCTCCGGTCATCTGATTGGACTGCTCTTGTGCAAGATGAAGGAACAGATTTGCAACTGCTCGCACGTCTGCCATGATTGCCCCTCCTTCTTATCGCGTCTCAAAAAGGCTGCCGAAGCAGCCTTCCTGTGTCGCCAGCGGCAGAATAAGAACCACATTATGTCTGGGCCTTTCTGTAGGTCCCAAGAAGTCTCAGGTCGCTGGTGAACGGTCTTGCAGATTCCATGGCACGGTCCAGATGGTTCATGTCCATCTCACCCTCGAAATCTGCTGAGAAGAAATAGAGGAAGGGCTCATCCTTCACAGGCCGGCTCTCGATCCTGGTCATGTTGAGTCCGCTGATGGCAAAGGAGATCAGCACCTGCACGAGAGCGCCCACCACATTATTGACCCGGAAGACCACGGTGGCCTTGTTGGGTGAATATAGGGGCTGCGGATCCTTTGAGAGGATAAAGAATCTGGTGGTGTTGACCTTGGATGTATGGATATCTTCCTTGAGGATTTTGAGGCCGAAGAACTCCGCAGCCTCGCGGCTGGCGATGGCGGCCCGGGTTTCATCCGCGTCCTCCAGAAGCTGCCGCGCACAGATGGCCGTGTTGACGCCAGGGATCAGCTGGACACCCTTCAGCGTTGACAGAAATTCATCGCACTGTGCGATGGCCTGTGGGTGGCTCGTAATGGACCGGATCCTGGAAAGCTCTGCCTTCGGCAGACCCACCAGCTGGTGACGAACCGGCTCCAGTGCCTCCCCCACAATGTGCAGCTGCATCTTCTCCAGGATGGCATAGGTGGTCAGGACGGCACCTGCGGAGGAATTCTCGATGGGCAGAAGCCCGTAGGTGCATTCTCCGTCTGCTACAGCCCTCGCCGCCTCCTCGAAGGTCTCATAGCCCCGGACCTCGTCATCCGGAAACTGATGCCTTGCGGCCCCGTAGGAGAACGAGCCGGCCAGGCCCGGATAGGCGATCAGGTGAGACATGCGGCTCTCTCCTTCCATAGATCCATGATGCCGATGGCGACCATCGCCTCCACGACCGGCAGGGCCCTTGGCACAATGCATGGATCGTGTCTCCCGCGGATGGTCAGCTCTTCCTCCTCCATGCGGGACAGGGAAACGCTCCCCTGCGCCTTCCCAATGGACGGCGTCGGCCGCAGGGCACACCGCACCGTTACCGGCATGCCGTTGGTGATTCCGCCGTTGATGCCACCTGCATGGTTTGTCTGTGTCACCACCTGTTTCTCTATCAGGGCAAAGGCATCGTTGGCCTCGCTTCCAAGCATCCAGGACAGCCCGAAGCCGTCCCCGAAGGACACGCCCTTGACACCCGGTACGGAGAAGAGGAGACGTGCAAGTGTCGACTCGACACTGTCAAAGAACGGTGCCCCAAGCCCTGCAGGAAGCCCGTGCACCAGGCATTCCACCTGACCGCCCACGGAGTCCTGCTCCGCGGCTGCCCGGTAGATTTCCTCCCGCATGCTGTCAGACACGCCCGAGATGGTGGGAAGGGCTTCTCCCTCGGGTGCCCGGATGCCCTCTTTCCAGTTGTCCCAGTCCTGCATCTCACGAAAACACGCCTGAAAACTTTCGTCCTGCACCTTCCCGATCGACAGGATGTGGCCCAGAATCTCCACCCCCTGGGATCTCAGGTACTGTCTGCACAGACTTCCCGCCGCCACGATCGGCGCCGTCAGGCGTCCGGAAAAACTGCCGCCGCCCCGCCAGTCCTCAAAACCAAAATACCGGACATGTCCGGTATAGTCTGCATGGGAGGGACGGATGACATCCACCCCGTCCCCATAGTCCTTCGAGTGCTGACCGTGATTGTAGATCACGCCGCAGATGGGCTGTCCGGTTGTTCTCCCGTTCAGAACGCCCGAGAGAAACTCCACCCGGTCATCCTCCTGGCGTGCGGTTGTCACGCGGCTGGTGCCAGGGCGCCTGCGGTTCATCTCCGCCCTCAGTGCTTCCGTGTCAATCTGCATCCCTGCAGGAAACCCATCCAGTGTCATGCCGATTGCTTCCCCATGGCTCTGCCCGAACAGGGACAGCTGCAGGGATCCTGCGTAGATGGAACTCATGATACCTTTCCTCCAAGGGCTTTGTATACCTCAAGATAATCCGGCCAGGATTTTTCCAGCGATTCCACCCCGTGTACGGTCAGGGGCTCCTCGCAGACAAGCGCGGCAATGCTTGCCAGCATCACCATGCGATGATCATGTTCGTCCCGAAGTTCGCACCCGCCTTTCAGGTGGCTGACGCCCTCGATGACGATGCTTCCCTTTTCCTCCCGTGCCTTTCCGCCGATAACGTTGAGGATGTTCACCGTCCCCGCCAGGCGGTCGCATTCCTTCAGCTTCAGGCGGTCACAGCCCCTGAGAATGCTTGTTCCCTCCGCCATCTGGCAGACCAGGGCCAGCATGGGCGCAATATCGGGACGGTCCTGCATGTCAAACTCCATGCCGTGAAGCCTGTCTGCCTCCACGCGGATGCCGCCTTCCTCCCGGACGATCCTGGCACCCATCTGCTCAAGGCACTCGAGAATGCTCTTGTCGCCCTGCAGACTGTCCTCACGGAGTCCCTCCAGCTGGACGCTGCTTCCCAGGGCGTCTGCACACAGCAGCACCGCTGCCTGGCTCCAGTCGCCGTGCATCGCACCGTTTCTTGCCCTGTACTGCTGCCCACCGGGAATAGTCCATTTGAGGCCACGCTTTTTCGCCTTTTCCTCCCGGATCTCGATGCCGCAGTCACGGATGGCCTGCACCGTCATGTGGATGTACCCCTCCGACTCCACGGGCGGTACCACCTCAAGGGTCGAGTTGCCCCTGAGGAGCGGCAGCGCAAAGAGAAGACCGGAAACAAACTGGCTGGAGACATTCCCGGGGATCACATACTCCCCGCTCTCCATCTGGCCCTGTACCACCAGTTCCAGAATCTCGTCGGCGCCAATGCCCATGTGCCAGCTGACGCCCTGTGGGACGAACAGGTCCCTGTAGATATCCATCGGGCGTTTTCCGAGATTGCCGTGCATCCGGAAGATGCCGCCCCCGCAGATCGTCAGGGCCAGGGGCACAAAGAAACGCAGGGTCGATCCGCTCTCCCCTGTATCAAAAATCGGCAGAAGATCCTTCTTCCTTGCAAAGCCTCTTACGCGTACTCCGGTGTCATCCGTCGTCACATCTGTGCCCAGTGCCTCGAGGCACCGGATCGTCGCCTCGATGTCCTTGGAGACAAGGACGCGCTCCATGCTCGACTCCTCCCGGCTCAGTCCTGCGCAGATGAGCCGGCGATGGGTTTCTGACTTGGATGCAGGGGCGACCATATGACCAGAAAGTGTGACCGGGGAAAAAATGCTGTCCATACCGCTGCTCCTTTGACCATGCGTTATCAGGGCAAGCCTGCAAACAGCTGCCCCGGGAAAAATATTCACGCGCGCAGACACTCCCGCTGCGCGCCGTTCCTCATTATCATATCACTGATTGGACACAATCAGTGTTTTCTTAATGTCTTTTTTCCATAGAAAGGCTACGCCTTTCCAGTATTTTTACCGGTGGATCAGAAAAGACTTCCCACAGCACGGCAGGAAGTCTCCTTATGCAATTTTCTTATCCCCTCGGTGCAAAACCGATCTTCTTCTGCACCTTGCGGAGGGTCTTGGTGGCAAGATAGCTTGCCGTCTTGGCGTTCTCGTCGATGACGCCCTGCAGATAGCTCTTATCCGCGATCAGGCGCTTGTATTCACTCTGCAGAGGTTCGAGGGCAGAGATCACACAGTCAGTGGTGGCCTTCTTGAGATCCCCGTAGCCGTGGCCCTGGAACTGATTCACCAATTCGTCAATCTCCCCTGCGCCAAGTGCGCTCATGATGGCCAGGAGGTTGCTGACGCCAGGCTTGTTCTCCGGATCGAAACGGATCTCGCCGTCGGAGTCGGTCACGGCCCGTTTGAGCTTTCTGCGGATCGTGTCGGGATCATCGAGAAGAGCAATGTAGGTATCCTCCGGATCGGACTTGGACATCTTCCGCTCCGGCTCCTGCAGGCTCATGATCTTTGCCCCGATCTTCGGGATATACCCCTCCGGAATCGTGAAGACATCGCCATAGACGGCATTGAAGCGCTGGGCAATATCGCGGCAGAGTTCCAGGTGCTGCTTCTGGTCCACGCCCACCGGCACCAGATTGGTCTGGTAGAGCAGGATATCCGCGGCCATGAGGACAGGATATGTGAAGAGGCCCGCATTGATGTTGTCCGCGTGGGCGGCAGACTTGGCTTTGAACTGGGTCATCCTGTTCAGTTCACCCATGTAGGTAAAGCAGTTGAGGATCCAGGCCAGCTCTGCATGCGCGCTTACATGACTCTGGCAGTAGATCAGATTTTTCTTGGGATCCAGGCCGCTGGCAATATAGATGGCGGCCAGCTCCAGGCACCGGCGCCTCAGATCTGCCGGATTCTGCCGCACCGTGATGGCGTGTTCGTCCACGATGCAGTAGATGCAGTCATAGTCATTCTGGAGCTTGTTGAAATTCCTGAGCGCACCGATATAGTTGCCCAGGGTCAGGGTGCCCGAAGGCTGAATACCCGAAAAGATAATCTGCTTTTTTTCCTGTACTTCCTGGGGCTTCATTGTATCTGCCATGAATCTGTACTCTCCCTCAATTAAAGTGCATGCCCTTGCGATTGCTCAGAAATAGCACGGACAGTATATCCTGCGTGCCTGACTTTTTCAAGACGGCACGAAACGCAAGATTTTTGAAGAAAAATTTCAGAAAGGCCTTGACAAGAAATATGGCATCGTGGTTTAATTGCTCTCGCCAAAAAGTTTAGCAAAACTAAACTTGCGGTGTGAACTCAGAGTTTAGAAATTCTAAACCATTTTTCTCCCGGATCCGACATGATTTATGACGGATTTGGATTCTATTCTGTTCGAAAGGAGATACAGCCCAATGGATATCGGAAAAGAGCTGATGCTGCTGAGACAGAAATGCGGTCTCACGCAGCAGGAAATGGCTGACCGATGTGAACTCAGCAAGGGATTCATCTCCCAGGTCGAACGCAATCTTGCATCCCCCTCCATTGCGACCCTGACAGACATGCTGGAGTGTCTTGGTTCCTCCCTCTCCTCCTTTTTCTCTGAAAAGCGGGAGGAGAAGCTGGTCTTCACGCCCCAGGACATGTTTGAAAAAGTCGACGAGGATCTTCTTTGCGGCAAAGTGACCTGGCTTGTGCCGGATGCACAGAAAAACAGCATGGAGCCGATCCTCGTGGAGCTTGGCCCCGGCGGACAGAGCGACACCATGCCGCCGAGTGAGGGCGAGGAATTCGGATATGTGCTCGCGGGCAGCGTGGACCTGTACCTCGGGGACACCGCCATGCGGGTGCGCACCGGCTGCTCGTTCTGCCTGCACCCTGGGAGCGACCACTACCTCAAAAACCCCGGCAAGACAAAGGCAAAGGTCCTGTGGATCTCCACGCCCCCGAGTTTCTAACAGACAACTGTAACCATTTTCATGTAAGGAGACCGCTGTCATGCATAAGCTGATTGAATTTCGCAACATCGTCAAGAGCTTTGATGGTCAGGTCGTCCTCAAGGGCGTCAATCTGAACATCAACGAGAACGAGTTCGTCACGCTCCTGGGTCCCTCCGGGTGCGGCAAGACCACCCTTCTTCGTATCCTGGGCGGGTTTCTTGAACAGGATGAAGGCACAGTGATTTTCGATGGTCAGTGCATCGACAAGGTGCCGCCATACAGACGGGAAATCAATACCGTCTTTCAGCGCTATGCCCTGTTCCCCCACATGAACGTGTTTGAGAACATTGCCTTTGGTCTTCGCATCAAGAAGCTGGGCGATGACATTATCAGCCAGAAGGTCAACCGCATGCTCTCCCTGGTGAATCTGGAGGGGTATGAGAAGAGGAGTGTGACCAAGCTCTCCGGCGGCCAGCAGCAGCGCGTGGCCATCGCAAGGGCCCTGGTCAATGAGCCGAACGTCCTGCTCCTCGACGAGCCTCTTGGCGCCCTCGACCTCAAGCTTCGCAAAGAAATGCAGCGGGAGCTCAAGCGGATCCAACAGGAGGTCGGCATCACCTTCATCTTCGTCACCCATGACCAGGAGGAAGCCCTCACCATGAGCGACAAGATCGTGGTGATGAATGCCGGCGAGATCGAGCAGATCGGCACGCCCCTTGAAATCTACAATGAGCCTGCCAACGCCTATGTGGCCCGCTTCATCGGCGAGAGCAACATCGTGGATGGCGTCATGAAGAGCGAGACGAAGGTCAGATTTGACGACAGGGACTTTGACTGCAAGGATTACCACTTCCGCCCGGGCGAGGTGGTGGACGTCCTGATCCGTCCCGAGGACATCGACATTGTAAAGCCCCGCGACGGCGTCATGCGCGGCGAGGTCAAGAGCGTAGTCTTCAAGGGCGTGCACTACGAGCTGATGGTGGAAACCAAGACGGGCACCAGCAAGACCGTCATGATGAACGTGGTGACCCAGCACGACCTGCACAATCCCACGACGCAGGAAAAGATCAGCGCCAACGATTTCTATGTGGACTCCGAGGACCTGGAGAATCAGGAGATGACCGACCAGGATTTCATCTCCATCGCCAATGCCCAGGCCTGGGACGAGGAGGACCGCGACATCTCCCTGACCCGCGTGACCCACAACATTGAGCGCAGGCCCGGCGTCTACAGCATCACCTTCGGAACCGAGAAAAAGACCGAGATCACGGTGAAGGTCTACGTGATCCATCCGGAATACGTGGAGGATGCAAGGCACAATATCGGCATCAGCGCCCTGGACTTTTTCATCACACCGGATGAAATCAAGGAATCCATGGCCATCTCCACCGACCTCAAGACCTGGGCCAGCGCCGAGGCCTGGAATCTGCAGGACGACTCCCCCGTGGACATCACAGATGTAAAGTTTGACTTTGATCCCGCGACCATCACGGAAGGCTCCTATGAGATCACCTTTGCCACCCGGGGCCGCGAATACAAGGTGGAGACCACCAGCCGCCATGAGACCGGCGACCGGGTCGGCCTGTCCTTTGACACAGAGGATATTCATCTGATGCGGAAGGCGGTGCACGAGACTTGAAATCCTTTTTCCGCATGAGCTATCCCTATATCCTGTGGATCGGGATATTCATTGTGGCGCCGATGATCATGATCCTCCTCTACGCCTTCTCGGTCCCGGGAAACAGCGTGCTGACGTTTCAGTTTACCCTCGATAACTTTACCAAGTTCTTCGGGGATCCGACCTTCATGCGCGTTCTGTTTACCTCCCTTCGCATCGCTTTTCTGACCACGGTCTTCTGCATCCTCATCGGATACCCGGCAGCCCTGTTCATCTCAAATCTCTCCGAGAAGCGGCAGACCATGATGGTCCTCCTCCTGACCCTCCCCATGTGGATCAATATGCTATTGAAGACCTACGCCTGGCGCGGGATCCTCATGAATTTTGACCTGGAGAGCGAAGTGAAGGTGTTCATCGGCATGGTCTATGACTTCCTTCCTTATATGATCATCCAGATCCACACATCCATCTCAAAGATGGACCGGGAGCTTCTGACCGCAGCCTACGACCTTGGCGCCAACAAATGGAAGACCTTCCTGAAGGTTACGCTTCCGCTGTCGGTACCGGGGATTATCAGCGGCATCACCCTGGTCTTCCTTCCGGCGGTCTCCTCCTTCGTGATCCCCAAGCTCCTTGGCGGCGGCGACTATGTCCTCATCGGCAACCTGATTGAGATCTATTTCCTCAACGCCGGCGACTGGAACTTTGGCAGTGCCATCTCGCTTATCATGGCGCTGATCATCATCGCATCCATGTGGGCCACAAAGAAGCTGGACCGCAACGCAGACAAAGACTGAGGAGGTGAGATACAATGAAGAAAAACAAGTTCTGGTCCTTTTTTACCAATGGCTATCTCATCCTTGTGCTTCTTTTCATCTACCTCCCCATCGCCTACGTGGTGCTGTTTTCCTTCAATGAATCGAAGTCTCTCACCAACTTCTCGGGCTTTTCCCTTCAGTGGTACGTGAACATGTTCCAGGATCGGACGATGCTGGACAGCATCTACTATACGGTTCTGGTCGCCGTGATCGCCACTGTGGTTTCCACCATCGTGGGAACGGTGGCGGCCATCGGTCTATCGAAGGCCAGGCCCATCGTGAAAAACGTGGTGCTTGAGGTCAACAATCTACCCGTCATGAATCCGGACATCGTGACCGCCATCGGTCTCATGCTCCTGTTCATTTCCACCAAGGTGAGCCTCAGCCTGACGACCCTGATCCTCTCCCACATCACCTTCTGTATCCCCTATGTGATCCTGACCGTGATGCCAAAGCTCCGCCAGCTGGATGACAACGTGGCGGAGGCAGCTCTGGACCTTGGCGCCAATCCCTGGCAGGCCCTCACCAAGGTGATTCTCCCGCAGATCTATCCCGCCATTCTCTCCGGTGCCCTCATCGCCTTCTCCATGTCCTTTGACGACTTTGTCATCTCCTTTTTCACGGCGGGCGTGGGCATCAACAACATCTCCATGTATGTCTACTCCATGAAGCGCTATAACCCCAGTGTCAATGCCCTGTCCACCCTGATTGTGGTGGTGGTCACCCTGATTCTCATCCTGGTCAATGTGATTCCAAGCATCAAAGAAAGAAAAAACAAGCATCAAAAGGAGGACTACTGACATGCCAAGTCTCAAGAAACTCGCTGCCCTGTTCATCGCGCTCAGCCTGTTCACCCTGCCCGCCCTCTCCCTAGCCGACGAAATCCTCAATGTCTACAACTGGGGTGAGTACATCGACAAGCAGGTCATCACGAACTTCGAGAAGGAATACGGCGTCCGCGTGAACTACTCCCTCTTTTCCTCCAATGAGGAAATGTACACCAAGCTCCTCTCCGGCGCATCCTACGATGTCCTGGTGCCAAGCGATTACATGATCGAGCGCCTGATCAAGGAAGACAAGCTCCAGCCCCTGGACAGGTCCGTCGTGGATAACCTCGACAACCTTGCCTCTGGCGTGCAGAACCTGGACTACGATCCCGACAACACCTACTCTGTCCCGTATCTGTGGCAGACCGTCGGCATCGTGTACGACAAGACCCGGATCGACCCCGAGGACATCGAGGCCCAGGGCTATGCCGCCTTCCTGAACCCCGACTACAAGGGTCATGTGTACATGTACGATTCTGAGCGCGACGCCTTCATGATCGCCCTCAAGAACCTCGGCTATTCCGCCAACACCGACAAGGATGAGGAGCTGCAGGCCGCCTACGAATGGCTGCGGGAGATGGATAAGGCCATCCGCCCCTCCTATGTGACCGACGAGGTCATCGACTCCATGGCCAATGGTGAAAAGTGGATGGCCCTCGTCTACAGCGGTGACGCTGCCTACATCCTGTCTGAGAACGAGGACATGGGATACCTGGCACCCAAGGAAGGCACCAACATCGCCATCGACGCCATGGTCATTCCCGCCAATGCGTCCAACCCCGAACTTGCCAACAAGTTCATCCGCTATATCCTCGAGTATGAAAACAGCCTCATGATCTCCGAGGAGGTCGGCTATGCATCCGCCAACCAGCAGGTGCTGGACGAGCTGAGCGGCGAGGGCGGCACCTATGAGGGCAACGAAGCCTATCTGCCAAGAGCCGGATATGAGCTGGACGAAATGTACCACGATATCCCCGAGAGTCTGCGCAGCCAGTACTCCTCCATGTGGATCAAGGTCAAGCTTCACGAATAAAGAAAATACATCCCGCCTGGGGTTTTCCCCGGGCGGGATGCTTTCGTATGTCATGCGTTTTCAATGAGCTCCTCGCCGTATAGACGCACAGAGCGGAAGGAGGGAAATGGCGATGGGTCCGGTGCTTTCACAAGATGATCGATCTGGATCTTCCGGGTCGCGCACCCGTCCGGGAGCGTAAACACCTGCTCCTTTGCAGTCTTCCTGAGCTCCAGCACCTGCTCCGTTCCATCATCCAGGGTGATCCGGACCGAGGAAAACCATGCATCGTGCGGAAAGTCTGCGCGCAGGACAATCCCGATCTTCCCTGCCCTGACCTTCCTGCCGAGATCGATCCAGCAGGCGGCATCCTCGCGCGTGCCGATCCCCCAGCTCTGATAGGGCCATTCCCCGTGGCCCGCATTGCAGCTGAGACCGTCGATCAGGTTTCTGGCTGCAAAGCAGGCCTCGTTTCTCGTCTCGATGTTGGCAAAGGCGTGCGGGAAGAAATCGGTATCACCCCGAAGGTCCAGCGGGTTGCAGGCAAGGTCTGTGTCCTTCATGGGTGCATCCAGACGCCGGATGCAGATGATGTGCCGCGTCTGTTCAAATAAGCCCGGTGCATACGCACTTCGCTCCTCCCCGCAGGGGACCTTCCATGTCATGGTCCCCTCCGGCAGACAGACCGTGGCGGGCGGGATGCTCTGGTCCAGCTGCACGCTGAGGAATCTGGCGTCAGCCCGGATCACCATCCGGTCCCCCTCCAGGTACACCCGGTCAAGGACCGTCACAATCTCCTGAGCATCCTCCTGCTTTTTCAGCACCGTTCCTTCGCGGTCCAGAAGACAGAATTCTATCATGCCATTTCTCCCCCGTTTCAAATGTGCCCATTACTGAATGTACTTCTGATCCACCGCGATCACCTGTCCCGACTCCGAGATCGTATACTCCAGCTGCCATTTGTGGCTGTCTGCTGTGAGGGCCGTGTATCGGATGGTTTTGGTTCCATCAGCATTTTTCAGGATCTTTCCCTTGTTCCCGTCCTTGTCGTAGAGGCCCCGGTTGCCGGAGGCGCTGGCCACCTGGCCCATATCACGGTACTTGGAGACCACATCGTTTTCCGTGTCTCCGATGCCGGTGCCCCGAGGCGCGGAGAAGGTCGTATCCGTAAAGTACAATTCCTGCAGGATCAGGATGCCTGCATTTCTCCGGAAGATCGCATAGCCCCAGGAATAATACCTCTTCTGGCAGGCTTCCTCAAAGCCGGAGACCAGGACATCCTCATAGCGGTCGCTCTCCCCGTATTTGCCGAGGAAATCATTCCAGGTGGTGGCGTTCAGCTTCATGCCCGATGCCGTATCATCGGTAGAATAAGACGCCTGAGGCCAGGGCTTTGCCTCGATCTTGTACTGTACCTCCAGCATGTTGCTGGCCTTGCCGTAGCCGTTGACGGCGACCGCATGGAGCGTGGAATAGCCGCCCGGAAGCAAAATACCCTCCCCGTCATAGATGGGGCTGTCCGCATCCGGGATGGAGCCGTCGATGGTGTAGTAGATGGTGACGTCAGGATCTTCATAGACATCGATGGCGGGCCTCAGGCGAACCTTCTGCCGCTGCTTGTAGGTTGCAGGCGCGAGGGATGCGTAGGGCGTCGTGGGCGATGGCATGATGATCCTGTAGGCCACCGTCAGCTGATCGCTCACGAGCTTCTCATTGACGCTCACGGCCCTAAGTGTCCAGATGCCCTCATCGAGGAAGATCGGTTCCGTGAACAGCTGCCCCTCCTCCGGGAGCTCAGCGTCCGCGGAGAAGGTGTAATACACATCGTACCCTTCCGGGGACGTGAGGGTCACATACTTTTTCTCCGGGTAGAGGCCGGCGTACACGTCGGTCTCGGGCGCGCTGGGCAGCAGATCACGGCGCTGCTGGAAGAAGGCATTGTTGCCCGTCTTCTCGTAGGCGGTCTGCATGAGGAGCGCGGCCTCGGGGCCCCGGTCCGTTGCAAGAAGAATGCGGATCTCATTGGTGTAGGCATCTGAGGCACTCGGAACCACGTCCGTGTAGAGATAGACATAGATCTCCTCCGCGTCCTCCGTCCGGCCGATGGATTCATAACAGCTGGCGAGGAGCAGAAGACCCGTGATATTCACTTCCTCATCGCCGTCTTTTTCCCGGGCCAGTTCAAAATCCTTGATCGCCCCGTCAATATCACCCGTATCCATACGGTCCTGGCCAATCTCCCAGTAGGCACTGCTCACGGCATCCCGGCCCATGCTGGCCAGGATCTTCTGCCCCTGGTCCGTCCGCCTCAGGAAGACGAAGGTGCCTGCAATTGAGATGATCACGAGAATGGCGATCCAGATCCAGAACCAGGTCCAGTTCATGGTCTTCTTTGTATAGCTGTACCTGTCGCTCCGCCGCTTCTGGCGCATGTCTGCGCGGCTGCGCTCCATGTCCCGCTCGCTGACCTCACCATAGACATTGTAGGTATTCCTGCGCCGCTCCACCGATTTTTCATCCGGCGTATTCATCTGCCCCGTGGACCTGAAGTCATTGTACAGCGGGATCTCATCCTCCGGGGTATCCCATGCGACGCTTCCCCAGGCATAAGATTGAACGTTTTTCGGGGCCGAGGCGGTGGGCGGCAGTCCTTTTTCGTAGGCTTCCCTCGCCCGCCTGCCCTGCCGGATCGACATGATATCCGCGCCTCGGCTGCTGCGCGCCACCAGCTTCCCACACTGCGGACAGGTGAGAGCCTGATCCCCCATCTCAAACCCGCATACCGGACAAATCAAACCCTTCACCTTCCTTTCGCCTTCATTGCAGAGGGTGTTACTTGCACAGATCAGGTCTCAGTGGATACCCTCCAGGGCCTCATACGCCGGATCTCCGGTATAGTCCCGCTCCGGTGCAGTTCCGCCGAGCTCCTCGATGGCGCTTCTCAGCTCCAGATAGTCCAGGTAATTCAGATCTTCCTTCAGGCACGCATCCATGAGCACCGGCAGGGCACGCTCGTCCTGGAGCCGGCCGAGATAGGAGGCCAGGATGGCCTTCTTCTCCGGTTTTTCCTGGAAAAGACGCATGCATGTTGAATAAACCTGCTCGTTTCCGGGATAGCGGCAGAGGACGTCCAGAAGGGCAATCTGTCCCGCATCATTGGCCTTAGGAAGGGCCTCCAGCATGGGCTGGACGGCGCTGCGGCCCATGGCGGAAAGAGACTCAAGGCCGTTCTCCGCCAGCTCGTCGTCCTCGGAGCGATTGAGCTGCCAGGAAATGTAGAGCATCTTAGGCTGTGTGGAATCAAGGTTCCTCAGTATGCTGATCGCCGTCATCTTGGCGTCCGCGTTGGCCTCCTCATCCTTGAGAAGGGCCACCAGGCGCTTTTCACAGGGCTTGCCGACGTTCTCGATCTGCTCACACAGAAGCTCCGGCACCGGCACGCCCTCGTCCGTATACTTTTTCAGCCAGTCCACCAGGTCCTTCGGATCCTCGTACTGGGTAAAGAAGGCGCCCGGGGTCAGGCCCTGAAGCCAGGAAGCCGGCTTGTTCAGGAAGCGGACATAAATGTTCGGCATGTCTGCCTCCATGGCGTCAAAGTTTTTATATTCCGAGCTGTGGTCTGTCATCCATTCGGAGACGAACTCCGCCAGGTACTCGTCAAAGTTGATGCACTCAAACATGCTTATTCCTCTCCCCTCGGCTGTTTTCCCTGTTCGAGGAGCCGCTGCAGGTCCTCGGTGGTGAAAAAGTACTTTCTGTTGCAGAAGTGGCACACGAGCTCTGCACCTTTTCCGTCATCGTGGATCTCCTGAAGATCCTGCCGTCCGATGGCCAGCAGCGCCCGCTCCATTCTGTTCCTGGAACAGTTGCAGCGATACCCGACCTCGCTTCTGTCAAGGAGCCTCAGGTCCAGTCCGCGGAACCAGTCCTCCGCCAGCTCCTCCTTGGGAGCTGCCATGAGCTCATGGCTGATCTCTGCAAACATGGGGCTTCTCAGCTCCAGCTGCGACAGCGTCTCCTCGCTGCACCCGGGCAGGGGCTGGATGATGAGGCCGCCGGACTTGAGCACCTTGCTGCCCCGCACCAGAACACCCAGCGCCACCAGCGAGGGCTGCTGCTCGGAGACCGTGAAATAGTTGGCCAGGTCCACAGCGATCTCGCCGCTCACAAGCTCCGTCTGGCCGACATAGGGCTCCCGCATCCGAAGATCCTTCACCACGGAGATATAACCTTCATGCCCGACGGCGCCGCCCACGTCCAGCTTTCCGGGAGACTGCTCCGGGAGCGACACGTTCACGTTGTCCGCGCAGGCGCGCACAAAGCCGCCCTCTGCGACGGCCACCAGCGTTCCCATGGGCCCGCCGCCCTTCACGGTCAGGGTGACACTCTGGCCTTCCCCCTTCATCATGGAGCCCATCATGGCGGCACCGGTCATGAGGCGGCCCAGGGCCGCGGTGCACACGGGCGTGGAGCCATGCAGCTGCACCATCTGCTGCACCATCTCCGTGGTTTCACAAAGCAGCACCCTTGCTTCCCCGCCCATGAGGTCCATGTGCAGAAGGCCATCGCCCGGGATGCGCTCAAGCTGTAATTCCTGACTCATATGCTTTCACTTTCTTTTGAAGAATAATTTTTTATGCTTCCGCAGGCTTCCTTGCGGATATGAACCACCGCTCCTCGTGCTCTGTCGGGATTCTCAGGGAGACATTGCCAAAGCAGGCACAGTCCACGAAGCCGGCACGCTCAAGCAGCGTTTTCAGGGTCTCAAAGCTGTAGGACCGCTGCTTCTGCTCTTCATCGATCCGCCGGTAGCGTCCGTCCTTCTCCTTCACAAAGAAGCTCAGCTCCATGTCCACGCTGCACCTGTTCTCGTGATAGTGGTTCTGCCAGAAGAAGGTAATATGGTCCGTGTCCTGACAGATCAGGCGGTCGCCCAGGAGATTTTGCAGCTTGTAGGGCGTGGACAGATCGAAAAAGAGCCCTCCGCCTGGCCGCAGGGAGGCATAGGCGGAGGTAAAAAAGGAGGACAGGTCCTCCTCCTGCATCAGATAGTTGACGCCGTCACAGGTCGAAAGGATGGCATCCACCGGCCGATGAAGACGAAGAGAGCGCATGTCCTGGCGGACAAATGGAATCATCTGCGCGGCCTCCCTCGCCTTCTGAGCGGCAATCCAGAGCATATCCTGACTCAGGTCCACGCCCGTGATCACAAAGCCGCGTTTCCTGAGCGGAATGGTCAGATTGCCTGTCCCGCAGGCGCACTCGCAGATATGGCTCCTCGGGCCGATCCCGAAGCCGTCCATGAGGCGGGCATACTGGTCAGCCCAGACCTCATAGTCCACATCGCTCATCAGTTCATCGTAGATTTCAGCAAACTGCGTATACATGCTTACTCGGCCCCGTTCTCATCCAGCTCTTCGTCGTCATCATAGTCATCATCGTCCTCGGCCCTCAGTCCGCGGTTCACCTGCGCGCCCTCGATATGGCTGTTGATGAAGCGGTCGAAGACGGCGTTGGTGTAGGACGCGGTGATGAAGCGGCTGATGGAGAATCCAAACAGCAGATAGTAGAACATGAGAAAGAGCAGCGCATAGCTGGGGTTCCAGAGAAAGGCGATGGCAAGTCCGATCGCCACCGGCACGCAGTGCAGGATCCGAAGTCCCACGCTCATGGGGAGACGCGCCACGGCCAGCAGGATCGCATTGCGGAAGACGTCCCGCAGCTTCAGACGGTAGGAGACGATCAGGGGATGCATGTAGGTCACGCTGATGGCCCAGATGATGCCGATCATGAGGATCAGGACCTGGGGGATGATCATGATGGGCTGGGTGGCCGCCATGCTTCCATAGAAGCGCCAGCCCATGAAGACCACCAGCGGGAGTGCACCCGTGATCAGGGACACCACGATGGACTGCTTCCAGTTTTCCTTCACGGCATCCTTAAAGTCAGACCAGATGAAGGCATGCTCGTCCCTGGCCCAGTTTCTTGTGACATAGGCCACACCCGCTGTGCAGGGCCCGGTGATCGCAATGGCGGGCACCAGGAGCATGAGGGTGGTCATGAGAATGCCAAGCAGAGAATCATAGGCATCGGAGGCGCTCATGACTTCCGGGATCTCAATCACCTCACCGGTCTCCGCCGCCTCCTCCTGCTGGAGCATCGCCTGCATGGAGAAAGCCGACTGTCCGTCGCCCAGGTCGATGGAGTTCGCGATATTGAGGGCACCCATGACACCGAGGAAGATCACGATCAGGGCCGGCAGCCAGACGACGACATACATGAGATTGAGCCGTGTCAGGGCAGAAAAACGGACGCGCAGGGTCTCCAGGAACAGCTGCCACCGGTTCGTCGGCAGATCATCCTCTGTAAAATCCCCCTTGCCTGCCTTCCCGAAATAGTAATTGTTCATCAGCTTGTTGAACATGTGTGCGAGCTCCTTTACAAATCTTTATTTGTGCCTCAGGACATACCGCGCTGAGTGGCGACACATCGACATAATCACCCGCATGGAATGGCCCGGGGGTATCGCCGGATACCATATCTCCGAACCAGCCTCAAAGTGTACCATGGTTTGCGTTTTCGAACAAGAAGAAACCGCATGGATACCCGGCATGAGAATGAATGGACGACCTGTGAAAGCGCTTTCATGCTCACAGGATAGCCTCCCCGGGTGAAAATACCGTGAACTTTTGTAAAAAGACTGTTTTCGCGCAGTATCGAACGAACATGCACTTGACAATCTCCCGTTTCCACCGATAATAAGCCCAACGTCCCGCAAAAGAGGACGGACAGCACATTTCTGTACCTGAAGAATGATTTCCGGTGCAGAAAAAGTTTTCATGCACTGCCGCATGGGAGGAGGGATGATGCTTTGACGATCCATCGCATTTACAAGCTCAACGGAGGCTATATCTGCAGGCGATGTATCAACGATGATTACCACATCCATCTGCGGCACAGGGACTGCAGGTATCTTCCTGTACAGAGCACCTGTCCCGCATGCCATGGCACAAGGAACCTTGTGGTCGGTGTGCGCCTGTCAGGCCAGCTGAAACTGCTCTTCAAACACTGATCAGACAGTGTTCCAGATAGGCTTCCACATCAAAGGGCCGGATCTGCTCATCCTTTCTGAGATAGAGAGGATGATGCGGATGGCCTTTTTTTGATGTCTTCCCGCACTGCACCCACCTGGCTCCGTGCCGCTTCCCCACCTCGATCATGTCCCGGAGGCACAAAGGAAGATACGCCCGCTTTTCGATGATCGTCCCCCACGCGGCCCAGACGACCGGGCTCTCTGACAGCGACAGCACATAGTCAAAGGCCCGCATGTTCTCCAGGTGCAGATCCTCCACCATCTCAGCGTCCATGTCATCGGGGGTCGTAGCCCGCTGCGCATAGACATTGAACATCATGAAGGAATCAAAGCCGTTCCCGTAGGCGATCCGCTCGACACTCTTGACGGTCGGGTCCAGGGCGTCCGGCTCTGCGGTGGACGGGTTGATGCCGATGCACACGAGGGGGTTCTGTCCCCGGGTTCCAAGGATATACCGGTACTCTGTATAGTGGTCCGGCACAAAGAGCCAGCGCCTGACATCATACTTATCCCGCGGAATCAGTGCCTTTTCCAGTGCCTCCTCAAAGCTGAGGCTCTCCATCTCCTTGAGGGACATCCCCGGCACGTGGTGCATACCCCGCCGCTGCATGCCGCTCTCAAAATGCTCTGTCGAGAGATGATTTTGCATATCTGTCATGGATTGCCTCCTCCGGCAGTACAGTCAAACGCCGTGTCCCCAGCGATGATCCTGAAGGCGACATAGCGGCCAGCAGTCCCATCCGGCAGCACGGCACCCACGCGGAAGGTTCCGCGCTCGCCCGGCATCAGGCGAACCGTGTCGGTGTGGGGCACAAGCCCCGCGGTATTGCTCCCGGAAAGCTGCCGCTCCTCAAAGCAGAAGCCATTCACCATATAGGCCCCGCCGTCAAAGGAAACCAGGACCCTCAGATCGTCCGTCACCCGCCAGGGGGTAGACTTCAGGTTCGTGATCTCAAGCGTGAGCGTCACAAAGCCCGCACCAGATCCCGCATATGCTTCCATCAATCGGTCCTGCCTGCCGACCGGAAACATCCGGAGGCTTCCGGATCTCTCCGTGCCAAGAGCGCGCAGGTGCAAAAGGTTTTCCTGCATCCCGCTCTCCCACTGGCCCAGTGTCTGCACGCTGACTGGCCTCTGCGAAGGATCCGGAAGTTTCAGGAGAATCGCCGGCCTCACGCCGTTGTCCCCTGCGGTCACACGGTTGGAATTCTGCCGCACGATCCCCATGGCGCCGACATACAGGCCGTACGTCTCGCTTCTGTCCATGCGGACCCACCACGAGCAGGTCTCGCGGCCATCCACGTCCATGTGATAGACGCCACGCGACCTTGCATAGGGCGTCGCCTCGCAGAGGAGGTTCCCTTTCAGATACCGATCAATTTCCTGTGCGCTCAAAAGCGTGACCAGATCCTCCCGCGCGCCGGATGCGTGCGGCACCAGGCACGACTGCTCGTAGAGCGTGAAGGCCTCCTGTAAAAAAGTTTCCTGCAGGAAGGCCCTCAGATCGGTTTCAATCCAGGAAGTCTCCCGCACGGCGGCATTGTACGGCACACAGTCCAGCGCGTACTCGGAGAGCAGGAGGGCGGTCTGGTCCTCCTCGCTCCAGGAAAGCACGCGCCAGAGGATCGGCTCCTTGCCGTTTTCCTCCACGCCGTCCTGCTCATAGTAGCCGAACTGCAGCATGTCGCCCGCCTGCACCTGTGCCCTGGCAGTTTCCTTCACGGAAAAGACCAGACACAGGAAAGCCAGAAGGAAAATCATGCCCTGCAGGCAGCCCCGCTGTTTCATTGTTGTCACCTCCGGTAAAGGCCCGAAACCTGCAGGCATTGTAGTCCATTGCCTTCCCCATGGCAAGGCGCAGGCCTTCTGCACATCTTCTGGCTTTTTTCGCTCGGGATTCTTTTCGGTCCCTGCAAATCGTGTTATCCTTCACATTGTATGGAACATGGTATCAATCCGAAAGCAGCCACAGTGAGGTGTGTCCTATGAAGATTTCCCAGATTCTTGATCAGTCTGCCCGGAGCGGATGCCCTACCATCTCCTTTGAGGTGTTCCCGCCCAAGGAGAGCGCCTCCTTTGAAAGGGTAGAATCGGCCGCCCTTGAGATTGCCGCACTGAACCCCGCCTTTCTCTCTGTGACCTACGGGGCCGGCGGCGGGCGAAGCAGATGGACGATGGAGCTCTCCCGCCAGATCCAGGAAAAGTCCCATGTGCCGGTCATGGCCCACCTCACCTGCGTGTCCTCCACGAAAAAGGTTGTCCGGGAGAAGATCCAGGAAATCCAGAGCCTTCACATCGACAATGTCATGGCCCTTCGCGGCGATATCCCGGAGAGCATGCAGGGTGACACACGGGAAACGTGGGACTACCACTATGCCACGGAGCTGATCTCGGAGATCCGAAAAACGGCACCCGACATCTGCATCGGGGCTGCCTGCTATCCGGAGACACACCCGGAGAGCGCGTCCAGAGCCTCTGACCTTCAGCACCTCAGGGAAAAGGTGGACGCCGGCGTGGACTTTCTCACCACACAGATGTTCTTTGACAACGAGCTCTTCTACCGTTTCCTCTACATGGCGCGGGAAAAGGGCATCGGCGTGCCCATCATCCCGGGGATCATGCCCATCACCAGCCGCAGCCAGATCGACCGGGCCCTCAGGCTCTCCGGTTCCTTCATGCCTCAGCGCTTCCTTTCCCTGGCCGACCGCTTCGGCGATCAGCCTCATGCCATGGCACAGTGCGGTCTCATCTATGCGGCCGACCAGATCATTGACCTGATGGCCAATGGCATTCCCCACGTTCACGTCTACACCATGAATAAGCCGGAGGTGGCAGCGACCCTCATTTCCCATCTGAGTGCCATCCTCGGAAGGAAGCTTTCATGACCGTCCAGACACTTACCCTCCCTCTCAGGCCCATCGACCCGAGGGAGGTCCTTCGCTACGCGGGCGTATCGCCGCGGGCAGAAATTCCTCCCGAAACCCGGGAACCTTTTGAGGCTGCCATGCGTCAGATGAAGGGGACAGACAGCGGCAGGGCCTGCTTTCTGACCCTCCCCTGCACACCGGACACGGAGAAGGGTACCGTCGCGCTCGGGCCCATCCTCTGGCATTCAAGGCAGCTTTCCAGGGTTCTCCAGAACTGCGACACTGCCGCGATCTTCTGTGCCACCGCCGGCATGGAGGTGGACCGGATGATCCGCCGCCACCAGGCCATCAGCCCCACCCGCGCCCTGTTTCTTCACGCCGCAGGCGCCGAGCGGGTGGAGGCCCTGTGCGATGCCTTTGAGCAGTATCTCCTTGAAAAGGATCCCTCCCGTCATCTTACCATGCGCTTTTCCCCGGGCTACGGGGACCTGAAACTCGAGGCTCAGCGGGATATCTTCCGCCTTCTGAATCCGGAAAAGCATCTCGGCGTCAGCCTCACGGACACCCTCCTCATGGTCCCCTCCAAGTCCGTCACGGCCGTGATCGGCCTTTATCGCACTGGCCCAGCCTGTGCGCCCTCTGCCCCCTGTGACACCTGTGCACAGCGGGACTGTCTTTTCAGAAAGGAGCCGGCCTCCACATGAAGGAAAGCGTTTGTCCTGATCTCCTGACATATATGTCCTCCCATCTGCTCCTCCTCGATGGCGGCATGGGTTCCCTTCTTCAGAAGGCCGGGCTCGGCCTGGGCGAGCTGCCGGAGACCTGGAACCTGAGTCACCCGGATGTCATCACGTCCATCCATCGGCGGTACTTTGACGCCGGATGCAACGTGGTTTACACCAACACCTTCGGTGCCAACTGCCTGAAGTTTTCCGTGGAGGGTGATGACAGAGACAAGGCGTATGCCCTCTCGGACATCGTCTCCTCCGCCGTCGCACTTGCCAGGCGTGCAGTCCGGGAATCCCAGTCCCCGCAGCCAAAATTCGTTGCCCTGGACGTGGGCCCCAGCGGAAAGATGCTGAACCCCTGGGGCGATTTCCCCTTTGAAGATGCGGTCGACCTCTTTAAAAAGACCATCTCAGCGGGTCTCAGGGTCGGTGTGGACCTCATCGTCATCGAGACCATGAACGATGCAAGAGAAACCAAGGCGGCCCTTCTGGCGGCCCGGGAGCTGACGGACCTGCCCGTCTTTGTCACCTGCGCCTACGGTTCGGACGGGAAGCTCATGACCGGCGCCAGTCCCGAGGCCATGTGCGCCATGCTGGAGAGCATGGGCGCTACGGCCATCGGTGTCAACTGCTCCATGGGACCGGATGCCATGGAGCCGGTGGTGGACCGCTACCTTTCTTCCACCTCTCTGCCCGTGATCCTCAAGCCCAACGCTGGCCTCCCCCAGATGGTAGACGGGAACACTGTGTATGACGTGACCCCGAAGGACTTCTCCGCCTCCGTGATGCGCATGATCCGAAAGGGTGTGCAGATCGCCGGCGGCTGCTGCGGCACGACGCCTGAGTATCTGGAGGCCCTTGCAGAGGCCATTCAAAAAGAAGGCATCACCCTGCCAGAGCGCACCCTGCCCGGGGAGCACACCGTCATCTCCAGCTACGCCCATGCCGTCACCTTCGGTGAGACACCGGTGCTCATCGGTGAGCGCATCAATCCCACGGGCAAGAAGCGCATGAAGCAGGCCCTTCAGGAAAACGACCTGGGCTATCTTCTCAACGAGGGCATCACCCAGGAGGAGGCCGGCTGCCACGTCCTGGATGTGAACGTCGGTCTGCCCGGCATCGATGAGGCGGCCATCCTGGAGAGGACCGTGGAGGAGCTCCAGGCCGTGACTTCCCTTCCCCTGCAGCTGGATACGGCAGACCCCGCAGCCATGGAGCGGGCCATGCGGGTGTACATCGGAAAGCCGCTGGTCAACTCCGTGAGCGGCACGGAAAAGTCCATGCACGCGATCTTCCCTCTCGTGAAAAAATACGGCGGCACCGTCATCTGTCTCACGCTGGACGAGGGCGGCATCCCGGAGACGGCGGAAGGCCGGCTCCGCGTGGCAGAAAAGATCGTGGAGACCGCTGCATCCTACGGCATCTCCAGGAAGGATCTCATCGTCGATCCGCTGGCCATGACCATCTCCTCCGGCAAGGACCAGGCGGAGGTGACCCTGAAGGCGATCACCCTCATCCGGGACCGCCTCCATGTCTGCACCTCCCTCGGTGTCTCCAACGTCTCCTTCGGCCTTCCCTGCCGGGAGGGCATCCACAGCGCCTTCTTCCTGATGGCCCTCCAGAGGGGCCTGAGTGCCGCCATCCTGAACCCCTTCTCCTACGACATGATGCGGACCTATCACGCCTACCTTGCACTGAAGGGTCTCGATGACCAGTGCGGCGCCTACATTGGCTTCGTCACCACCCACGCGCCCGCCTCATCTCAGGCACCAGCCACCCCGGCGCAGCAGACCGGCTCCGCATCCCAGCCCCTGGAGGATACCCTCCAGTCCGCCGTGGTCCACGGGCTGAAGCAGAAGGCCCGGATGCTCGCGGAGGAGGGCACGAGGACGCGGGATCCGCTCAGCCTCATTGAGGAGGAGATCATCCCGGCACTCAACCAGGTGGGCGACGGGTTCGAGAAGAAAACCGTCTTCCTCCCCCAGCTCCTCATGAGTGCCGAGGCGGCCTCCGAGGCCTTCGACGTTCTTCGAACCCACATGCTGGCCGCATCCGGCAGCGCCCAGAAGCGCACCGGCGCCACCTTCGTCCTCGCGACGGTCCACGGTGACATCCACGACATCGGCAAAAACATCGTGCGCCTGCTCATGGAGTCCTACGGGTTCGATGTGGTTGACCTGGGGCGGGACGTACCGAAGGAGACGGTCGTGGAGGCCGTGCTTTCACGCCATGCCCCCATCTGCGGCCTCAGCGCCCTGATGACCACCACCGTCCCCGCCATGGAGGAGACCATACAGCTGCTGCGCGAGAAGGCTCCCTTCTGCAAAATTGTCGTCGGCGGTGCCGTGCTCACGCAGCGGGATGCGGACCGCATCGGGGCGGATGCGTACGCGAAGGATGCCATGGCCTGTGTCCGCTGGGCACAGGGGCTGAATCTCGAAAGCTGAAATCTTCAGGCAGATATGAAACCTATTTACTTGCAGACCGGAGGTGACGCACATGGGAAGACGTGTTGACCGGCTCCATGAAGCGAAGCGGCAGCAATCTTCCGACTTCCCCTTCTCCCTCGTGGTCACCCCCTTCGCCGTCCTTCTTGCCCTTTTCCTTGTCTGGGCCTTCACCGGGATCTGGCCCTGGAAGCCCAACCCATACAAGTCCTATGCCCTGCAGGCGGAGGCCTGGCTGCATGGCCGGCTGGACCTCGGGCAGGATTACCCATGGCTCGAGCTTGCCATCTACAAAGGGAAATACTACGTGTCCTTCCCGCCCTTTCCCTCCTTCGTGCTCTTGCCCTTTGCCGTCTTTATGGGCAGCAGCACCCCGGATGGTCTGATTTCCCTCGTGGTGACCCTTGTGGGCTCCATGCAGGCGGTGCGTCTTTGCCGCGAGGCCGGATACGGTGAGGAGGAGAGCATCTTCTGGTCCCTCTTTCTGTACCTCGGCACCGGGTACCTCTTTATCGGCTCCACCGGCTGGGTCTGGTTCTTTGCCCAGTCCCTGTGCTTTACCCTCCTCCTCTCCTCCGTCCTGGAGGCCGTGCGGGGGCACGGCGGCTGGTCCCTGGCTT
Source organism: Clostridia bacterium (assembly GCA_017460395.1). Taxonomy (GTDB): domain Bacteria; phylum Bacillota; class Clostridia; order Christensenellales; family Aristaeellaceae; genus UBA2943. The sequence goes on along the minus strand of JAFUBA010000138.1, from coordinate 3,417 downwards.
TCTGGGCGATGGCAGTGGGGTGCAGGCCGTTTTCCATCATCTATCTGCCCCTGCTTTTCTGGATCCTCAGACAGTGGGCCAGGAAGGTGCCTGTGAGAAAATGGATTCTCTCACACCTCACGTGGGCCATTGCACCCATCATCATTGCGTGCGTGTACATGACGCTGAATGTCCTGCGCTTTGACAGTCCGGTGGAATTTGGACATACATACCTTCCGGAATTCCAGCGGGCCGAGAAGGGACAGTTCAGCCTGAGCTATGTGCCGGAGCATCTCCTTCTGCTTTTGCGTCTGCCGCAGGTTGGTGAGAAGGGTGAGCTCGTCTTCGAGCACCTGGAGACCATGGCCTTCTACCTGATCAATCCCCTCATCTTCCCGCTCCTGTGCGGCTGGATCTGGGCACTCAGGGAAAGGCGGCACCACCTTCTTTTCCTCCTGCCGCTCCTTGGGCTTTTTCACGTCCTGCTCCTTTGCATGCACAGAACGCTCGGCGGCTTCCAGTTCGGGAACCGGTATTTTCTGGATCCCTGGCCGGCACTCTTCTGGGGACTGCTGCTCTGGCGAAGTCCTGGCAGGAAGTCCGGCCTCCTCTGGGTACCTTTCTTCGTCCTCGGTGCAGGACTGAACCTTCTTGGCACCGTCCTCACATACAGCACATGGTGAAAGGAGCCGTCATGTCCGGCATAGCAAACGGAAGCCCGGGAAATGAGCTGGCATATCAGGAAGCGCTGCTTCTCAGGGCAAAGCAGGGCGACCTCAGGGCCTTCGAGGCCCTCGTGTTGCCCCATGAAGGGGCGCTCTATAAAACCTGCGGGCTGCAGATAAAAACCCGCGAGAGTGCAGAGGATGCCCTCCAGGAGACCATGCTGAAGGCCTGGCGGTCCATCTCCTCCTTTGAGGGCCGTTCCTCCGTCTCCACCTGGCTCTACAGAATCTGCATCAACTGCTGCACCGATCTCAACCGCAGGGAGCGCCTGCGCGAAACAGACTCCCTGGATCATCTTCGGGATGCCGGCTTTGACCCTGCCTCTCCGGAGCGCAGTCCCGAGGAGGCAGCGATCCGGAAAGAGAGCCGGAAGGAACTCAAGGATGCCCTTCATGCTCTCCCTTCTGACCAGCGTGTCCCCCTGATGCTCTCCGCCGTCGAGGGAAAGAGCTACGGGGAGATCTCCGAGATCCTGTCGCTCCCCGAGGGCACGGTCAAGAGCCGCGTGAGCCGCGGAAGGGCACTTTTGCGACAGCTCATGCGTGAACCGGAAAAATTGCATGATGCGTGGAACCAATCGAATTCCTCTCCGTCCAATCATACAGAAGCAGTACCCGGGGACCAAAAGACGCGCGGAAAAGGAGGCAGAACAAGATGAATGAACGCTACGATCTGCTCCTCGACCGTCTTCTGGACGGGATCATCTCGGAGGAAGAGCTCCTTGAAATGCAGGCGATGGAGACGGCCGATCCGTCGCTCAAGCAGGAAAAAACTCTCTCCCTGGCAATCCGGGATCAGCTTCTGTCCCTGGCAGAGGATATAGAGGATGAACCCGCCTCTCTCCATGCCAGATGGATGCAAAAAGCGATGGAGGAGGAGAGTTCCATGTCATTACATGAAGATCCAAAAGCATTGAGCGAGGAAACCGTCCCGGAAAAGAAGCAACATCAAAAACCCGATGCCCGCCGCATCACGCGCTATCTTGCCATAGCCGCATGCCTTATTTTTCTCCTTGGCGGCACCGCCCTGAACCGGGATACCTATCCCACGATGCGCACCACCGATGAAAGCGGCGTTACCACCGTGTCCACCACCGGTATCTTAAAGCAGTCCCTCGCCTTTTCCAGTGATGTGAATGGCCTCACCATGACCGCCTCCGCCAAATCCACAGCCTACGACCTCGGCACTGGCGCCATGGAGGATGGCCTCGTGCTCGCAGAGAGTGTCATGGACATGGAGGAGGATTGGGAGGAGGTTTCAGAAGAGGCGATCCCGGACACAGACGGAGATGAAAGCACAAGCAAGATCATCCGCACCGGCAGCATGACCGTCGAATCCAGAAATTTCGATGATGCCTGTCAGCAGCTCATGGATGCATGCACCGAGGGCGGCGGGTATGTGGCGTCCTCGTCCATGAACGTGAATTACAATGGCCTCAGGACCGCCCACATGACCCTGCGCCTCCCCTCATCTGCCTTCGATCAGCTGATGCATGCCACCTTCGACGGGGGCGAGATCACCTACCAGGACCAGTATTCCTACGATGCCACGGAGTCCTACAGGGACACCCAGGCGCGCCTCGAGAACCAGAAGATCCTCCTCGAGCGCCTGCGCTCCCTCACCACCGACGCCGCCGACCTCAAGGACGTGCTGGAGCTGGAAAGACAGATCGCCGACACCCAGTCTACCATCGACAGCCTGACGCGCAGTCTCATGAACACGGACCAGCGGGTCGCCTACTCCACCCTCGATGTCACCCTCCAGGAGAAAAAGACTGCCACCAAAGCGGCAGTCAGGATGACCTTCCCGGAGCGCATTTTGCAGGTGGGTCAGGATGCCCTTGAGGATTTCCTCCTCTTTTTGCAGGACATGGTCCTCTTCCTCGTGTCCGCCCTGCCCTATCTCTGCCTGATCGCCCTCCTCATCCTGTGCATTCGCTTGATCGCGGTGCGCAGGAAGAAGAAAGCAGGAGGACGGAAGCAGTAAAACGCATCACAACCATGGCACCGGGAAGCCGTATGGCACCCGGTGCCTTTTTTGGGCAGCTTGTAGTTTCAGTGTGAAAACGCTAAAATCTCTTCCTGCTGTCACGAGTCCAAAGGAACCCATGTGACAATCTTGCATGCATGATGACAGGAGTCGATAGAGAGATGAATCCCAAGGAGAAAGCGATCCGGCGCATGTCCGAAAAGTTTTCAGAAAAAAGCGTTCCCTGGTGGATGGGCGGCGATTACCTCCAGGTGCACCTCCAAAAAAAGGACGCCTGGCACACGCTGGAGGTCCACGTGAGGGCGGAGGACAGGGATAAGGCTGACCGCATCCTCACAAGGCTTGGCATGCGCCAGGAGGATGGCACTCATCTGTCCTTCCATTTTGACGGAACAGATGTGGACCTGGTGGCGGATCTGCCCGCCCTTTCAGACGCAGAACTGACGCTTGACACCGTCACCGTGCAGGGCGCACCGGTCCCTCTCCTGAATTTGCCTGCCTGACCATACGCCCACTTAAAATCCATATGCAAAGGAGCCATAGAAACCCATGTCAAGACTGGGAGATCTTCTTCGCACCGAGCGTCTCCGCCAGAAGCTGACCCCGAAGCAGGTGGCCAGAAAATGCGGCGTCTCGGAGAGCTATAACATCGCCGTGGAGAACGGCACACGCATCATTGCGGACGACCAGGCCAGGAGAATCCTGAAGACCATCGGCCTGAAG
>JAFUBA010000137.1 GCA_017460395.1 Clostridia bacterium | reverse complement strand
CTCTCCTGAATTTGCCTGCCTGACCATACGCCCACTTAAAATCCATATGCAAAGGAGCCATAGAAACCCATGTCGAGACTGGGAGATCTTCTTCGCACCGAACGCCTCCGCCAGAAGCTGACCCCGAAGCAGGTGGCCAGAAAATGCGGCGTCTCGGAGAGTTATATCATCGCCGTGGAGAACGGCACACGCATCATTGCGGACGACCAGGCCAGGAGGATCCTGAAGACCATCGGCCTGAAGGAGCACAGTGAGGCGGACTTCACCCTGGACGATATCGCGGCCACCGTGGATCTGGCCCAGGTCCAGCCGCAGATGGCGAAGGCCGCGCAAAAGCAGAGACCCGCGCAGCCGGAGGCCGAGAAGGTCGCCTCCACACGGCAGGCGGACGATCAGGACAAGGAGGGCGTTGCCGGGAGCGTCTGGCTGGATGCCCTGCAGAGCGTCCTCAAAAACGTGCCCGTCATGAACGCCGTCATGCAGCCCGTGGACCACAGGCTCCTGCCCATCCAGCAGGGCCGCATCGAGGGCGGCGCGCCGGACAAGGTCTTTTACTTCATGGCCCCGGACGATTCCATGCGCGGCTTTCGGATCTATCAGGGGGACCTGGCCCTCATCGTCCCCTCCCAGAGTCCTGTGGACGGGGCCATCATGCTGGTGGAGTACGCCTCCCACCGCGCCCTTCGGAAGATCAAGCGGCAGGACGACTACACCGTGCTCCTCCAGTCCTACGACAAGGAGTATGACGCCGTTTCCCTCAGACTCCATGAGGTGAATTTCATCGGCCGGGCCGTACGGGTGGAGATATCGCTGTGATTGAGCAACAGCCATGCCGCGTATGCGTTGTGGGCGGCATCAATGTGGACATCTCCGGCACCGCCGACAGCGGCATGATGCTCGGGGACTCCAACCCCGGCCAGGTCCACATCTCCATGGGCGGTGTGGGCCGGAACATCGCGGAAAATCTTCTGCACCTTGGCTGCCGTGTCCAGATGGTGACCTGCCTCGGGGATGATCTGAATGCACAGACCGTCCGGGCACACTGTGAAACAATCGGCCTGGACCTCTCGCTCTCGGAGACGGTCCCCGGCATGGCCTGCGGCACCTATCTGTGCCTCAATGACGCGAGGGGCGATCTCCTCTGCGCGGTCTCCGACATGCGCATCTGTGAATGCATCACCCCGGAGTTTCTTGCACCGAGAATGGATGCGATCAACATTTCGGAGCTTGTCGTCGTGGACAGTAACCTTCCCGAAGCGTCGCTCCGGTATCTGGCAGACCACTGCATCGCCCCGCTGTGTGCAGACCCCGTGTCCATCTCAAAATCCATGCGCCTCTCCGGGGTCCTTGGGCATCTGTATGCCATCAAGCCCAACCGGCCGGAGGCGGAGAAGCTGACAGGCATCAGCATCCACGGAACCGAGGGCCTGGATGCGACGGCAGATCATCTTTTGGAAAAGGGCGTCCGGAACGTCTTCATCTCCCTCGGTGCCTCCGGTGTCTTCTACGCATCAAAGGATGTCCGCGGCGTCCAGGCGTGCCTCACGGACCACGTCGTCAATACCAACGGCTGCGGGGATGCATTCTTTGCATCCGCCTGCCTCGCTCTGCAGCGCGGCGGCACCATTGCCCGCGCCGCGCTCCTCGGACAGGCTGCCAGCGCCATCTGCGCTGAGTCTCCCCTGGCCGTGAACCCGTCCCTTTCGCTCGATGCGGTCCTTCGCCGCGCAGAGCATTAGGCCAGGTAACTCCTCAAAACATTTCTCAAATCATTTCTCAAATATCTTCAGAAAGAGGAACATACTCCATGCAAAATCTCAAGCAGTATCTTCATGTCTCCGAGGAAGTCCAGGCGGCACTTGATGCCGGCAAGCCCGTGGTGGCGCTGGAGAGCACCATCATCTCCCACGGCATGCCCTATCCCAAGAATGTGGAAACCGCCCTGCACGTGGAGGAAATCATCCGCGAGCACGGCGCCGTGCCTGCCACCATCGCCATCATCCGGGGCAAGATGACCGTCGGCTGCACGAAGGAAGAGATCGAGTACCTCGGAAAGCGCGGGCTGGATGTGCCAAAGGCCTCCAGGCGCGACCTGCCGGTCCTGCTCGCCCGCGGCGAGGACGGTGCGACCACCGTCACCACCACCATGATCGCTGCCCACCTCGCAGGCGTGAAGGTCTTCGCCACCGGCGGCATCGGCGGTGTGCACCGCGGCGCCGAGACCACCATGGACATCTCCGCGGACCTGGAGGAGCTGGCGATGACGCCAGTGCTGGTGGTCTGCGCGGGCTGCAAATCCATCCTGGACATCGGGCTCACCCTCGAGTACCTTGAGACCAAGGGCGTGCCCGTCCTCGGATATAAGACCAAGGAGATGCCGGCCTTCTATACCACGCACTCCGGTTTCCAGGTGGACTATGAGATGACCTCCCCCGAGGATGTCGCAGCGGCCTTTACGGCAAAGCTTGCCTGCGGTCTGAAGGGCGGCATGCTCCTGACCAACCCGATCCCGTCTCAGTACGCCATGGACCTTGACTATATCAATGAGAACATCGACAGGGCCCTGAAGGAATGCAATGACCTCGGCATCAAGGGCAAGGCCATCACGCCCTTCCTCCTCGACAAGATTCAGAAGCTGACGGAGGGCAAGAGCCTGGAGGCCAACATTCAGCTGGTATACAACAACGTCGCCGTGGGCGCAGAGGTGGCCAAAGCCCTGTGCTGGAAGGCCTGAAAACAGGCCGGAAAGGATGATCCCCTATGGAAACAAAGCAGCTTCAGCTGGAAGATTTCCTGAAATACAAGTCCCTCTCCTCGCCCCTCTGGGCACCCGGGGGCGAGCGGGCAGCCTTCGTCGTGACCGAGATGAACGCGGATGAAAACAGCTACGAGTCCCGCCTCTATCTCTATGACGGCACGCAGACAAAACAGCTCACGGCCATCGGGAAGGAAGGTTCCTTCACGTGGCTTGACGATCACCGCCTGCTCTTTTCCGCCGTGCGCTCGGCCAGGGAAGAGAAGATGCAGAAGGATGAGATTCCCTTCACCTCCCTCTATTGCCTGGATATACACGGCGGCGAGGCCCTTCCCTTTGCCACCTTCCCCTTCCCCGTCACCTCCGTGATCCCGATGGACGAGGATCACCTGTGCGTGCTGGGGCTCTTTGACAAGAACTGCCCCGACTACTATGCAAAGGACGACGAAGCGAGAAGCGAATTCCTGAAGAAGCAGAAGGAAGACCGGGATTACGAGGTGCTCGACGAGGTCCCCTTCTGGTTCAATGGCCGCGGCTTTGTGAATGGGAAACGCACGGGGCTTTTCTCCATGAATCTGAAGAGCGGTGAAATTGAGCGCCTGTCTCCACAGGACACCTCCGTCTCCCTTGCCTTCCGCCTGGGCGATGAAGTGATCTGGGAGGGCCGCCCCTGCCAGCCTAAGCAGTCCTGGCACGGACTCACCATCCACGCCACAAGCATGCAGGGCAAAACCCGGGTGATTTTCTCAGACGATGACCTGATGCTCTCCGATCTCCTGGAAGCCGGGGATGATATGATTCTCCTGGCTACGGACGGAAAGAAATACGGCATGAACGAGAATGCAAAGGTCTATTGCCTCACCCGCGACGGTCAGCTCACGCTCCTTCGGGATGAGGTGTACAACATGTATGGCTCTGTTGGCTCCGACTGCCGCTATGGTGGCGGGCAGCAGGCCAGGTGGCAGCATGGTGTCCTCTATCACCTGACCACGAGGGAGGGCGACTGCGATCTCTACACGCTGCATCCGGACGGCACATCCACGCCTCTCCTCGAGCCAGCGGGTTCCATTGACTGCATCGATGTGAACGCCGCCGGGCGTGTCCTCATGGTCGCCATGCTGGACATGAAGCTCCAGGAGCTCTATGAATACGATGCCGGGCGCGGGACGCTTCAGCAGATCACGCACCTCAATGATGAGGTCCTGAAGGATATCTACGTGGCAAGCCCCGAGGAGATCACCCTCACAAGCTGCAACGAGGAGATCCGCGGCTGGATTCTGAAGCCGAGAAATTATGATCCCGAGAAGACCTATCCCGCCGTGCTCGACATTCACGGCGGCCCCAAGACCGTCTACGGACCGGTCTTCTACCATGAGATGCAGCTTTGGGCGAACATGGGATATTTCGTCTTCTACTGCAATCCCAAGGGCTCTGACGGCCGGGACAACGAGTTCATGGACATCAGGGGCAAGTACGGCACCGTGGATTACCAGAACCTCATGGACTTTACCGATGAGGTCCTGCGCCGCTATCCGCAGATCGATCCGTCCCGCCTCTGCGAGACCGGCGGGAGCTATGGCGGGTTCATGACCAACTGGATCATCGGCCATACCGACCGCTTCTGCTGCACCGCCTCCCAGCGCTCCATCGCCAACTGGCTGGGCTTCTACGGCACCAGCGATATCGGTCTGGAGTTCGTGGAGGACCAGAACCTGGCCAATATCTACGATCACCCCGAGAAGCTCTGGGAGCACTCGCCGCTGAAATATGCCGGAAGCGTCAAGACCCCCACCCTCTTCATCCACTCGGACCAGGACTACCGCTGCCCCCTGCCGGAGGGCCTTCAGATGTATGCATCGCTCCTGGACCGCGGGATCCCTGCAAGGCTTTGCCTCTTCCACGGGGAAAACCATGAGCTTTCCCGCTCCGGCAAGCCGAAGCACCGTGTCCGGAGACTGAAGGAAATCACCGACTGGTTTGAGAAGTACTCCAGAAAGAAAGAAGCCTGACAAACATCATTTCGAGCCATTCGATCCTGTCGAATGGCTCAACTTTTGGGAGGCATACCATGTTTCATTCATGCGCAGAGAGGCTGCTCACCGGCTGGGTGTTTGCAGAAGGGAACCTGGACGGCACAGCGTCCATGGATTCCCTGGACTTCCAGCCCGTGACTCTCCCCCACGACTTTCTGATCTGCCATCACGAAGACCTCTACAAAAACACGCTCGGTGTATATAAGCGCTCGCTCACCCTGACAGAGGAGGACGCAGACAGACGGCTGTTTCTCCACTTTGAGGGTGTCTACATGGATGCGGACGTCCTCCTGGATGGTGAACTCCTCTGCACCCATCACTATGGGTACACTCCCTTCCGGGTGAATCTGACGGGAAAGGCACAGCCCGGAGTCCATGAGATCACGGTGCTGGTGCACTACCGCGCCCCCAATTCCCGCTGGTACTCGGGTGCCGGGATCTACCGGGATGTGTACCTGGAGCGCCTGCCAGGGAACTGCATCCTGCCAGACAGCCTGGCTTACAGGACGGAGCGTCTTCCGGACGGTGCCTGGCGCCTGACCGCTTCGGTCGAAACGCTGGGGGATGCATCCTCTGTCCCCACTGTCCGGCTCGGCGATGGCGATAAGTCCAAGATGCAGGCAGAAGACGTGCAGAACGGCGAACCAAACCGCTTTTCCGTGTCCATGACCCTCCAGGATGTGAAGCCCTGGTCCCTTTCCTGCCCGTCGCTCATTCCCCTCACCGTGTCTCTTCCCGGGCAGACATTGCAATGGAAGATCGGTTTTCGTGAGACCGCCTTCGATCCCGATCACGGGTTCTTCCTGAACGGGGAGCACGTAAAGCTCAAGGGCGTCTGCCTCCACCATGATCTGGGCGCCCTCGGATCCGCCTTCCATGAGAAGGCCTTCCGCCGCCAGCTGCGCGTCATGCGGGAGATGGGCTGCAACGCCCTTCGCACCAGCCACAATCCCTGGCCGAAGAAGGCCCTCGAGATCTGCGATGAGATGGGGTTCCTGGTCGTGTCCGAGGCCTTTGACATGTGGGAGAGCCCCAAGACCCAGTATGATTATGCCCGCTTTTTCTGGGATGATGCGGCCTCGGACGTGGCTGCCTGGGTCCGGGAGGGCCGGTGCCATCCATCGGTCATCATGTGGTCCATCGGGAACGAGATCCACGACACGCACATGGGCCGGGGCGAGATGATCACAAAGTTTCTGTCAGAGGAGGTCCGGAAAAACGACCCCTTCTGCCATGCCCGTGTCACCATCGGGTCCAACTACATGCCCTGGGAGGGTGCGCAGAAGTGCGCAGACATCCTGAAGGTCGCCGGCTACAACTACGCAGAAAAGTACTATGCGCCGCACCATGCAGCGCATCCCGACTGGGTGATCTACGGTTCTGAGACCGCATCTGTCCTCTCCAGCCGCGGGATCTATCACTTCCCTCAGTCCGCCCACATCCTCTCGGATGAGGACCTTCAGTGCTCCTCCCTCGGCAACAGTCCCACCTCCTGGGGCGCCCAGAGCATGAGCCACTGTCTTGTGGACGACCTGAAGTGCGAATATTCCATGGGCCAGTTTCTCTGGAGCGGGATTGACTATATCGGCGAGCCCACGCCCTACCACACGAGGAACTGCTACTTTGGCATGACCGACACCTGCTGCTTCCCGAAGGACCTCTATTACCAGGTCAAAGCCGCCTGGACGGACGAAAGCATGGTCCACATCGGTGTCTCCTGGGACTGGAATGAGGGTCAGCTGATCGATGTCCCCGTCATGTCCAACGCGCCCTGCGTGCGCCTGACACTCAACGGCGAGGAAGTGGGCAGGCAGACGCTTAGCCGGCTGGATCCGGACAGGGCCGTCGCCCTCTTCCGCATCCCCTACCGCCCCGGCACCCTCACGGCGCAGGCCATGGATGAAGAGGGAAATGTGCTTGCCACAGACCAGCAGGTAACCCCGGGTGCACCTGCGTGCCTCCGGATGAAAAGTGATGACGCATTTCTCCTGGGCGATGGGCAGGATATCACGTTCGTCACGGTGGATGCGCTGGACGAGCATGGGCAGCTGGTCCTGAACGCCTGCAATCCCGTATCGTTCTCCGTGAAGGGCCCCGCCGTGATCCTTGGCGTCGACAATGGCGACTCCACGGACACAGACCCCTATGTGAATGATGCAAAGCATCTGTTCTCCGGGAAGTGCCTGGTGATCCTTGGAAGCACAGGGGAAGAGGGCACGGTCGTACTCACCGCGTCCTGTCCCGGCCTTCCGCCTGCCACCCTCACGCTGCCCGTCCGGACGGCAGATACAGTGACACCTGGCCGCAGGGAACCTGTGTCCCTCCCCATCGACCTGCGGGAGCCCGTTCGGAAGATCGAGCTGACGGCTCCCTCGCCCATCTGCCTCACGCCCGAGTGTCCCGAGGCCCTGGTGAACATCCGCCTGGAGCCCGAAAACGCCATGTCGCAGGACCTGAGCGTGCGTGTCATCAACGATCGGGGCATCGATTCCCCGAGCTGCGAGGCGATCCTTCAGGGCGATACGGTCATCCTCCGCGGCCGCGGGGACGGGGAGCTCATGCTGCGTGTGAGCGCCAGCAACGATGCATCCCACCCCCGTGTTCTCTCCCATCTGAACTTCACCCTTGAGGGCTTCGGGAAGCCGGACCTGGATCCGTATGAATCCATCAGTGCCGGACTCTACACCAGAACCATCGGGGAAATCACCTCCGGGAATGAGCAGGGCATCTCCTTTGCACGGGACGGCGTGTCCGGCGTCATCTTCGACCACGTAGACTTCGGGAAGGCAGGCTCCGACACCCTCACCATGCCCATCTTTGCCCTGGACAGCGACCTGCATGTCTTCCAGCTCTACCTCGGTGTTCCGGGCGAGGGCGGCGAGAAGATTGCCGATCTTCCCTACCAGAAAAAGAGCATCTGGAACGTCTATCAGGAGGAGACCTGGCATCTTGGCCGTGTGCTGACAGGCCTTCAGACACTCACCTTCCTGGCGGAGAAGAAAGTGCACATGAAGAGCCTCCACTTTGAGAAGCAGTCCCGCGCCTTCCACCTCCTCCCTGCAAACAGCTGCGATCTCATCACCGGGGATACGTTTGAGCGGCGGGATGATGGCATCTATGGGATCGGGAACAACGTATCCCTGGTCTTTGAGGAGATGGACTTTGGCGAGGGCGGTGAGGTACAGCTCCTAGCCGATGCCATGACGCCCCTCTCCCAGTGCCAGATGACCGTCCATGTGGAGGGGAATCACGGCGAGACCACCTTCCCCTGCTTGCTGCAGGGCGGTGACCGCCGTGTGCAGACCTTCACCGGCCGCGTCCCGGCGGGGATATGCCGGGTGACGCTCATCTTCCTGCCAGGGTCACAGCTGGACCTGCATTCCATCCGCTTTGTCCGGCCGGAAGAATCCTGATCCAAAAGGAGGATGCCGAACATGTCCTTTACCGCCTTTTCGCCCTTTCCCGGCGTATGGCATATTGCCGACGCCATGGGCGTGCACATGACCCTCCTGGAGGATGAAGACTCGGCCCTTCTCTACGACTGCGGCTACGGCCTGGAGGACGTGCGGGCCTTCGTCTCCACCCTGACACATAAGCCCCTCACGGTGATCCTCAGCCACATGCACCACGATCACGCCCTGGGTGCCATGTGGTTTGAGAGAGTCTATCTCCACGAATCGGATATTCCATTCACGGATACGTACACGGGGGAATATCAGCGCACCCGCGTCCTTGCGCAGGCAGAGACACGCGGCATTTCCGGGATCGCGCAGGACTATTCCTCGCGCCCCATGGCGTCCATTCTGCCGCTGTCCGAGATACCTGATCTGCCCTCCGCCTTTCAGCTGATTCACCTCCCGGGCCACACGCCCGGGACCGTGTGCCTTCTGGACACGAGGCACCGCCTGCTCCTGACCAGCGATAACTGGAACCCCACCACCTGGGTCTTTTTCCCGGAGGCAATGGGCCTTGAGACCTACATGAACAGCTTCCAGTCCCTCCTGAAGCTGCCCTTTGACCATGTGCTTGCGCCTCACAGCGGCAGAGTGCACACAAGGGACGAGCTTGAGCGCTTCCATGCCGGCATCACCCGGGAGAAGGTGCTCTCATCCGAGAGGACCTCGCTCGGGGATCCCTACCATGTGGACACGAGGCACCTTGTGCCGTATGATGGGACGGAACTGTGCTTTGACTTTGAGAAGGCCAGGAGCTTTCTTTCGGGAGATGACCTGACTTGAAACCCTTTCAGTCCTTTCGACAGCTGGACCACCACGACAGCCACACGATCCGCCTGTATGAGAATACCGACACGGATGAGTATGCTCCCCACTGGCACAGCGCCTGGGAGATCGTCCTGCCGATGGAGGGCATGTACAGCGTGATCATCAATGACATGCGCTATGACCTCTTCCCCGGGGAGATTCTGATCATCCCCTCCGGCACCATTCACGAGCTCTTTCCGCCCAAAACGCCAGGCCGGCGCTATTTCCTCATGGTGGATACGAAGGTTCTCTATGCCCTCGACGGGTTTCCCGTCATGGAGGATGCCTTCTATCCGGCCGTGCATATCCGGATGGAGGAAGGAGAATGCTTTCTCGGGGAAACCATGCCGATCCTCTACCGGGCGATCCGGGAGATGCAGGGCACAGACCCTTTCCGCTATGAGGCCGCCCGGTCCCTCCTGAGCTTTCTCTTCATCCGCATCGGCAGAAGACTGCTCATCACGCGCCAGGAGGAACCGCTCCACGCGGGCGCATCCCCGCAGATGAAGCGGCAGGACGTCATGCTGGATGCCTGCTCATATATTTCGCTCCACTGTACAGAGCCCCTGACCCTGGAGCACGTCGCCAGAGAGTTCGGCTACTCAAAATACCACTTTACGAGACTCTTCAAGGCCTACACCGGGAACGGATTCACGGACTACCTTCTGCGCCAGCGGGTGCTGATCTGTCACAGGCTCCTGGCAGACCCTTCCATTCTCATCACGGATATCGCGCATCGGTCAGGCTTTGGCTCCATCGCCACCTTCAACCGGGTATTTCTGAAGATGGAGGGTATGTCACCCACGGCCTACCGGCAGATGCTTCAGACAAAACAGCAGTGATATTTATCCTCTGCCATCAGGCAGGGGTTTTTCCTATAGAAAAATCGCAATATTTGAGAAGTTTCTGTTTGATTCTGATTAGTCTGTTTCATGAACAGACTGTATAATCTGGTCATAAACAAGGCGGAACAGCATTCCAATTTCATTCCTGGTTTTCTTTCCAGTCCCTTTTCCGTTTCATTTTCTTTTCCAAGTTCCCGGATGCTTACCGTCTTTTGCTCTTTCCTTCATGCATGCTCAAACACATGTATGAACAGGAGGACCCGGATACATACAGTTCACAACAGGAGGCTGATTGCTCTTGGACAAACAGGCAAAACGCAAGGGTGCAAAGGGCAGGCAGAGCTGGGGCGTATACATGCGCAGATATGGTACCCTGTATCTGCTCCTGGTGCTCCCGATCATCTTCTTTGCCATCTTCCGCTACGCCCCCATGGCCTACATTCTCAGTGCCTTCAAGCAGAACAACATCTTCAAGGCACCCTGGGAACTGCCGTGGGCAAAGAACAACGGTTTTGAGTATTTCATCAAGGCGTTCAATGACCGTACCTTCATGAACGCCCTGCGCAATACCCTGACACTGAACCTTCTGGATCTGGTGTGCGGTTTCCCGGCCCCGATCCTTCTGGCGCTTCTGCTCAATGAGCTCTCCTTCAAGCGCTTCAAGAAGATCACCCAGACCGTGCTCTATCTCCCGCACTTCCTCAGCTGGATCATCATCTCCGGCCTGGCACTGCGCCTTCTGGCCTCCAATGACGGCCTGCTGAACATCCTCTACAAGAGAATGTCCGGAAACCCTGATGCATCCATCCCCTTCCTCAGCAACCCCAACTACTGGGTCGGCACCTATGTGGTGCTCGGCATCTGGAAGGAAGCCGGATGGGGCACCATCATCTATCTGGCTGCCCTGACCGGCATCAGCCCCGAGCTCTATGAGGCAGCTGCCGTGGACGGCGCCGGCCGCTTCCGCAGGATCTGGCACGTGACGCTGCCAGGCCTGAGGCCCACCATCATCACGCTGCTCATCATGAACCTGGGCCGCATCCTCGGTTCCGAGTTCGACCGTCCCCTGGCCCTTTCCAACCGCCTGGTGACCGATGTCAGCAACGTCATCTCCATCTACGTCTATCAGCGCGGTCTGCAGAACGGTCAGTATTCCCTGTCCACGGCCGTGGGTCTGTTCCAGTCCGTGGTGGGCGTCATCTTCCTGGTCAGCGCCAACACCCTTGCCAAGCGCTTCGGTGAGCGCGGCATCATGTAAGGAGGAAGACTGAGATGATCAAATCAAAATCAACCCGCGCCGGTGACCTTGTCATCGCCGTGATCTGCTTTATCCTGATGTTCATCTGCCTGGTGCCCATGCTGAACGTGCTGGCCCGGTCCTTCTCCTCCGCGGATTATCTCATTCGAAATGAGGTCATCCTCTGGCCCAAGGGCTGGAACGTGGACGCCTACACCACGGTCCTCAGGGACGCAAAGTATGTGCATTCCCTCGGCTACACAGCAATTCTGACCATCGGATGCACGATTCTGTCCCTTGTCATGACCATCATGTGCGCCTATCCTCTGACCTATGACCAGCTCAGGGGCGGCAAGGTGATCAACGGACTCATCCTCTTCACCATGTACTTTTCCGCAGGCACCATTCCGCACTACCTGCTGCTCAAGAATCTCGGCATGCTGGAGACGGTGTGGGTGCTGGTGATCCCAAGCTGTCTGAGCGTCTACAACATGATCATCATGCGCTCCTTCTTCTACAGTGTGCCGGAGAGCCTGAGGGAGGCTGCGGAGATTGACGGTGCAGGCCCCATCCGCACACTCGTGCAGATCTATCTGCCCCTCTCCACCTCCGTGCTGGCAACTCTCGCCCTCTTCTATGCTGTGGGCCGCTGGAACGGCTTCTCCGATGCCCTGCTCTACATCAAGAAGCGCGAGGATCTCTATCCCATCCAGCTGCTTCTGTACAACATTCTCCAGAACACCACGAATGTGGAGGTTGGCACCCAGGAAGGTTTCTTCACCCCCGGCGTAGGCGAAACCCTCAAGATGGCCACCGTCATGTTCGCCACCGTCCCGATCCTTCTGGTCTATCCCTGGCTGCAGCGCTACTTTGTGACCGGTGTCACCATCGGCGCTGTGAAGGGCTGATTCCGTTCCCAGTGGGGTGTCATGCCCCATTTGAGATATTTTTCTTTTCCAATTCCACTACCTATTTCAAACAGGAGGTACCATTATGAAACGTTTGCTGGCTCTCGTTCTGGCACTCGCTCTCGCGCTCACCATGGTTTCTTTTGCCATGGCTGACGAACTGGTGGATGGCAAGTTTGCCGATACCAGGAAGATCACGGTGGAAATCTTCCATCGTCACAATGACGGCGGTTCCGATCCTGCCGACAACCCCTACACCCGCTTTGTGCACGACCAGATGCTGGAAAAGTACAATGTGGATGTGGAATTTGTGTCCGCGATCGGCCGCTGGACTGAAATCGACGACCTGACCAATGCTCTGGCCAGCGGCGATGCGCCCGACATCTGCGTGACCTATTCCTATCCCACCATTCAGAACTTCGCCAACATGGGCGGCGTCCTGAACCTCAATGACATCGACGGCAAGAAGCTCGAAGAGTACAAGGATATTCTTCCGAACCTCTGGAACCTGCTGGGCGACAACAACATCTTCTACGACCAGGATCCCGAGACCGGTGATCTGTGGGCCATCGAAGCCATTCTGGCTGAAAATGCCCGCATCAACACCTTCATCCGCGAAGACTGGCTCAAGAAGCTGGACCTGCCCCTGCCCACCACCGAGGAAGAGTTCCATGATGCCCTGGTGGCCTTCCGCGACAATGCTGAGCTCCTGCTCGGCGACGACGCCGGCCGCATGATCCCCTACTCCACCAGCTACGACGTGGCCTGGAGAAACGATCACCTCTTCGCCGCCTACATCCCCAACGATGTGGACGATGACACCCTGTTCATCAACGGTTTCGATGACCGCCACCTGCTCTATCCGAACTTCAAGGAAGGCGTCCGTACCCTGAACAAGTGGTACAACGAAGGCCTGGTCTGGAAAGACTTCGGCGAATATCCCTCCGGCGACACCACCGAGGACAACCTGATGAAGGCTGGTTTCGTGGGTGCTTTCCAGCACAACTGGGATTATCCCTATCGCGGCGGCGAGGATTCCATTGCTGCCAACCTCAAGCGCATCTCTGACGACGCTGCCTACGTGGCTGTGGACTGCTTCAAGAATGACGCTGGCCTCTATCGCAAGTTCCTGAGCGCTTCTGTGGACCGCAAGGTATTCTTCCCTGCCACCAACACTGAGCCTCTCGCTTCCCTGCTGTACCTCGACTACATCTCCTCCCCCGAAGCCATCGCATTCCTGCAGCTGGGCGAGGAAGGCACCACCTACAATCAGCTGGAGTCCGGCGCCTATGAAAAGATTGCCACCACCGGCGACTGGATCCAGAACAGCCTGAACAACATCGACTACACCATCACCGTCAACGGCCTGTATCTTGGCGATGCTACCGCCGAGACCACCGCTCTTGGCTATGAAGGCGTGGATTCCCAGTACATCGTGTCCGCACTGGCAGCCTCCAAGCAGGACGGCCGTGTGCCCGCTGTGTACCATGTCGGCGCGATCGAAGCAGAATCTGAGTATGGCACTGCCCTGCCCACCCTGCGCGATACCCTTCTGACCAATGCTGTGACCACCAGTGTCGAGAACTTCGACGCCGTGTATGACCGCTATATGCAGGATTACATGGACAATGGCGGCCTGGCCATCACCAACGAGCGCATCGAGAAGATCAACAAGTACTACGGCACCAGCTATGAACTGAAGTAATCAGCTTTTTGCACGGTGCATGGGGGAGAGGCGCTGCAAGCGCCTCTCCCCTGTTCGCGATCTGGCACGGCAAAGGCGGTACCCGGCCGCGAGCAGAAGACAGTTTTCGAAAGGATGATCTGCATGCCATATCCCGCATGGTTGCCTTTTCTTCTGGAAACTCCGGACCTGACACATGTATCCACACCTCTCGAGTTGGCACAGAAGGAAATAAATCTGGGCCTTCAGGCGCTGTCTGCAGGCATAAAAGGTAAAGTTACATGCGATCCAGCACTTCCCCGGGATGCCTACAGGATCGTGAAATCCGAGCAGACAGTTCAGGTACATGGCGGCAGCTGCGGTGTTTTATACGGAACCTATGAGGTCCTCATGGCACTCAGGGAAGAGAGAGATTTCCCTGAGGGACTTCAGACTCCTCAGTACCCTGACCGCATGGTGAACTGCTGGGACAACATGGACGGCTCCATCGAGCGGGGGTATGCAGGCAAATCCCTTTGGTTCTCTGGCGGCAGACTCCAGTATGATGAACAGCGCATTCTGCAGCTTTCAAGGCTCCTCGCATCCGTTGGCATCAACGTCATATGTCTCAACAACGTGAATGTTCACGAGCCGGCCCAGGATCTGATCGATCTTCAGCTCCCGGACCTTTCAAAGCTCGCCGCTCTCTTTCGCCCCTTCGGCATCCGGCTCATGATCTCCATCGATTTCTCCCAGCCCATGCGCCATGATCTTTCCACCGCGGACCCGCTGTCTCATGAGGTCCAGGCCTGGTGGAAAAACCGCGTGGACCTTGTATACCGGGAGATTCCGGATCTATATGGCTTTCTTGTGAAGGCAGACAGCGAGCACCGTCCCGGCCCCTTCACCTATGGAAGAACCCACGCGGAGGGCGCCAACATGCTGGCGGACGCCCTTGCCTCGCACGGCGGAAAGCTCGTCTGGCGCTGCTTTGTCTACAACTGCACGCAGGACTGGCGCGACAGGAAAACGGACAGGCCCTGTGCCGCCTATGACACCTATCAGCCTTTGGACGGCCAGTTCCGGGAGAACGTCATCCTTCAGGTCAAGCATGGTCCCTTCGATTTCCAGGTGCGGGAGCCCATCTCTCCCCTCCTGCTCTCCATGCAGAGCACAAACCTTGCCATGGAATTGCAGCTGGCACAGGAATATACCGGCCAGCAGATCGATCTGTACACCATGGTGCCCATGTGGAAAGAGCTCTTTCAGGTGCTTCCAAAGGACCGTCTGTGCGCCATTGCGGCCGTCAGCAACCTGGGCGCCAGCGACTGTTTCACGGGCCATCCGCTGGCGCTGTGCAATCTCTTTGGATACGGAAAGATCGCATGGAATCCATCCCTTGCGTCCGGGGACGTGGTCCGCTCCTTTGTCCGGTTGAGCTATGACTTTTCCCAGGAGGACCGCGAGTCGCTGACCGGCTGCATGCTGGAGAGCCGTGCCATCTATGAGAAATACACAGCGAACCTTGGTCTTTGCTGGATGATCACCCCGAACCAGCATTACGGGCCAAACCCCGACGGCTATGAGTACCAGTCCTGGGGGACCTATCACAAGGCGGACAGGAATGCCGTGGGCATTGACAGGACAGGAAGCGGCACCGGGTACACACTCCAGTATCCGGAAGCGCTGCGGGAGCTTTATGCCAATGTCGCCTCCTGCCCGGATGAGCTGCTGCTCTTCTTCCACCGCCTGCCCTATACCTTCGTCATGCGAGACGGCCGCACCCTCATGCAGCGCCTCTACGACGACCATTTTGAAGGTCTTGCACGGGCTGAACAGCTCACAAAGACACTCTGCGCGCTGCCTTTTCCGGAGAGGGACCGTCAGGAGATCCAGAGGCGGGCCGCTCTGCAGGTCAGCAATGCCCGGGAGTGGTGCGATATCATCAACACCTTCTTCCACCGCTTCAGCGGCATCCCGGACGAAATGGGCCGGACCATCTACGACTGATATACAAGCAGGCGGGCACACCCTGATTTTCAGGATGTGCCCGCCTTCATTTATTCATCTGTCACCGTGACCGTCGCGTGCATGCCGTATCGGATACCTGATGTATCATCCAGCACCAGCGTCACCGGATAAAATGCCTCGTCCGCGGATGTGCTGTCCGATTTCATGGAGATCTTCTCCACCGTCGCCCCATAGATGCGATTGTACATGGCATCAAACTCCACCGTGACCTTCCCGCCGACCTTGACGAGCGACAGGTCATTCTCTGAGACCCTGGCCTCCAGGCGCATGGCATCATCCGGCCATACCTCCAGGAGGACGGCGTTCTTTCCGATCGTCGTGCCCTCCGTGACATTCAGCGTCGCCGCGATGCCGCCTGCGGTGCACAGGATTTCCTTCCCCGTCATGACATAGCCATCAAAGGTACCTTCCAGTGTTTCGAAGAGCGGATCCCCCTTTTTCACCTTCGCCCCATCCTCCTGAAGGAAGGACACGAGGCTTCCGCTGCCGGTGTACTGACCGAGCGCCGTGCGGCTCACGCTGCCCATGCCGATGCGGGAATCGTTGGAAAAGTCCGACTTCCTGTGTACGTTGACGTTTTCGTTCAGGTTGAAGGTGCCGTCCAGGACTTCCACTGTGTAGCTCATCCCGTCCACCTTCGTCACCATGCCTTCCCCGTCCCTGCTGGTATCCGAGGTGGACCTGAGGAAGACCTTCTCTCCCGGGTGCACGATCTTGTTTTCATTCTGATCATATGCCCGCTGCGTCGAGGCAGAGATGCTGAGGCTCTGTTCCGGTTCGATCA
This sequence comes from Clostridia bacterium, assembly GCA_017460395.1. Classification (GTDB taxonomy): domain Bacteria; phylum Bacillota; class Clostridia; order Christensenellales; family Aristaeellaceae; genus UBA2943. The sequence goes on along the minus strand of JAFUBA010000137.1, from coordinate 16,789 downwards.
CCGCCACGGCACCAAACCGCTCTGCGATCCTGTCCACCGTGTCGCCGACCTCGCCGAAATAGTGGACCGTTCCGTCCTCCCCGGCATAGACGACGGATGTGTGCAGAAGACACAGGGCCTGTCCCACCTCGACCCGGTCTCCTGCCTCCACAAACACCTTTTCCACGGTTCCGCCGATCGTGGACAGCACATACTCGGGCGATGTGGACACGACGCTGCCCCGCATGGTGGCAGACTCTGCAGATGCGACCTGAATTGTCAACATGGAGAGTATGAGCACAAGCGCGGATATCTGGCTGATTCTTCGAATCATCTTATGATTATGCATATCTTTTCCCTCCCAAGATTACTCTCATCACATGGCCCGGAGCGCATCAATCGGATTCAGCCTGGATGCCTTTCTGGCGGGCGCCCACCCGAAGACGAGGCCCACGATAGCCGAGAAGCCTGCCCCCAGGGCGATGGCGCTCCAGGAGATGGTGAACGGACTCCCGATGATCACCGACAGCAGCCAGCTGAGTGCAAGACCCGTCAGGATCCCGAAGAAGCCGCCCAGCATCGACAGGATAAAGGCCTCAATCAGAAACTGCAGCTGAATCTGCCCGGGCTCTGCGCCAAGTGCCTTGCGCAGACCGATCTCTGTGGTCCGCTCCGTCACGGACACGAGCATCATGTTCATGATCCCGATGCCGCCCACCAGCAGGGAGATTCCTGCGATGCCGGCCAGGAGGGTGGTCATCATGCCGAGGATGGTGTCCATCGTGCTGAGCATGGAGGCCATGTTGATGATGGTGTATGTGTTTTCCCTGCCATTAAAGATGCTCTGGATCGCGGATTCCATGCTTGAGATCGTGCTCTCTGTCTCATCGGTGTTCTTTACATACACCTCCAGGGAGCGGATATAGCTGTTTCCGCCCATGCGCATGGCCGTGGTGTAAGGCACCACCACCTTCTGGCTGGCACGGTTTCCCATGGCCTGAGCGATGACGTCCGTGGAACTGGATGACAGGATGCCTGTCACGATGAATGTGTGTCCATTGACCATGAGCGTCTGTCCCAGAGGATCCTCCCCGTAGAACAGTGATTCCTGAAGATCCGAGGAGATGAGACAGACCCTTGTCGCCTGCTCCTCATCCAGGACGCTCGGCAGGGTGCCGCGCTCAAGAAGTTCCGGATTTTTCGCAAAGTAAAAGGTGTTCCTTCCCTCCATGGTGGCCTCATCCGTCCAGGCGCTCCCGTGTCTGAGCACGGCCGTGCTGCTCATGGAGACCGTGATGCCGTCCACGTTGTCCACCTCGGATAGCGTCTCCACATCCCCCGGCGTCAGCCCCGGCTTCAGGCTGGTCCCGCTGACGGTCACATTGAACTTTCCTGTGCCCATGGAGGCAAACTGGCTGGTGATCTCCCCCGTCACGCTGCTGACGGTGGTGATCATAGCAATGACGGCCGCCACCCCGATGATGATCCCCAGGATCGTGAGAAACGAGCGCATCCGGTTATGGAAGACATTGCTGACGGACATGCTCACGTTCTCCTGGAACATGGACAGGGCGCCCTTAATCATATGCGCTCACCCCCTCGGACAGCTCGCCATCCAGGATGTTGACGATGCGCCTGCCCCGCTTTGCGATGTTCAGGTCATGGGTGATCATGATGATCGTACGGCCTTCTCCGTTGAGCTCCTGGAAGAGATCCATCACCTGATGGCCTGTCGTCTGATCCAGGGCGCCCGTGGGCTCATCCGCCAGGAGGATCGTGGGATCGGAGGCCAGGGCTCTGGCGATGGCGACCCTCTGCTGCTGGCCGCCGGAGAGCTGATTGGGATAATGGTGCAGTCTGTCCTTCAGTCCCACCCGGCAGAGCGTCTCCTCGGCCCGCTGTCGCCGCTCGCCGCGGGAAACACCCGCATAGATGAGCGGCAGCTCCACGTTTCGCATGGCATCCAGTCTTGGCAGGAGCTGGAACTGCTGAAAGATGAAGCCGATCTCGTGGCAGCGGATCTGCGCCAGCTGGTGCTGATCAAGCTCTCCCACGTTCCGGTCCCTGAGGATATACTCCCCGCTCGTCGGCACATCCAGGCATCCGATGATGTTCATCATGGTGGACTTGCCGGAGCCGGAGGGACCGAGAATCGAGAGGAACTCCCCCTCCTCAATCGACAGGTTCACGTGCCTGAGTACCATCTGGTCTTCATCGCCGACATGGTAGGACTTACAGATATCCCGCATGGCAAAGTAGGTTTCACTCACCGTACACCGCCCTCCTAACGAAATCTGCCCTGGCCGAACCTGTCAGCACCCTGCCCGTACAGGAAGGCACCGGAGGATCCTGTCTGCTGGACCACCACGTTTGACCCTTCCATGAGTCCGCCGGTGATCTCCACATTCACTCCATCCGTGATGCCCGTGGTGATGCTCTGGGTAAGCAGGGAGCCATCGGAGGAGCTCAGGTACACATAGGGCGTATTGCTCTCTGTGAATCGGACAGCTTCCTTCGGGAGCAGCAGAACGCGCTCGGCCCTGTCCTTCACCAGTGTTACCTCCACCTGCATGCCGGGCAGGGCATGCTCCATCTCCTCCACGGCCACGGTCGCAGTGTAGCTGGTCAGCTGGCTCCCGTGGGTTCCCTGCTTATTGAAAGCCACGATCGTCCCCCGGCTCGTCTCGTCCGCAGCGACGGCATACACAGATACTTCCTTTCCCAGGGTGATGGCGCCCACGTCATATTCATCCACCTGGATCTCCACCTCCATGCGGTGAAGGTCCGTGATCACGGCCATGGTCCTGCCCTGAGACACATAGTCGCCCGGCTGCACATCCAGCACGGTCACCTCGCCGTCCAGCTGTGCCTTCCAGATCGTCCCGTCATCCAGCCTAAGGATCCGGTCGCCCTTTCTGACCTCCTGGTTTGCCTCCACATACACATCACGCACGGTGGCGGAAGATGCAGCCTGCATGGTCTCACTGTTTGGTGCATGGATGTTGCCAGTGAAGCTGAAGAGTACCTCCAGATCGCCTCTGGTCACCGGGACCGTCGTATAGGCCAGAGGCCCTCTCGCTGCGATGCCCCGAAGAAAGAAAAATCCGCCTGCAAGCAGCAGGATGATCAGCGGTATGATCCAGCGCCGTTTATGCCTGCGCTTTGCGCCTGCCTGATTCTGACTCATAGGTCTTCCCCTCCCGGAAAGTGTGGCTGCTTCTTTTCAATGCAGCCCGTGCATCGTATGACAGAAAGAATAACTGAATGTTAACTTTCAGGGAGCATTCCCTGAAACAGGAAAAGAGGCAGCCAAACGGCTGCCCCGGGTCATCAGTTTTCAATTTCCCTTCTGTATCCGTCCAGCTCGCGCACATTGCCCCACACGAAGTGGTCCGGGATGATTTCCTCCCACACGGGCTTGTCCACCGAATAATCGTGGACAGAGGGATCATATACCTGCAGCGTCTTGGCGCGCTCCAGGTACGGGTTCGGGTTCGGCACAGCGGAGAGCAGGGCCTTGGTGTAGGGATGCAGCGGATGCCGGAAGAGCTCTTCCGATTCAGCCAGCTCCACAATCCTGCCCTTATGAATGACCGCGATGCGGTCGGAAATGAAGCGAACCACCGACAGGTCATGGGCGATGAACAGGTAGGTCAGTCCCCTGCTCTTCTTCATTTCGTTCAGTAGATTCAGCACCTGGGCACGGATGGACACGTCCAGGGCCGAGATCGGTTCATCTGCCACAATGAATTCCGGTTGCATGATCAGGCTCCTGGCGATGCCGATTCTCTGCCTCTGGCCGCCGGAAAATTCATGCGGGAAGCGGGAGGAGAACTCAGGCAGAAGACCCACTTCCTGCAGCACCTTCTGCACCTTTTCCTGGCGTTCCTGCTCATCCTTGTAGAGATGGAAATTATACAGGCCTTCCGAAATAATGTAGTCCACCTTGGCGCGCTCGTTCAGGCTTGCCATGGGATCCTGGAAGATCATCTGCATGGAGCGGATCACCTTGGTATCCATCTCCCTGGAGATTTTTCCGGAGATTCTCTCCCCGCGGAAGAGCACCTCACCGCTGGTGATGGGATTGATGCGAACGATGGCTCGTCCAATGGTCGTCTTGCCGGAGCCGCTCTCGCCGACGAGAGAGAATGTCTCGCCCTTGTAGATTGTAAAGTTCACATGATCCACGGCCACGAACTTCTTGCGTCCGCTGCCAAAGGTCACCTGCATGTCCTTCACTTCCACCAGCGGCTCGCGGTTCGGATCCAGATGGGGATGATAGGATGCCGCCTCTGTGACCAGGGGTTTTCCCTGCTGCTCCTCGAGGCGTCGGATCGCATGGGGCTGCTCCACCTTCGGTGCGCGCGGGTCACGCAGCCAGGCCTTCACGGCATGGGTGGCGGTAACATCATAGGTGGGCGGCTCCTCCAGGAAATCGATGTTGAGCGCATAGCGGTTTCTCGGTGCGAAAGCATCGCCCTGGATCTTGTTGAACAGGTTTGGCGGTGTGCCATCGATGGCCGGCAGCTTTTCGCCCTTGACGCCCAGCTGAGGGAGGGCCGACAGCAGTGCCCAGGTGTAGGGATGCCAGGGATCAAAGAAGACCTCGTTGGCCATGCCGATCTCGATGATCTGCCCGCCGTACATGACCGCCACACGGTCCGCCACATTGGCGACCACACCCAGGTCGTGTGTGATGTAGATGATGGTCATGTTCTGCTCTTTCTGGAGCCGACGGATCAGGGCCAGGATCTGGGCCTGGATGGTCACGTCCAGCGCTGTGGTGGGCTCATCGCAGATCAGGATCTGGGGACGGCAGGCCACGGCGATGGCGATGACAACCCTCTGGCGCATGCCGCCGGAGAACTCATGGGGATACTGGCGATAGCGCCGCTGCGGATCCGAGATGCCGACGGACTCCAGGATCCTGTAGGTCTCCTGCCTGGCGGCCCGGCCCCGGAGCCCCTGGTGGAGTTCCACCGCCTCCTGTATCTGCCGTCCCACCGTCTTTAAGGGGTTCAGGCTGGTCATGGGATCCTGGGTCACCATGGCAATCTTCTTGCCGCGGACCTTCAGCCATTCCTTCTCGGTAAGCTTGGTCAGGTCTTTCCCATCGTACATGATGGACCCGTGGGTGATCTCGCCGTTTTTGTCCAGCATGCCCACGAAGCACTTGGTGAAGACGCTCTTCCCGGAGCCGCTCTCCCCCACGATGGCCAGCGTTTCACCCTCATAGAGATCCAGGCTGGTCCGCCTGATGGCGGTGAGCTTGTTGCCGCGCAGGGTAAAGGTCACTTCCACATCCTGTGCGCTCAGGAGCGGCTCACGGGCCAGAATCTGTTCGGCACGGGCATCGAAATCCACGGCCTGAATGTTTTTTTCACTCATGGTTTCAGCCCTCCTCACAGATGATTTCTCGGGTCGCACGCGTCAGAGAACGCATTGCCCACAAGATAGAACGTGATGGTGATGATCGACACGATGATCGCCGGGAAGATCAGGATATACGGATAATCCAGGAAGAAGTTTCTGGAGTTGCGAAGGAGAATGCCAAGGGAGGGCATGCTCACGTCCATGAGGCCGAGATAGGTCAGCGTCGTCTCATACGCGATGGTGCCCGGGATCGCCAGGGCCAGGCGCAGGATGATCATGGAAATAAGGTAAGGGAAGATATTCCTGAACAGGATCCTTCCAAGCTTCGTGCCAAGGCAGCGGGAGGCCAGGTTATACTCGCGATCCCGGTACATGAGCACGAGGTTTCGGACGTTTCTCGCCGTCCCGAGCCAGTTAAAGAGGATCATGGCGATTCCCATGGTCAGCATGGACTTGTCCAGCATCATGGCAATCAGCGTCATGTAGATGATGACCGGCACGTTGTCCACGAGGTTATAGAGTTCTGTAAAGAACCGGTCCAGCTTTCTCACATAGCCCCACACGAGGCCGATGATGACGCCCAGGATGATCTGGCCGAAGGACACGGAGACCGCCAGGATGATGGACGCCCTCGTGGCGTACCAGACCTGGGACCAGTAGTCGCGGCCGAGGTTGTCGGTGCCGAACCAGTACTCGCCGTTGGGGCTGATGAAGGCCAGGTTTGCATCCACGCGCAGGCTGTTCACATCATACTTTGAGATCGCAGGCGCGATGAATGTAAACAGGAACAGCGCCAGGAAGACCAGGGACATGACCACGGCCGAGCGCTTCTTGAGGAAGTTCTGCCACACACTCTTCCAGTAGGAATAGTTGGAATATCCGGTTCTCTCCGCTTCCTGCGGCTTATACTCTGCAAATTCAAAGAGCTGTTTTTCCGGCATCACGTCACGGCTTCTCAGGTGCTCGCGTCCCATGGGACGCTCCTTTTTGGGCTCGTGATCCACCGTGGAATAGTCGACGCTTAGGTCCGGGACAGGCGTTTCCAGTTCCTGGACCGTCTTTTCATGTTCCGGCTTTGGCATTTTCTTCTGTGTATTCTTTGCCATGGTTACCTCACGTCCCCCTTCCCTGTCAGACTGATTCTCGGATCCACCAGGGCCATGAGAAGATCGCCGAGAAAGACGCCCAGAATGCCCATGGTGGCATAGAGCATCACCAGCGCCTGCACAAGGTTCGTGTCATACCGCCCGATGGAATCCGTGAGCAGCGGGCCCATACCGGGCACGGAGAAGAAGCGCTCCACCAGAAGGGACCCGCCGACGGTCAGAAGAATCGAGTATGGGAGATACTGCACCAGCGGCACAAAGGCATTTTTCAGCACATGGCGGAACATGACCTTGCGGGTGGAAAGGCCCTTGAGCTTGGCCAGGCGGATATAGTCCTTGTTCAGTTCATCCACCATGTACCGGCGCGTCCAGAGCATGTAATAGGCCGTGGACCCGATGGACAGGCAGAAGATGGGAAGATACATGGACAACGGCAGCTTTCTTGCCGAATACATGGACGGAAGGCCCAGGACCCTCGCGCCAAAGGCCAGCACCAGAGAGTAGGTCACCAGGTGCGGCACCGCGTTCACAAACACGGTATAGCCCGTCCCAATGTGATCGAGGACCCCGTCCTTGAACCTCGCCTGCAATACGCCGATCACGACGCCCAAAACGATCGATATGGCAAGCGCGATCAGGCCCATCTGCATCGAGATACCAAACTTTCCTGCGATGACCTTCACCACCGGTTGATTGGCCTGCACACGCCGGCTGGTCCCAAGGTCAAACTTGGTAAACAGGTCCCGGTAGAATCTACCCAGCTGCACCAGGGGCGGATCCAGAAGACCGGCCGCCTGCAGACGGTCATTGAGGACTTCCTGAGGCAGCTTCATGAGTTCGTCCTCAGTGAAGTAATAATCCGTGGGCATGAGGCGGAGCAGCAGGAAGACGATGGTGACCACCAGAAGCACGGTAAACAGCGACTGAAACAGACGCTTGAGGATGTATTTGACCACTTGCAGCACCTCCAACAAGAGTATTTTGGATTGTGAGGGAAGAGGGATCCTCATGGAATCGCTCTTCCCTCACAACCGCCTGAACCAATTCAGGGCGGTTCTTTGTGTGAAGAACCGCCCTGAATCTCATACAGAAATTACTTACTTGGCAGCCAGCTCAGCAGCTTCCGCAGTGGTGTAGATCTGGTCGTTGGTCTCCCAGTTCACATAGCGGTAAGCCTGCATGCCGTACATGCTGTAAACCTTGCTGTAGTTGTTCACGCAGGTGAGCTCCCACTGGATCATGTAGTAGCAGGGGATCTCAAGGGCGTTGTTGAGGAAGAATGCCTCAGCCTTGGCAAAGTCGGCGTAGCGCTGATCGATGTCGGTGGTGTTGGCATCGGCAGCATTCACCATCTCGGTGAACTCGGTGACGGTATTGACCACATCGGTGAAGGCAGGATTCTCGGGATCCAGCTCGTCGAAGTGAGCATAGGTCGTGGTGAAATAGGCGTTGTCATCCCAGATTTCCTGGCCCAGGAAGTTGATGGGATCGGCAAAGTCTGCGCCCCAGCCGGAGAAGTAGATGGAGAAGAGGCGGGGATTGCGGACCTCGGTGGTGGGGTTGGTGATGTAGCTCTTGAGGACGATCTTCACATAGTCGTCGCCCAGCGTATCGGACACAGCCTGCTGCAGCACCAGGTCATTTTCATACTCGGTGGAGTTGTCAGCCTTGTACCAGAGCACCATCTCCACGGGGAAGTTCACGCCCAGAGCGGTCAGCTCTTCGATGGCCTTTGCCTTATATTCCGCAGTCTTGTCTGCATCATAGCGGTTGTACACTTCACGGTCATAATCAATGCCGAGCTCGTTGCGCACCAGCTGGGTGTAGTCGGTGCCGTCGGAGGTGAAGCACAGGTTATTGCCGGTATAGATGTAGTTCTCGCAGCTCAGGGGGTTGATGGAATTGATGCGGGCAAGACGGGTGGTCCAGTCAATGCCGTAGAGCAGGGACAGACGGAAATTCTTGTTGGCAACCGCATAGTTCCAGTTGATATCGTCGGTGCCGTCCTCGTTCTTCTTGTCGTAGTTCAGATGCACGACATAGGAGTACTTGGTGGGGCGGGCTTCCACGAGATTGTTGTGGAATTCATGGCTGGCGTTATCGGAGATGGTCTTCAGGGTGGATTCAGACAGGGTCACATGATCCAGCTCGCCGGTCTGGAACAGCTGATAGGCCACATCCTGGGATTCCACCATGTGGATGGTCACGGTGTCAAAGCGCTTCACGCCGGCATCGTTCCAGTAGTTGGGGTTCTTGGTGAGGATCTTCTCGTTGCCGGAGATGAAGGAGGTCACGGTGTAGGGACCGGAGTACCACATGGTCTCGGGCAGCACGGACTTGTAGCCTTCCACGCCGATCTCAGCGATCTGAGCGGTGGGCGCGGGATACAGGCAGTTGTAGGTGGCCACAGAGGGGAAATAGGGCAGCTGGCCAATGCAGGTGTAGACGACGGTCTTTGCATCGGGTGCGGAGATGCCGACCAGCTCGGCAAACTTGTCCTTGTAGGTCAGAGCCTGAGCGGCTTCGGGGCCATCGGACTCGGCCAGCGCCTTGGTGTAATCGTAGTACTCGGTGGCGCCCACGATCATCTGCTTGGGCATAGAGGTGTTGGCGGCGTCATTCTTGGCATAGTTCAACACCCATTCAAGACCGGTCAGCCAGTCTTCAGAGGTGACTTCGGCCTTGATCTCGCCGTTCACGTCGACCCATGTCATGTTGTCGTTGAGCGTGAAGGTCCAGGTCTTGCCGCCGTCCTCAGACTCGTAGGACTTGGCCGCGTTGGGCACCAGATCGCCCGCCGCATTGTTGGTCAGAAGACCGTCCACCAGGTTGCACAGCACGTTCAGGTCGCGGGCGGCCTGGGAGTACTGAAGGCACCAGGTTTCCACTTCGTTGGCGGTCACTTCATACGTATCGAAGTCCTTGATTTCGGCAGCACCGGCGGTGGAGACAATGACCATGGACAGGAGCATCGTCAGGCACAGTGCAAGGGAAAGCAGCTTCTTCATCGGGTTTCCTCCTTTTCATGTATGCACTTGTAAAAACAGCACCCGGATCAGGCGAACAAGTCGCCATTCCTCCTAACAAAAAGAAATCATGACAAGCTTTTGCATTCTTTCTTTTCATGTAGGTTTCAGCATACAGAAATTGCATCATTCTGTCAATACATATGCATTTTTATACCCCCGAAAGACACAGAAAGTACAATGTATACAGTTGAATTGTTTTTCCACGTGTGTTCTCACCTCCCCGCGAATTTCCTTGTTTTCCTGGTATCCGGATAATTCTAAGGGAGGTTTCTATCTGCAATGTATCCAGTTTTGTGAGGTATTCAGAAAATGCATTTTTTTCATTTGAACTTGCAAAACTGCCTTCTGCGTCATAGAATCCATCCTGTACAGGACATTGTCCTGATGGAATTGGGGAGGCATGGCATGAAGAAATTCCGCGAGCTCTGGGACACCTTTCTTGTGAGGCCCCTTATCTATATGAGCTTCACCCGCATCATGTGGGGACTGTTTCTCTCCCTTCTCGTGTCACACATTGCCTTTCTTCTGACAGACAGGGCGCTTCGCTCCTGGCTCTTTCTCCTCGCCGCGGCGCTTCTCTTTCTCGGTGCATGGCTCAGCTTCCTGCAGCTGGACGGCATGAAGCTTCCACGGCTTGAACAGATGCGGCACGTGCTGGACCGCCCAAAGCGCCCGTCCACCGGCGATCTGATCGACTACATCGATGAAAAGCCTGAGCGCTACGGAGAACTGTCGGACGACGAGCGGCACCTCTGTCTCCTGTTTTCAGATGTCCTCTGCGGGGTTATTTTTGTGGGTCTGTCCATCCTGTTTCCCTGAAACTTTTTTCCATAACACAACGCGCCATCCGCATGACGGATGGCGCGTTTTCTGTGTGCATTTCAGTGAAGGTAGCCGACTGCCTTTTCCACAAACTCGCTGAAGATCGAATTGGCCCAGGCGAACCAGTCCCTGGTATAGCGTGCGGGGTCATCCACATGCACGCCCTCGTGCATGAGTCCGGTGCCGGCATCCAGATGCTCCAGCATGTCCAGCAGTGCCCGGATTTCCTCCGGATCCTCGCTCGTCAGACCCTGGATGCACAGGGAGATGGGCCATACATGGTCCTTCGGCGTATGCGGGCTGCCGATACCCCGGGCCGCAGTGCCCTCATAATAGTAGGGATTCTTTCTGCTCAGCACCATGCGACGTGTGTTCCGGTACGTTTCATCCTTTGCATCTACGCACCCAAGATACGGGAGACTCAGGAGGCTCGGCACATTGGCATCGTCCATGAGATTGAATTTTCCAAGGCCATCCACTTCATAGGCATACACCCGGCCAAAGTCCGCAGTTTCCACGGTCGCATATTTTTCGATGCCCGAGAGAATCTCTTCCCTGAGCACTCGGATCCTCTTTTCCAGTGCTTCATCAGGTGCAAGTACATGGATCATTTCCTCCATCTGCTCAAGGCTCTTCACCGCAAAGAAGTTGGAGGGGATCAGGTACCCGTATTGGCACGCATCATCACTCGGACGAAAGCCGCTCCAGGTCATGCCGGTGTCCCCCACGATCTGTCCTTTACCCTCCCGAGGGAGGGTATCTGAGGGCGGGCAGTCCGAACGTTCAAAATAGTAGGGCGACCGTGTCCCGTGGTGCTGCTCGGTCTCCCAGGTGAAAAGAATCGTCTGAACCGCCCTCATGAACAGGTCATCCATCCATGTGGTATCCCCCGTCGCCTTCCAGAAGGCATGCGCCAGGCGAATGGGATAACAGAGGGAGTCGATCTCATACTTGCGCTCCCAGATCCACTTTTCCTGCTCCTCGCTCCAGCTGGTCCTGTCCTGGTACCCATGCCGCCCATTCCCTTCCCGGTTGAAGGCGTTGGTGTACGGGTCCAGCACAATGTACTGACAGTGCCGCCGAAGAAGGCCCAGAATCGTCCTGCTGACCTCGGGATATTTCGCTGCATGCGGGACATAGTGATAGACCTGCGCGGATGAATCCCGAAGCCACATGGCAGGGATGTCGCCGGTGATCAGGAAGACGGAATCATCTGACCACTGCAGGGTCGTATCCCAGGTGCTTCGGAAGCACTTGCGGTACATGGATGCGAGCCTGATTCTTCCAAGCCGTGTGAGCCTGTCACAGACCGGCTGCGTTGCCTCCTGCAGCCAGTCATTTGCCTCCAGATGCATGCTTTCGTTCACAGTCTGTGCCATCTTTTTCCTCCAGGTACTTCAGCGCCATTATCCATCAGTTTCACCTTGAGCCCCAGGCAGGGTGCCGCACAACCCAGACATTTCCGTCGGTCAGCATCTCGATAGCCTCCGGGTACTGCCTCGTCCACGGGATGTTCCTGCGGTTCATCTGTGCGATGGAATCCTGGGTTCCGCTCATCTGTCCGTTGATGATCACAAGCTCGGGATCCAGGATTTCCAGGAGATCCGCATTGATGGGTGCATAGCCATGGTGCGGGTACTTGAGGATATCGGACTGAAGGCTCCAGTCCGGCAGGGTCTGCATCAGGACCTCCTGAGCCCGGTTCTCAATATCCCCCGGGGAGAAGTAGGTGCAGTTGCCATAGGTGATGTGCAGCATGCCGCTGAGGTTATTCTCGGTAAAATCGCTTCGCTGCCGCTTCAGGAAGCGGACATGGGCCTTGCCAAAGTCAAACTCTTCCCCATCCTCCATCATGACAATCTCGGCACCAATGCTCTTCATCGCCCGGACAGTATTGGCAGAAAACCAGTTCCAGTTCTCCGAGAAGCTGATGGACAGCCGATCAAAGGTATAGCCCATATCCACCAGGTTCCAGAAGCCCTTCATGTGGTCATCGTGAGGGTGGGAGACAAAGGCATTCTGAATGTGACTGAGCCCCAGTGCTTCCAGTGCCGGCACCACGCCCAGGCGGCAGTGCGAATCGTAGGAAGCATCGATCATCATGGTCTCATCGCCCATGCGAAGGATCGCACAGTCAGACCCCAGGATCGAGGGCAGATAGATTTCCAGCAGCTCAGCATCCTCCGGGAAGGTATAATGCTCCTCCCCGCTCTTCATGTTCAGTTCGTTGATGACCCGGCCCTCAGAGCGTGCAGGAAAAGATGCGCAGAGCAAAAGTACCAGGACTGTAAGTATCGAGAGAAAACGCCATCCCCTGTTCATACAAAACCTCCAGCCGTTCTCGGCTCCTGTGATAGATAGGATCTTAGAAAGCATGCCGGCGTTTGTCAATCAGCGGTCCTTGCGCAGGATAGCAGGAGAGGCTACCATGATTTATTGGAAGAACAAATTTCATCCAGAAAGCAGGACTCGAGAATGACGCATCATGATATTCTTCAGACCGCCATGCAGCAGTCCGCAGAAGACATGGGCTGCAGTGCAGACGATTTTCTTGCAGATCATCCCGTGCTTGTCCCCTTCCTTATGGGACCAGGTGCCCGTCGGTACCTGAAAGAGCCGATGACCGCACATCTTGTCTCCTACGGACACAATATCGTGGCAGGCGTCGCGCCGGATGTTCAGGAAGAGATATCCGCCTATATTCAACGGGAGGATTTCTACCACTGTTTTGAGACACCGTCGCTCTATGCCCTGAACCAAAAACTTGAGAAAAAGGGATACACCACCTGTTTCATGGCAGAATATTACCTTCCCTCGCCTGCCGGCATCCCCTCCCTCACCTGCCCTGTGGAAGCAAGGCTCCTGTACCAGGAAGACTTTCAAAGTCTCTACCTTCCCGAGTGGAGCAATGCCCTGTGCGAGGATCGAAAGGAGCTGGACGTGCTTGGCGTCGGCGCCTATGAGGATGGACATCTGGTGGGCCTCGCTGCATGCTCCCGGGACTGCGAGGAGATGTGGCAGATCGGCATCGACGTACTGCCCGCATATCGCCACCTTGGGATCGCCTCCTCGCTCACGGCCCGACTGGCCAGGGAAATCCTGAACCGCGGCAAGGTTCCCTTTTACTGCTCTGCCTGGTCCAATATTCCCTCTGTCCGAAACGCCATCCGCAGTGGGTTCCTGCCTTCCTGGGTGGAGCTCACCGTCAAGCCCGTCTCCGTTGTCCAGGATTTCAACAAAGAGCAGCTGTTGATGCAGGACCCCGAGTGACTGTTTCGAAAAGCTCCGGAATGTTTTCGCATTCCGGAGCTTTTTTTGATTTACAGAAAGGCCTCCACATCCTTCAGATCCGGGACACTGGTGATGCCGCCGTGCTTCTGGGTGGAAAGGCTCGCCGCCGTGCAGGCAAAGCGTACGATGTCCTGTACCTCCGCCTCACTGAGCTCCTGCGGCTTCTTCCCGAGATGCAGAAATCTGCTCATGGCGCTTCCGCCAAAGATGTCCCCGGCACCTGTGGTATCCACCACATGAATGCCCTTCGGGCTCTCGACCGTCACCTGCACGTTCTCTGTGGCGGCATAGCAGCCCTTCGGTCCGAGGGTCGCATAGACCAGGGAGACACCGTAGTCGCGAAGGAGCCGCGTCGCGCCCTGCTCGGGCGTCAGGCCCCACAGATACTCGATCTCCTCATCGCTGATTTTCACAATGTCCGCCTGCCTGAGGCTCCACTCGATGGCAGCTTTCGCGTCCTCTTCCCTTTTCCAGAGGGGCTTGCGCAGGTTCGGGTCAAGGCTGATCAGGATGCCTTTGTCCCTGGCCGTCCGGATGGCACGCTTCGTCGCCGAGGCTACGGGCTCATCTGTCAGAGACAGAGTACCAAAGTGGAAGACACGGCTGTCTGCAATCAAGGTTTCGTCTACCTCGTCTTCCCTGAGACATGTATCCGCCCCGGGTTTTCTCGCAAAGCTGAAATCCCGGTTGCCACTCTCATCGAGGGAGACGAACGCAAGGGTGGTGAACACATCAGGATCCACCCTGACACCTTGCACATCAATACCCGCCTCCTTCAATGTCTTCACCAGGAGGCGTCCGAACATGTCATCCCCGACCTTCCCGATCATGGCAGTCGAGCACCCGTACTTGTTCAGGGCCGCAAGAAAGTTGCCGGGTGCACCGCCAGGGTTGGCGGCCAAGGTCGGATAGCCCTGGTCATTCACAGACCGGGGTGCAAAATCAATCAGCAGTTCACCAAGAGCCACAACATCAAACAAGGTGATTCCTCCTCCATATTTCTCCGTGTCTTACTGCACGTTACCTTCCCTTGTGGTGCCGCCAAATTCATATTTGACCGGCAGGCAGATGAGGGACGGGACGTTGGACAGATGGTGCGAGAGCACAGTACTCACGCAGGTCTCCGCGATCTCCTCCACCGGCTGCACGATCGTGGACACCACCCGGCCGAGGTTCCCAAGCATGCGCAGTCCGTCAAAACCGATCACCTGCACATCCTCCGGCACCCGGATCTTCTTTTTCCTGAGCGCCTGGATCACCTGCCAGGCCAGATAGTCTGTCCCGATGAACAGTCCGTCAAAGGACAGCTTTCCATCCTGAATGTGGCTGTCCAGAAATGTCTCAATCTGCTCAAAGGGCTGCCCGTCCTCAAGAATCATCGTCTCAAAGGGAAGATTCATGTCCACACAGGCGCTGATGAACCCGTCTTTTCGCTTGCTGGGCTCATTGGTGAGGGTTGAACCGGTCCGGATGAAGGCCAGGTTCCTGCAGCCGAATTCCTGCAGCTTGTGGGCAGCCAGCCATCCGCCCCCGAAATTATCCGCCGCAATACACGGCACGGAGGTAGAAAAGAAGCGGTCGATGGTCACAAACGGAATGCCATCCGGAATACGAAGGTTGGGATTGTAGGTCAGGGCGATGATCCCATCCACCTGGTTCTGTTTCGCCATCTGAATGAATTCAGTTTCCCTGTCGTTGTCATACTCCGTAAAGCACAGAAGCATCCGGTAGTTCCGCTTCTCCAGGGCCATGTTCACGTGGTGCGTGAGCAGGGCAAAATAAGGATGGATGGTGTTGGGGATGATCAGGGCGATCGTGTTTGTGCTTCCGGTCCTGAGGGAACGTCCGCTGTTATTGTACTGATAACCCAGACGCGCGATCGCATCCTCTACCTTTTTTCTGAACTCGTCGCCCACCGTCTGCCCGTTGACCACCCGCGAGACGGTACCGAGGGCCACACCCGCCTCCCGCGCCACATCAGACATGGTCGGCGCATTTTTCTCCTTTGCCACAGCATCAGGCTCCTTCCTGCAAGATCTGCTTCATTCATGTTCATTGAATCGCTTCGTGTCTGCGCGATAAATGCTTTCATATATTGATTGGATACAGCTCATGCTCATGAAACAGCGCCAATTACGCTCTGAAACGTTCCCTGAAATATGAGTGGTTATCTGCAATCGGATTGTACCATTGGCCAGTGATCATGTAAAGAGATATTGATCAAATCATGTAGTTGTTCCTGAATCGTTTCACTCTGATTTATGCATCTACGAAGCCATCTTATTTGTTCTTTCCGTCCAACGAATGTCACTCTCGGAAAAATTTCTTTCTCAAACCGTCAAAATTGCGGTTGACATCCCCTAGGTAGCGTGGTAACATGAATACATCTTCATGAAACGTTTCACGATATATTTCATGAAATAATCAAAAAGGAGGAATGCTTATGACTTCTGCAGCCAAACCAGCGATGAAGGTCTATCGGAAAAGTCTGGGCCGACGCATGGCTGACTGCTGGCAGCTGTACGTCCTGTTGCTGATCCCGGTGGTCATCACCATCATCTACAAGTATGGCCCCATGTACGGCATTCAGATCGCCTTCTGCAACTACAACCCGGGCCTGGGTATCTCAGGAAGTCCATGGGCTGGCTGGAAGTGGTTTGAGCGCTTCTTCAGAGCGCCCACCTTCGACAGAATGCTTTGGAACACTGTGCTTCTGAGTCTCTACAGTCTCCTGTGGGGATTCCCGGTGCCGATTATCCTCTCTCTTGTGCTCAATCAGCTTCGCTTTGCCAAGCTCAAGCGCACCGTGCAGACCGTCATCTATGCGCCGCACTTCATCTCCACCATGGTTATCTGCGGTATGCTGCGCATCTTCCTTTCTCCCTCCGGCGGCCTGATCAACCTGATCGCCGGCACACAGATCGACTTCCTTACTGAATCCGCCGCCTTCCGCACCATCTATGTGGCCAGCGGCATCTGGCAGGAAGCCGGCTGGGGCACCATCATCTATCTTGCCACACTCTCCAGCGTGGATCCCGCGCTTTATGATGTGATTTTTTAGAAGTTTTTTACTAATAATACTTGCCAATCCGCACAGAATCTAAAGGGATCGGACAAACTGAACCGCTGTAATTAGGAAATATGACACCGGTTATAGGTAAAATTCACGTACTGATTTTGCTCTCAATT